>NZ_CP108041.1:1800000-2100000 GCF_036173065.1 Rhodococcus sp. NBC_00297
CGCCGAGGCCACCCGGGCGCCCTGCTAATCTTCAGGGCAGCACCACCGGCCGATGTAGTTCAATGGCAGAACATCAGCTTCCCAAGCTGAATACGCGGGTTCGATTCCCGTCATCGGCTCCACGTCTCCCCTCGCCGCCGGGCAATGGTGGAATCCGGACCCCGGAATCCGGGGCCTACATTCCACAGTTCACACTCGCGGTCGTCCCACTGTGTCCAGCGACACGCGTCGTTCCTGGTCAGGCTGGGTACACCTCCGCGCACACCCCCTCTCCCCCCGGAAACGAGCACCTCCATGACCGAACGCGTCGTCTCCGCACGCCTCGATGTCGACATCACGGCCGCCAGCACCCTGGAGTTCCAGATCGCCGTGGCCCCGCATCCCGGCGCGCAGGTCGCCGAGACCCTCTCGTTCGTCCTGGACGGGAAGACGGTCGAGGCCCGCGAGGTCAGCGGAGCCCACGGCAACCGGATCCACGTCCTCGAGGCACCGGTGGGCAACCTGCAGGTCTACTACGACGCGACCGTCACCGGGAACGCGGAGCCGTCCCCCGTCACGGATCTCGATCGCTCGGTCTACCTCCGTCCGAGCCGGTACGCGGAGGCCGACAAGTTCTTCGGTTTCGCTGCCACCGAGTTCGGCAGCGAGTCGGACGACGCGGTCCTGTTGTCGGAGGTCTCCGACTGGGTCGGCCGTCGACTGCACTACGTCCCGGGCAGCAGCGATCCCATCGACGGTGCGGCGGACACGCTGCTCGCCGGTGCCGGCGTGTGCCGTGACTACGCGCACCTGGTCGTCGCGATGCTGCGCGCGCTGAACGTTCCGGCTCGTCTGGTCGCCGTCTACGCACCCGGATGCGACCCGATGGACTTTCACGCCGTCGCGGAGGCCCTGGTGAACGACACCTGGCACGTCGTGGACGCGACGTGCCTCGCACCTCGGTCGACGCTGGTCCGGATCGCGACCGGACGCGATGCGGCCGACACCGCGTTCCTCGACAACCACAAGGGTTCGATCACGCTGAACAGCTCCACGGTCACGGCCGTGGCGACCGACGGCCTGCCGAAGGACGACATCCACGAGCTGGTCTCCCTCACCTGATCCCGCGCATGCGTCGGTCGCCTCCTGCGTCGTCGGGTTACTGTGACTCGACGAATCAGGAAGCGAGACGCACATGAGCATCGAACGAGATGCAGCGTTCACGGGTGGGCGAGGGACGGCGGCGGACCGGAGCACTGACTCCGACGATGCCGTCGAGCGGCTGACGACGACGCCGAACAAGGACCCGTTCTACCGCTCCCCCGCCGGGTTCGAGAAGGCCGAGCTGGGGACCGTGCTGCGGTCGCGCCGTGTCGAGATCGCCCTGTTCGGCACCATCCGCCAGCGCGTGTCGGCATGGCAGCTGCTCTACCGGTCGTCCGACATGCACGGCGAACCGCGCACGGGTGTCACCACGGTCCTGCTGCCGGCCGGCGCGGTCCCGGGTCGGAGCAGGCCGCTGCTGTCCTACCAGTGCGCCATCGACGCCGTCTCGGACCGCTGCTTCCCGTCGTACGCGCTGCGGGACGGAGCACACGCCCACGGCGCCGTGCCCCAGTTCGAGCTGCTCATCATCCTGTACGCGCTGCGCCGCGGGTGGGCGCTGTCCCTGCCGGATCACGAGGGCATGGACGGCCGCTGGGGCGCACCGATCGAACCCGGATACTGCACTCTCGACGGCATCCGCGCCGCCCTGTCCTTCGCACCTCTGGAGCTCGACGACTCGGCGCCCGTCGCACTGTGGGGGTACTCGGGCGGCGGCCTGGCCACGTCGTGGGCCGCCGAGGCCGCCGACGAGTACGCGCCGGAGCTGAACGTCGTCGGTGCCGCGCTGGGCTCGCCCGTCGGTGATCCGGCGTCGGCGTTCTCCCGCCTCAACGGCACGATCTTCGCCGCGTTGCCCACCATGGTGGTCGAGGGTCTGCGCCGCACCTACCCCGATCTGGACCGGACGATCCGCGATCACGTCGCGCAGCCCGGCATGACCATTCTGTCCTCACTCGAGCGCAAGACCACGGTGCACGCCGTTCTGACGCTGCTGATGCACGACCTCGAGCGCTACACCGACATCCCGCTCGCCGACGTCATGGCGACCCCCGAGCTGGTGCAGATCTTCCAGGACATCCAGCCGGGCAAGTCCGCACCGAGCTTCCCGCTCCTCATCATGCAGGCGGTGCACGACCCCATCATCGCCGTCGACGACGTGGACGGGCAGGTGGAGCGGTACCGCACCGCCGGCGCCCACGTGACGTACGTGCGCGACCGGCTCAGCGAGCACCTGTCGCTGCATCCCATCGCCGCACCTGCGACGCTGAACTGGCTCGCCGATCGCATCGCCGACCGCCCGGTGCCCCCGAACACCACCGAGACCGTGTGGTCCTCGGCCCTGTCGGTGTCAGGTGTCCGAGGGCTGCTCGGGCTCACCGTCTCGACCGGTCGCGCTCTGCTCGGCCGGGTCCGCTAGGCGGTCGTCGCCGGAGTCGCGGCGCGTCGGCTCGATCCCGAAGTCGGGTGGCCCCGACGCCTCCGCGACACCGGACGGCTCCGAGTGCTTCTCGTCGGACGTCGACATGATCACGCCCCGAGCTTGTCGATCATGTCGTTCAGCGCGGTGGCCGCCGTCTCGAGTCGCTCGGGTGACCGGTCGTCTCCCAGTTGCTCGACGAGTGCCGCCTTGGTGGTCACCAGAACGGCACCCGAATCGTCGTCGGTCATCGTCAGTTCACCGTCCCGCATCACCAGCAGCGTTCCGTCGGGTGCGTCGAGCACGCCGCGCACCGTGTCGCTCGTCATCGTCATCGTGTCGATCCTCCTGTCAGGGTGTTGCCTCGTGACCGCGCTTGCCGTGCGTGCGTCGATCCTCCTTCATCTCCGCCTCGAAGACGTGACGGCGGCCGTCCATCAGGTCGTCGCGGATCCGGCGTTCGTGCTCGCGCGCGGTGGTCCAGTACCCGTCGTCGAAGTCCTCGACCATCTGGAACGTCCACCGACCCTCGATGACGTTGCGGCCGATCACCTCTCGCTCCAGTGCGTCCGCTGCGTCACCGTGCCCGGCGTCGCGGAGCTCGTCCGCGGCAGAGCCGAACTGGAGATCGGCGTGGCCCATCAGCTGGTGGAACGTGTACAGGTGGCCGCGGGCGCGTTCCACCCACTCGAGGGCCTCCGAGACCGAACCGACGGCGGACACCGTGGCATCGTCGGACCCGTCCGGACGGTGGTGGTCCGTCAGCATCTTCTCGCGATCATCGCTCATACCTGCTGGTTACCCGTCCGGCAGTCACGGCACACACCCCAGAAGAAGACGTCGACGCCGTCGATGTCGAAGTCGTCGTCCTCCGGCTCGGGAGCACGTCGACGCACATCGGAGGTGAGGGCCGTGTCGAACACTCGGCGGCACTGCCGGCACATCAGATGGTGGTGGTCGTCGCCGTCGACCCGAAGTTCGTACAGCGCGGGCGAATTGGCGGGCTCGATCCGGCGCAGGAGATCCACCGACACGAGTGCGTCGAGGTTGCCGTAGACGGTCTGCCGCGACATCCCCTGGCTCTTCAGCGTGCGGGCCACGTAGCCGGCGTCGACGTGTGGGTGCCGCGCCACGACGTTCAGCACGCGCAGGCGCGGGCGGGTCACGCGCAGCCCGCGCTCACGCAGTACCCGACGCCACTGCTCTTCCGACGAGACGACCGTCGGCTGTTCCCTGGTGTCCACGACGCCGGAGTGCCCCCGCAGGGCGCCGTGAAACGTCCGGGCCGTGTCAGTCGTCGCGACCCCGGTCCTCGGTGGTGGACGCACGGATCTTGCGGCGATGGCTGGTGTCGCAGAAGGGGTAGTTCTTGCTGCGTCGACACGCGCAGAGCGCCACCATGAAGCGGTCGGACCGCACGCGGGTGCCGTCCTCCATCTCCACGTCGACGGGCCCCTCCACCATCACCGGCCCGCCCGGAACAACCCGGACGAGCCGTGCTGCGGGAGCAGCGTCAGGCGCGTCGGGCACGGACGACCACCAGTTCCTCGGAGCGCCGACCCGGCTGCAGGGCGCCCGTGGCCTCGAGCCACTCGGCGCGCGCGTGCATGACGGGACCGAACGCGATCCGACGGCGAGCCACCACGTCGACCGTGGTGCCGGACCGCATCAGACGCTCGATCGTGCGGTCCACACCGGCGAACTCGGACTGCACGATCAGCATGGTGCCGCCCGGAGTGAGGAGATCGAACGCGTTGTCGCACAACGGGTCCAGGACGATGCGACCGTCGGCGCCGGCGTCCCACGCACGGTGCACACCGCGCCCCTCCGGCGCGGTCGGCGACGGCACGTACGGCGGATTGGAGACCACGAGGTCGAACGGCGCCTCGGCGAGGGCGTCGATGAGCGTGCCCTGTCGCGCATCGACCTCGACACCGATGCGCTCGGCGTTGTCCAGGGCGCACGCGACGGCGCGAGCATCCAGGTCGTAGGCGAGCACCTCACGTGCACCGAGACACGCAGCCTGGAGTGCGAGCACTCCGGTACCCGTACACAGATCGAGGGCACGCGCACCCAGGGGCGACGCCGCCACCGGCATGACCTCGCAGAGCAGTCTCGAATCGTCCTGGGGGGCGTACACACCGGGGTGTGCACGCACCATGCTGATCGTGTCGCGATGAATCGTCGTCACACGAGAACCTTCCGTCGGCGCAGATGCGCTGGCAGCATCTGCCGCCTTTCTTCAGGAATGGCATTCCCGAACGGACGCGATTCAAACGCGGGACCGGCGCGTCACCACCTCCGAGCGATGATGGAGACGATGCGCGGAATCTCCTCGTCGGCAAGCGGTTCGACCCCGATGACCACCTGGCGGGTGAGCAGACCGTCCACGGACATGGCGAACAGTTCCGCCGACGCCACGGTCGCGGGGTAGCCCGCCTCGCTCATCTTGGACGACACCAGGCCGACGAACGCGGCCAACTGGGCGTCGAACGCCGCCTTGAGTTCGGGCCGCACCAGACCCTCGCCGAGAAGGTGGTGCCGTGCGACGACGCGGCCGCGATGCTCCTCGCTGCACATGTCGCGAACGAACCCGACGACGGCGTCGACCACGGCGTCGTGATGCCAGGTGTCGAGTGCGAAGTGCCGACCGGCGACCTCGAGATCTCTCCGGAACACCTCGTCGAGCGCCAGCGAGAGCAGGGTGGCTCGATCGGGCGCGTGATAGTTGACGGCGCCGGCACCGAGACCGGTTGCCTGATCGACCGCACGATGTGTGAACCCACGGGGACCGCGTTCGGCGAGCACCTGCACCGCGGCGGCAGAGATCAGTGAGCGCCGACTTCTGGGCTTCTCCACCGTCTCACCATCACTCATTGGTGAGATGTTACGGCCCTGACGTGCCGGTACCACCATCACCGGTCACGGTCGGCTCACGATGATCGCGCCGGCGGAACGGGCTGATCGAGCCCGCTCCACCGTCCCCCGACTGCCGCGTCACGATCATGACAGGCGTTGAGGGTACACCCGTCTCGGCACGTCCGCTCGTGCTTGACACCGGGGTCGCCGGCGTCTTTTCTGTACAGATGTTGAGGAATCGGGCCATGAGTCGTCGCGGGATGTTGGGAGCGGCCGCCGTCGCCGCGGGAGCGGTCACGGTGGGGATCGCCCCGCGCGTCCGCGCAGCGCCGACACTCCCCTCGGCGGCCTGCGCCGTTCGCTATCCCGGCTACCGCGGCGCCGACTTCGCGCTCCCGTACGCCCGCTACATGCAGGCCCGGACCGTCCCCGCGCCGCAGATCGTGGCCGACGCCTTCGCCGGCCCGGCGCTACCGGCGGGAGCAGTGCCTCGGTTCGAGGACATCACGCGCGATCTCGGCCCGACCGGGACGTCCGCCGTGGAGACCGGGTACGGCCAGGGCGCCGACGGAGTGGTCTTCGTGGCGGTGCGCACCGTCATGCCGAGAGTCACTGCGGCCATGTGGGACTGGTGGTTCGGGTGGCACTCCAGCGAGGCCGCGCGCTACAAGTTGTGGCATCCCGACGCGCACCAGTTCGCCGCCCTGGACACCGACCTCACCACCGCCGACCTCACGGACCGGCAGAAGTACATCGGCAACACCACCTACGTCGACGAGTACGTGGGGCCGAAACTGCAGCAGCTCGGGATCAACTTCCGAGACCCGGTGGCGCACGGGTTCACCGTGCCGTCGGATCAGACCATCGTCTTCGGCCGCGTCGGAAGCAGCATCGCCCCCGTGGACCTGGGGTGGCTCGCCCACCAGGTCCGCCCGATCGAGGGCGGCGCCGAGATGCGCAGCCGATTCCACCTGAACCTCCGCGGCCTGCACGTACCGAACGTGACGCAGGCCGCGTGTGCGGTGGCCCGTGGTGCGTCGGTCGATCCGACCGATCTGCAGCTGAGCCTCGACCTCGGTCGTGACCTGCTGATGCACTGCGGGCAGGAGATGAACCACCTCGCGGCGTTCCTCCCCGAACTGCACGCCGAGTTCTCGTGACCCGGCACCTCAGCGAGCCGACTCCGACCCCTTCTCCACCAAGTGGACCGACAACCGGCTGATCGGGGTGTTGGAGTCCTGGGACAGCCTGGTCAGCAGGGTGAAGGCCTGCTGGGCGTCGACGCCGAAACGCTCCATGATCATGCCCTTGGCCTGCCCGATGACGTCCCGGGACGCCAGGGCCGAATGCAGTTGATCCTCGACCCGACCCGCTGTCAGAGCGATCGCGGCGTGGGTGGCGAGCGCCTCCCCGACCATGATCGCGTCGTCGGTGAAGGCTCGGGGCTCGAACGCGAACAGGTTCAGGGCACCGAAGGTGTCGCGGTGGGTGAAGAGCTGGAAGGAGAGCGAGCTCCGCACGCCCTCCGCCAGGGCGATCGGCGCATACTTCGGCCACCGGGTGTCGGTGGTCAGATCATCGGCCCGCACCACCGCGGTGGTGGTCGCCGCGTCCAGGCACGGGCCCTCCCCGAACTCGATCTGAGCTGCGTCGAGCCGCGGCGGAAGGGACGACGTGGGCCCGTGCGAGGTGAACGACGACCTGCCCGAGATCGCCACCACGTCGGCGGCGTCCGTTCCGGGAACCAGATCGAGGGCCGCCTCGGTGACCCTGCGCAACGTGTCGTCGAGATCGGTGTGCGCCGTCAGGTCGCGAGCGAACGCCGCCAGCGCCGACGCGATGTCCGACGGCTCCCGTTCTCGAGACGCGTTCATCCGACCTCCTCGAGCAGCAGCGGGCATGACACTCGGCACAGATTGACCGCGACCGGGGACGGGTAAACCAGGACCACTCACTCGAAAGGCATGTCTTGCGCATCCTGGTCACCGGGTCCACCGGCTACATCGGCTCACGTCTCGTTCCCATCCTGCTGGGCGACGGTCACGACGTGCTCGCCGCCATGCGCGACGACAGCAAGGCGTCCTCCTTCAGCTGGGAGGACGACGTGACGCCGGTCCACTTCGACATCACCGACGAGAAGTCCATCGACGCCGCGCTCGAGGGTGCGGACGCGGTCGTCTACCTCGTGCACTCGATGGACGACGGCGACTTCGTGACCAAGGATCGCGAGGCCGCGCAGGCCGTCGCGCGCGCCGCGGAGAAGCACGGCGTGGGCCGCATCGTCTACCTGTCCGGCCACGTGCCCGACGACGACGAGGACCTCTCCGACCACATCACGTCCCGCCTGCAGGTCGAGGAGGTCTTCCTCAACTCGTCCGTCCCGGCGACGGTGTTCCGGGCGGCCATCATCCTCGGGTCCGGCTCCACCTCGTTCGAGCTCGTACGCAGGATGGTCGAACGGCTCCCGGTCACCCCCGTGCCGAGCTGGATGGTGAAGAAGGTGCAGCCGATCGCGACGACCGACGTCCTGCACATCATCGCCGCCGCTCTCGGTGACGAGCCCATTCCGGGGTCGTACGACATCGGCGGGACCGAGGTGCTCACCTACCCCGAGTTGCTCACCCGCTACGCGACCATCGCCGAACTGTCGCGGCCCCAGTTCCGCGTGCCGCTGGCTCCCACACCGATCGTCGGGCGAGCCGTCGCCGCCATCACACAGATGCCGCCCGGCACCGTGATCTCGTTGGTGGACAGCCTGCATCACGACATGATCGTCCGTCGCGGCAACGCGGCCACGGACACGTTCGCGCACGCCGTCGACTCTCTCGTGGGTATCGACGAGTCCATCAGGCGGTCGCTGACGGTCAGCTCGCACGACGGCACCGACGCCGAGGGCACCACCGACCCGCAGTCCGCGGCGGACACCGACCCCTCGTGGGCCGGCGGCGTCGTGTCGATCGGCCGAGACGGACGGGTGCGTCACGACGTGTCCGGACGATTCTCGCGAGCGCTGTTGCACCCGCGTTCCTGAGGCGGGACCAGGATTCCCGGTCGGGTACGCGGGTACCCGACCGGCATGACTTCGTCGAACGGCTCGATCGACCAGTACTCCAAGAGAGACCCGCGTACCGCCTACGCGACGCCGGATCGCGATGGGCAGCAACCGATCTCGCATCCCGGGCTGACCGAGGACATGCGGACCACCCCCGACCACGGGGAGTCCACCTACCGCGGATCAGGGCGGCTCACCGGCCGGAAGGCACTGATCACCGGAGCGGACAGCGGCATCGGCCGCGCCGTCGCCCTGGCGTTCGCGCGCGAGGGCGCCGACGTCGTGCTGTCGTACCTCGAGTCCGAGGAGCCCGATGCGCGCGAGACGGTGCGGCTCGTCGAGGAGGCCGGCCGCCGGGCCGTCAGCGTCCCCGGTGACATCCGCGACGAGGCGCACTGCGACGCCCTGATCGACACCGCGGTGCGCGAACTGGGCGGTCTCGACATTCTCGTGAACAACGCGGCGTTCCAGATGGCCCAGAGCGGCGGTATCGCCGACATCACCACCGAGCAGTTCGACCGCGTACTGAAGACCAACCTGTACGCGTTGTTCTGGTTGTCCAAGAAGGCTGTGGCCGTGATGGATCCGGGCTCGACCATCGTCAACACCTCCTCCGTCCAGGGCGTGAGCGCCTCACCCGAACTGCTCGACTACGCCACCACCAAGGCCGGCATCATCAATTTCTCCAAGGGGCTCGCGAGCGATGTCGCCCAGCAGGGCATCCGCGTGAACGTCGTGGCACCCGGACCCATCTGGACACCGCTGATCCCGGCCACGATGCCGTCGGACAGTGTCGACGGTTTCGGCGACCAGGTGCCGCTCGGACGTCCGGGACAGCCCGCGGAACTCGCACCCGCGTACGTGTTCCTCGCCTCGGGCGAGTCCAGCTACATCACCGGGCAGGTCATCGGCGTGACCGGCGGTTCCCCGATCACCTGAGCATTCCCGCATCCGCACGACACGAAAGGCACATCATGAGAGCAGTGACCTGGCACGGCAAGCGCGACGTCCGCGTCGACAACGTCCCGGATCCGACGATCCAGGATCCGACGGACGCCATCATCGAGGTGACGTCCACCAACATCTGCGGCTCCGATCTGCACCTCTACGAGGTGCTCGGGCCGTTCATGAACGTCGGTGACATCCTCGGCCACGAACCGATGGGCATCGTGCGCGAGGTCGGCAGCGCCGTGTCGACGCTGGCGGTGGGAGACCGCATCGTCGTCCCGTTCCAGATCTCGTGCGGCTCGTGCTTCATGTGCGATCAGTCGCTGTACACCCAGTGCGAGACCACCCAGGTACGCGAGACCGGTATGGGCGCAGCACTGTTCGGCTACTCCGAGCTCTACGGATCCGTGCCGGGCGGCCAGGCGCAGTACCTGAGGGTGCCGCACGCCGACTTCACCCACATCAAGGTCCCGGAGGGCCCGAGCGACGAGCGATTCGTCTACCTGTCCGACGTACTGCCCACCGCGTGGCAGGCCGTGCAGTACGCGGGGGTGCCCGAGGGCGGCTCGCTGACCGTGCTGGGCCTCGGTCCGATCGGCGACATGGCGGCACGCATCGGCACCCATCTCGGATACCGCGTCATCGGCGTCGACCGCGTACCCGAACGGCTCGAGCGTGCTCGCGCTCGCGGCATCGAGACGGTGGATCTCCGGGCCCACGGCGGGCAGGTGGGGGACGTCGTCCGCGAACTGACCGACGGCCGCGGTACCGACTCGGTCGTCGACGCGGTCGGAATGGAGGCCCACGGCTCACCGGTGGCGAAGGCCGCGCAGCAGGTGGCGGGTCTGCTCCCGGACGCCCTCGCGAAACCGTTCATGGAGAAGGCCGGAGTGGACCGCCTCGACGCGGTCTACTCGGCGGTCGACATCGTCCGCCGGGGCGGCACGATCTCACTGTCCGGCGTGTACGGCGGCGCGGCGGATCCGATGCCGATGATGACCATGTTCGACAAGCAGATCCAACTGCGCATGGGTCAGGCGAACGTCAAGAGGTGGGTCGACGACATCATGCCGTTGCTGACGGACGACGATCCGTTGGGCGTGGACGACTTCGCGACTCATACCCTGCCGTTGACGCAGGCGCCGCACGCCTACGAGATCTTCCAGAAGAAGCAGGACGGAGCCGTGAAGATCATCCTGCGTCCGTGACGAGCGGGTCAGCTCGCGAGCGGCTCCGGTTCCACCGAAGCCACGACCGGCACGAGACGGGTGAGGCCGAGGACACCGAGAGTGCGCCGCACCCGAGGTGACGGCGAGATCACGACGTCGATCGCGGTCGGGGCGTCCGACAGGACGTCCTCGATCGCGGTCACGCCGGCCGAGCTGAAGAACCGGACGTCGGTGAGGTCGACCGTGACGGGGCCGTTCGAGACGGCCGCTCGGAGGCAGCGGGTCAGGTCGCGCGCGGTGACGAGGTCGACGTCGCCACGGACGGCGACGATGCGGCGGCCGTCGTGGCCTGCGTGGACGACGACGTCGAACGGGCTGGAGGAGTGGTGGGAAGGAGCAACCGTGGTCATCATGTTCCTTCTGCGGCGCTGCTCGGACGCGGTGTCTCGCACCGGTACCGAGGGTGTAGCGAAGGGCCCTGGGCTGGACCGCCTTGCAGACAACTCTGATCGATCGACATCGCGGTTCGGCCAACCGGAACATCACGATCAGGTCACGGCGAGTAACGGAATGATCACGGCGCCGGGCTCGCCGAGCGGGTTCATCAGACTGTCCTCATGAACCCCCGCCCTCTCGCCCGGTTCTCGGACTCGGTCGTCACGTTCACGGGACGCTCCTCTTCCGACTACGGCGCGCTGCATCGCTGGTCGGTCGACGAGCCGGAACAGTTCTGGGCCGGTGTCGGCACCTTCTTCGACGTGCCGCTCACCGGTCACGAGTCCGTCCTGTCCCCCTCGGAGGACCCCCGCGTGTTCAGCGGGCGGCAGTGGTTCCGGGGTGCCCGCGTGAACTACGTGGATCGCGTACTGGCGTGGTGCGACCGGTCACCCGAGTCCGTGGCGATCATCGACGACACCGAACCGGGCGGACTCGGCACCCGCACATCGTCCTACGCGGAACTGGCCGAGCAGATCTCCTCGATCGCCGCCGCGCTGCACCGCCTCGGCGTGCGGAGCGGCGACCGGGTGGCCGGTTACGTCCCGAACACGACCGAGGCCGCCGTCGCGTTCCTCGCCACCGCCGCACTCGGCGCCGTCTGGACCTCGTGCGGGCAGGACTACTCCGCGGCCGCCGCGGTGGACCGGCTCGGACAGCTCGAACCGACGGTGTTGGTGACCGCCGACGGCTACCGCTTCGCCGGTGTGGACCGCGACCGCCGGGACCAGGTGGCGGTACTGCAGGCCTCGATTCCCTCCCTGCGGGCGGTGATCGCCTTCTCCCGACTCGGCACCGACGTACCCGGAGCCGTCCGATGGGACGATCTGCTCGACGAGGGGCGCGGTGGCCCACGGGTGCTCCCCGAGCCTGTCCCGTTCGACCACCCACTGTGGGTGCTGTTCTCCTCCGGCACCACCGGGCGCCCCAAGGGCATCGTTCACGGACACGGCGGTGTTCTGCTCGAGCACCTCAAATCTGCTGCGCTGCAGTCGGACATGACCGAGGACGACGTGTTCCTCTGGTACACCTCACCCAGCTGGATGATGTGGAACTACCTGCTGGCCGGGCTGCTCGTGGGCTCGACCGTCGTCTGCTACGACGGCAGCCCCGGCCATCCGGACGCCGGCGCACTGTGGGAGCTCGCGGCGCGGCACCGCGTGACCGTGCTCGGCACCAGTCCCGGGTACCTCCTGCACTGCGAGAGTGTCGGGGTCGAACCGGCTCGGGCACAGGACCTCTCGGCACTGCGCATTCTCGGGGTCACCGGGTCGGTCCTCCCCGCCGCGGCGCACGGCTGGGTGGCGGAGCACGTGGGGCGGTCGGTGCACCTCGCGCCGGTGTCGGGCGGCACGGACGTCGTCAGCGGATTCGTGGGAGCGCCCACCGGGGTGCCCGTGGTCCCCGGCGAGATTCCTGCCGTGAATCTCGGTGTCGCTCTGGAGGCGTGGAGCGACGACGGGACCCCGCTGGTGGACGAACCGGGTGAGATGGTCATCGTCGCGCCGATGCCGTCCATGCCCGTCGGGTTCTGGAAGGACCCGAGCGGTGACCGCTACGCCGACGCGTACTTCTCCACGTTCCCCGGCGTCTGGCGGCACGGCGACTCGATCACCGTGACCAGCGGGGGCAGCGTGGTGATCCACGGACGATCGGACGCCACGCTCAACCGCAACGGTGTGCGCATGGGCAGCGCCGACATCTACGGCGTGGTCGAGCGTCTGCCCGGCATCGCAGAGAGTCTCGTCGTGGGTCTCGAACGCCCGGACGGCAGCTACTGGATGCCGCTGTTCGTCGTCACGTCCGACGACGTGGAGCTCGATGACGATCTGCGCGATCGCATCTCGGCGGCGCTGCGGAGGGAGGCCTCGCCGCGTCACGTCCCGGACGACATCATCGAGATCCGCGCCGTGCCGCACACGCGGACCGGGAAGAAGCTCGAGATCCCGGTCAAGAAGATCCTGTCGGGTGCGGACCCGTCGACGGTGGCCGATCCGGAGTCGGTCGACGACCCCGACGCGCTGCGCTGGTTCGCGGCGCTGGCGCCGGGGTCCTGACCGGTCGGCTCAGCTCAGCGTGGCGCGCAGCGCGTCGACGGCCGAGACCGGCTCACGCTCGAGCAGTCGAGTCAGATCTCCCGACTCGGTGTCGAGGTCGCCGCGGGCGATGCCCGCGTCGGCGCTCGCCAGCATCTGCGCGACGGGCGCGGGCAGTCCCGCACCCTCGAGCGCGCCGATGTGCTCGTCGGTGCTCAGATCCTGGTACTCCACCGGCGCGCCGATGATCTCGGAGATCGCACCCGCCAGACCCTCGTACGTCAGACGCTCGCCGCCCAGCTCGTACACGGCGCCCGCCTGGTCGTCGGCTATCAGCACCGCGGCCGCGGCCGCCGCGTAGTCGGCCCGAGCAGCACCGGCCACGACACCCGACCCACCGCTCCCGATGATGGCGCCGGTGTGCTGTGCCTGGCCGATCGACGCCGCGTAGTTCTCCCAGTACCACCCGTTGCGCAGCAGCACGGACGGCACGGAGGACGACGCGAGGCGCTCCTCGGTGGCGACGTGCTCGGGCGCGAGACTGATGCCGCTCGTCGGCGCCTTCAGCACACTGGTGTACGCGATGAGTGAGACACCGGCCGCCTCGGCAGCCTCGATGACGTTGGTGTGCTGCGGGATTCGCTTACCGGGCTCGGAACCCGACACGAGCAGGAGCTTATCCACCCCGTCGAGAGCGGCGCGCAACGCAGCGGGATCCGCGTAGTCGGCGACGCGGACGACGACACCGCGCGCCGCCAGGTCGGCGGCCTTGGCCTCGTCGCGCACCACGGCCACGATGTCGCCCGCGGCGACCCCGTGATCGAGGAGCGATCGAATCACTGCGCTGCCGAGTTGTCCGGTCGCGCCGGTCACCGCTGTCGTGGTCATGAGCATGTCTCCCTGGAGAGTGAGCGTCGTCCGGCGCACCACGAGGGTGTGCCGCTGCGACCGATCCGGCCGTCGGCACCACTATGCACTTACTATTCGTGCAGTGCAACATTCCTCGTAACCACTTACGGACCAGCTGGTAGGATGGCGCTCGTGCCCGACACCGACCCGACACTCGAAGCCGACGTGTTCTCTCGCCACTGCTCGTCCCGCGACACGATGCAGGACATCACCAGTCGCTGGGGCCTGCTGGCGCTCGCCGCGCTGCACGAGGGGCCGTACCGGTTCGGGGCTCTGCGGCGGCGCGTGGACGGGGTCAGCGAGAGGATGCTGTCGCAGACACTGCAGCGGCTGGAGCGTGACGGGCTGATCACCCGCACCGTGCTCGAACAGATTCCGCCGAAGGTGGAGTACGCACTCACCGACCTCGGGCGCGAGACGGCGACCCGGCTCGTCGGCCTCATCGAGTTCGTCGAATCGACGCTTCCGACCGTGACGGCCGCGCGCGCCGAGTACGACGCGCGCGGCACGGACGGGGTCTAGCTGGTTCCGCGGCCCGTCTCGGACTGCAGCTTGTCGATCATCTCGGACGCCTGCGCCTTGGTCAGGTCCGACGGCACCTCTTCGCCGGCCTCGCGGGCCAGCGTCTCGAGGTAGCTCAACTGGGGGCCGGTGGGCGGCTCGTCACCGGTGACCCAGTCGGACGGATCCTTCTCCGCGCTCTGGTCGACGTCCGCATTGCCTGTCTTGGTGGTGTCATTCGCATCGCTCATACGTTCGACTGTACCCACGAGTACCTCCGCGCAAACCGACGCGAATCGGCGAGCGGGCAGCCGCCGAGCGCGCCGATCGAGATTCATTCCGGTTTACTCCGTAAGAAACCGATCCAAGTCTCGCGTTTCACAGAATGTTTTCAGTTCGAGGTGCTACAAACGGAATCGTGATAGTCGTCGTGGTCGTCGGAGTGGTGTGGCTGCTGGTCGCCGCGGGTGCCGCAGTGCTGCTCGGACGCGCCGCATCGCGCGCGGACCACGAGGAACTCGGCTCCGAGCTCCAGTGGGACATGGCCGAACTCGATCACGAGGTCTTCGGCTCCCGCTGACTGGCCGACCATTCTCCGTCGGCCGCCCCAAGTCACAGCACGACGGCAGAATAATCCCCGTCGGTCGGTTTCAGGGATTGGTACGCGAACGCAATTCGGTCGATCGCAGCCTCCAATCGATCGGCACCCTCCGTGTACGGCAGGCGCACGTGGCGCTCGAACGCCCCCTCCACCCCGAACCGCGGCCCCGCCGCCAGCGCCACCCCGTGCGCCGGCGCGATCGCGGCGAGAGCCGTGGACGCCGCGGCAGGCATCTGAACCCACAACGACAGGCCGCCCGGCGCCGGGTCGTACGACCAGTCCGGCAGGTGCCGCGCCAGAGCCGCCGTCAGCGCATCCCGGTTACCACGGAGTTCCGCGCGGCGGGGAACCAAGATCTCCTCGTGCCGCTCGATCAGTGCCGCGCACGCGAGCTGATCCATGATCGGCGTGCCGATGTCGACGGCGGCCCGCGATGTCGCCAAGCGAGAGATCAGTGACGGCGACGCCCTGATCCAGCCGACCCGCAGACCACCCCAGTACGCCTTCGACGCGGACCCCACGGTGACGACAGTGCCGGGATGCCCCACCGCCGCGACCGGAGCGGGCGGCGCCTCGTCCAGCCACAGGTCGGCCATCGACTCGTCCACCACCAGCGTGGTGCCGGTCCGGCGGGCGTTCGACGCCAGTTCCGCGCGGCCGGCGACATCGAGCAGGGCACCCGTCGGATTGTGGAAGTCGGGCAGCACGTACGCCATTCGCGCCCCCGTCTGCACCGTCGCGTCACGAATCGCGTCGAGGTCCCATCGCCGCGACGAGCGCGCCGATCCAGGGGTCGAGTACTCCCGCGGCCTCAACGGAACGGGCACCGCGCGCGCCGCAGTTCGTCGAATCGCCTCCAGCGCATTGGGATACGTCGGGTGATCGACCACCACCCGGTCACCTGGCGACACCAGCACCTCGAGCAGCAGCCGCCAGGCCTGCTGCGCGCCGGACGTCACCATGATCTGGTCCGGCGACGTGGGCAGCCCGCGCTCGTCGTACCGGCGAGCCAGGGCCTGCCGCAGTGTCGCGAGACCGACCGGCTCGATGCCGTGACCTGTGTAGTAGGCCGGAAGTGCCTCCAGCGCAGCGGCGTACGCCTGTGTCACCTCGTCGGACGGGGCGGTGACGGCGGCATGGGTCAGATCGATCACCGACGCGGCCGCGCGGGCCGGCCGCCCCGCCAGGGTGGTCCGCGGCAGTGCGACCGTGCTGCGGGAACCCTGCCTGCTCAACAGGTACCCCTCGTCACGCAGTGCCGCGTACGTGTTGGTGACGGTGGTGCGGGACAGCGACAGGGCTCCCGCCAGATCGCGCTCGCTGGGCAGGGCGACGCCCAGGGGGATGCGGCCGTCGTGCACCAGGAGCCGGATCCCGTCGGCGAGTGCCCGGTAGACCGGCCGGTGCCGCCCCGACGGCCGCCAGTGCCCGAGGTCCCGCGAGAGAGTCGAGGCACCGATCACGCGAGTCACCATGAGGTCCAGTATCCACCTCGGTGGACACCGGGGTGCAGTCCAGTTCAGGCGGTGCGGACGGATCCCATGAGGAATGCCCCGGTACCCGGGAGCCATCCGACGGTGCCGTTCTCGAACACGTTGTAGCGGCCGTGGCCCGTCGGAGTGCGCTTCTCGTCGGTGAGCGGGTAGCCGAGCGATCCACTCGGGCCGCCGTGCGCGAGGTACCAGGCGAGGATGTCGCCGTGCACCTCGTGCGCGCCGCCCTCGGGGAGCGCGAAGACCGTGGCGTGCTGGAACTCGAGCATGCCGCCGCCGCGCGGCCCCAGCATCAGCTCACCGACACGGTCACCGATCCACGAGTGCTCGAAGCTGAAACGCTCGAACTGGCACTGGAAGACCTCGAGCCCGACGTAGGTGCTGTCCATAGCGGTCCTCCACTGACCTGCTCTCGCCGAGAGGGGGATCCGTTTTGTTCCACCTCATAGCGAACCTGAGCCACAGTATGAGCCATCCTGGCGTTATCGTCACGCCATTTGTGATATCTCGACCGTGTCAGGACAGGATGTCGCGCCGCACGATGGTCTGGTCACGGCCCGGACCGACGCCGATGTACGACATGTACGACCCCGAGAGCTCCTCGAGACGCAGCACGTACCTCTGGGCATTGACGGGCAACTCCTCGAAGGTCCGCGCCCCCGAGATGTCCTCCCACCACCCGGGCATCTCCTCGTAGATCGGCTTCGCGTGATGGAACCCGGTCTGCGTCATCGGCATGTCGTCGTGACGCACGCCGTCCACGTCGTACGCGACGCAGATCGGGATGGTGTCGAGCGAGGACAGCACGTCGAGCTTGGTGAGGAAGTAGTCGGTGATGCCGTTGACGCGCGTGGCGTACCGCGCGATGACGGCGTCGAACCAGCCGGTGCGCCGGGCGCGGCCGGTGGTGACACCCACCTCGCCGCCCTGCTTGGCCAGGTACTCGCCCGACTCGTCGAACAGCTCCGTCGGGAACGGGCCCGAGCCGACGCGCGTGGTGTACGCCTTCAGGATGCCGAGGACGGTGGTGATCCGACCCGGGCCGACGCCCGAACCCACGGCCGCGCCGCCCGCCGTCGGGTTGGACGACGTGACGAACGGATAGGTGCCGTGATCGACGTCGAGGAGCGTGCCCTGCGAGCCCTCGAGCAGCACGGTCTCGCCGCGCTCGAGCGCCTGGTTCAACGCGAGCCGGGTGTCGGCGATGCGGTGCTTGAAGCCCTCGGCCTGGCCGAGCACCTCCTCCACCACCTTCTCCGACTCGAGGGCGCGCCGGTTGTAGATCTTGGCGAGCACCTGGTTCTTGAATTCCAGTGCGGCCTCGACCTTCTGGGTCAGGATCTTCTCGTCCAGGACATCCGCCGCGCGCACTCCGACGCGGGCGATCTTGTCCTGGTAGCACGGGCCGATGCCGCGTCCGGTGGTGCCGATCTTGCGGGCACCGAGGAAACGTTCGGTGACCTTGTCGATGGCCACGTGGTACGGCATGATCAGGTGCGCATCGGCGCTGAGCAGCAGTTTCGACGTGTCCACGTCGCGCTTCTCGAGGCCGTCGAGTTCGGTGAGCAGCACACCTGGATCCACGACGACGCCGTTGCCGATCACGTTGTTCACACCGGGCGAGAGGATGCCCGACGGGATGAGGTGAAGCGCGAACTTGTCGCCGTTCGGCAGCACCACGGTGTGGCCGGCGTTGTTGCCACCCTGGTAGCGCACCACCCACTGCAGTCGCTCGCCGAACAGATCCGTGGCCTTGCCCTTGCCCTCGTCGCCCCACTGGGCGCCGATGAGGACGATTGCCGGCATGTGTTGCTCCATCACTCGGGTGGACAGCCGGACCATCCCGGGCTGTGGCACGTGTCGGAACGCACTTCGTGACGTGCGGAACGCGCACCGACCATGACCGGTGACACAGTGTACCGCCCGAGACGACACGTGCCGCTCACAGCCGACCGCACACCGTACTGCCTGGTCTTCTGTCGCGGCGGCACGGTCAAAGCGACGCGAAATCGAGACCGGGCAAGCGCCTTCCCGGGGTCCACGACGACCGTGTCCTGATTAGGGTGGGGCAGACCCGTCCGGCTGAGAAGGAATTCGCGTGACTCCGTTCGTCTTGCAGTGCGGCAGGCCCTTGCTGCCCATCGCGCTGTCCTCGCTACCGCTCACCGCGGTACCCGAGGTGCCGTCGAAGGAGGAGTGCGACGCCCTGCTCGCCGAACTCGACGCGGTGCACGACCCCCGGCTGATCGTGCTCGGCACCGACGCCTCGCTCGCCGCCGTCCTCACCCGGTTGATGCGGCGCGACCGACTCGACATCGAGCTCGCCTACGTCGCCGAGACCGCCAGCGAGGCCAGCCACCTCTTCCGCGTCGGCACCGGATCGCGCGCCGCCAAGGTCGCGCTGTCCGGCACCGCCTCCCCCACTCCCCTCATCCGTGACGACGCCGGATCGGCCGTCGTCGGACTCGCCACCGTCTCGGGGCCGTCGGGCCACCTCGTCGGTGAGGCCTACGTCGACGACACCAAGCTCTTCTCCGGTGAGGTGCCGGGCATCGAGGTCACCCCGACGCTCGAGATGCCGGGACTCCGAGCTCGGGTGCAGGGCAAGCGCGGACTGTTCCGCCGCCGCTGGATCACCGGCCGGGCGATGCAACTCGGAGCCACGGCGGCGCGTCTGACGAAGGACGGCATCGACATCCCCCGCGAGACCACCCGGTCCACCATCTACCGCCACGACAAGCAGTGGTTGCTCGTACGTTAGCGCCGACTGATACTGCTGCTCAGCATCTTTCGTAGTTCTTCGGCGTCCCGTGGTCGCGATCCCTGTTCGAGCATGCCGTCCCGGACGAGGTCCGCGGCGAGCGCCAACGGCCACGGTGTCCGCAACCTGGCCCGTCCCAGCAGGTCGATGTCCGACAGCAACGTCACCGGATCCCCCTGCACCACAGCGCCGTCCACGACCACGGCGACCGAGTTCGACCACTCCAGCGCCAGGGCCACGTCGTGTGTCGACAGCACCACGGTCGTGTGGTGATTCTCCAGGCGGTGCAGCGCGGCGAACATCTCGTCGACGCCCTGCGGATCGAGCCCGGCCGTCGGTTCGTCGAGCAACAGGATGCACGGCCGCATGGCCACGGCGCCGGCCGTCGCGACGCGCTTGCGCTCACCGTAGGACAGCTGGTGCGTCGGCCGGGACCGCAGATGGTCGATGCCCATCACCTCGAGCGCCGCCTCCGTGCGCTCGCGCACCTCGTCGGGCCCCAGGCCGAGGTTCACCGGACCGTAGGCGACGTCTCGGTACACGTCGACCGAGAACAACTGATCGTCCGGATCCTGCAGCACCAGTTGCACCTCCTGGCGATGTGCCCGCAGGCCCGACCGGCTGTGGCGCAGTGCGACGTCGTCGATCTCCACCCGGCCGCCATCGGGAACGATCGCTCCGGACAGGCACCGCAGCAGGGTCGTCTTGCCCGAGCCGTTGGCGCCCAGGAGCGCCACCCTCGCCGCGGCGGGAACGCTCAGGCTCGCGCCGGCCAACACCGGCGGCCCGCCCTGATACCGCACCTCGAGGTCGCGGGCGGTGAGCGTGCGGTGGCTCATGCGCGATGTCCCAGCAGGGACAGCGCCACCACGGCTCCCAGCACCGCCACGACGGTCACCAGGAAGCTCGGCGAACTGCGCTGCCGGTCGACCGGATCCGCCGAGACCGCGTCGCCGAACTCGCGACCCGCCAGCCCCGCCTCGAGCCGCGAGGCCCTGTCCCACGACTTGATCAGCACAGCGGCCGTCAGCAGACCCGCGGAATGCAGCGACCGGCGCGGCGACGAGTAGCCGAGGCGGGCGGTCTGCGACTGGCGGATGGTGCGTACCGACGACAGCAGCACGAACAGGAAGCGGTACATCACGGCGGCGACGTCGATGCATGCCTGCGGTACCCGCAGCCGTCGCAACCCGGTCAGGATGTCGATCATCGGTGTCGTGACGGCCAGCAGGAGCACGGCCGACGTCCCGGCGATCGCGTGACCGGACACCTCCAGCGCTCGTCGCGCGCTGTCGGCCGTGACCCCGACACTCCAGTCCGGCGTGGCGGTCACCGTGACGGCGACGGAGACGGCGCCGAGGGCGATGAACGCAGCCGGTGCGGTGAGCGCACGCAGCACCGGCCGGAGCGGTGTGCGGGCAGCCCCGACGGCCGCACCGAGCGCGACCACCGTGACGATCAGCGCACCGGGCCACGGCGGGAGCAGCAGCGCGCACAGCACGAGGCCCAGCGACAGTGCCGCCTTGTCGCCCACCGCGCGCGTGCGCCACGGACTGGCCCAGGCCGCGTCGTCGACCGCGAGACCCTGCACCTACGTCCGTTCGAGTTCGGTGCGGAGCGCGTCGAGCTTGCGCCGACCGCGCAGCGCCGCCAGCACGTACCCCAGGACGAGTCCACCCAGCGCGGCCTGCAGCGCGAAGAGTCCCGACTCCACCTCGCCCGACGTCGGCGAGAACACCGACTCGAACCACGGCACGTAGTCCGGGTGGTCCTCCTCGATCTGCGACGTGGCGGCCGAATCGGTACCGACGAACCGCTCCTCGTCGCCGCTGCGTCCCGCGTCGAGCACCAGCGCGGCGCCGACGATGAGGACGATCCCGAGGACGAGCAGCAGGTTGATCACCACGTTCCTACGCATCGACGGCACCCTTCTCGCGGCGCAGCACTCCGAGGTCCCGCAGCTCCGGCGTCGCCACGGTCCGCAGGACGCGGAACACCAGCACACCCAGCAGGCCCTCCGCGATGGCGAGCGGAATCTGGGTGACAGCGAAGATGGACAGGAACTTGGTGACGGCTCCGAGTACGCCGCTCTGCGGATCCGGGAACGCGAGCGCGATCTGCACCGACGTCGTGCAGTACGTCGACAGGTCGGCCAGCATCATCGCGAAGAACACCGACAGCGACAGACCACCGCCCAGCCTGCCGGTGAGACGGAACGCGGCGTACCCCACCCACGGGCCGACGATCGCCATGGAGAACGCGTTGGCGCCCAGCGTCGTCAAGCCGCCGTGCGCGAGCAGCAACGCCTGGAAGAGCAACACCACCGTGCCGAGGAACGCCATGACCGGCGGCTTGAACAACACCGCGCCCAGGCCGGTCCCGGTGGGATGACTCGAGCTGCCCGTGACGGACGGCAGCTTGATGGCGGAGAGAACGAAGGTGAAGGCACCGGCAGCACCCAGCAGCAAACGGCTGCGGGGGTTCTCCCGGACCTGGACGACGACGGCGCGAGCGCCGTGAACGACGAACGGCGCCGCGGCGCACGTCCAGACTGCCGCGTGAACGGGTGGCAGAAAACCCTCGGCGATGTGCACGAGTGGAACTCCTCAGATTGCGCGTCCGATTCGAGTCTCACGTGCCGGATCGGCGATCTGACTCACGGACGACGAGGCCCGCTCACAGTGGCGCGACCGTTCCGGATTCTCACCGGATTCCCCTCGCCAGCACGTCGCAGGTACTGACCTGCCGTGTCATGGTCGCACAGGTGTTCCGATGCCTGTCACCATCCCGACCGGCCTGCTACCAGGTGAGCTCGTCGCGGCAGGTGGCACCGTGCACCGCGGGCTCGACCTGCACGGTGGCGTGGTCCAGGCCGTAGGCCGAGAGCACTTCCTTCCCGCGGGCCAGCATCACCGATCCGGAACCGTCCGACGTGATGTGCACCGTGGCGACGTCCATGCCGGTGGTGAGGGTCCAGACGTGCAGGTCGTGGACGTCGACGACTCCGGGCAGCGCCCGCAGATCGGCCTCGAGCGCACCGATGTCCACCGACGACGGGCTGGCCTGCGTGAGGATGCGCAACGACTGGCCGGCGAGCGAGAGTGCCCGCGGCACCACCCACAGCGAGATGGCGATACCCACGACGATGTCCGCCCACGTCCAGTCGAACGCCAGGAGCAGCACACCGGCGACGAGCACCCCGACGCTGCCCACGGTGTCCGCGAGCACCTCGAGATAGGCCCCGCGTACCGCGATGGAGTCCTTCGCGTCGGCGCGGATGAGCAGCATGACGACGATGTTGGCGACGAGTCCCGCGGCGGCCGTCAGCACCATCGCGAGGCCCGGGATGTCCGGCTGGTCCCCGATGCGGCGGATCGCCTCGACGAAGATGAAGACCGCGACCCCGAGCAGCAGCACCGCGTTGGCGACAGCGGTGAGCACCTCGGCCCGGTGCCACCCGAATGTCCGTGCGGCAGAATTCGATCCGCGCCGGGCCATCGTGAGCGCAACGAGGCCCATCGACATGCCGATGATGTCGGTGAGCATGTGCCCGGCATCGGCGAGCAGGCCCAGCGAATTGATGATGAGGCCGACGGTCAGCTCGAGGGCGAAGAACGCGACGAGCACGAACCACGCGATCCCCATGCGTCGCAGCCGCCCGGTGCCGGCCTCACCAGCCGCCGGTGTGTGCGCATGTCCGTGCCCCGCTCCCATGATCGAGACCATACATGCGAATGTGTGCATATGGTGAGTCACGCTTCCCGCAGGGGTTCCGTATTCGAGTAGGGGTTGCAGCGTCCGCGGGAACACGGAACGGCCGCGTGAACCCAGAGACCTCCGGCGTCAGCGGAACGCGATGGCCATCCCGGCCGCGAGCAGACGCCGTAGCCGTTCGGGATGACGCAGGTCGTCCCACGTCCACCGCACCACATGGCAGCCGAGCGCGCGGAGGGCGTCCTCGCGCAGCTTCTCGTCGATCACCGACTGTGCTCCGCCGCGATACTTCGTCAGCCCGTCGAACTCGCCCATCAGCCGACCGTCCCAGTCGAAATCGGTGCGGGCCACGATGCGACCACGATCGTCGAGGAAGCGATGCTGCAGCCTCGGCGAGGCAATCTCGGGCCACTGCATCATCAGGGCTCGGCTCCACGATTCGCCGATGCTCTCGGTGAGAGGGCTCGCGAGGTCCACCGCGCGGCGGGCGGTGGCGATGCCGCGACGGCGCCCGAGCCGTGCGAGGCACTCCTGCAGATCCGGCGCCTCCGTGCGGAGTGCGGACTCGACAGCGCACAGCGCACGATCGAGTCCCACTGTGCACGCGATGTCGAGCGCCGTCCGCGTCGGCGTCGTGACCTGCACACCGTCGACGGTGGTGACGTCCAGCGGGGACAGCGGCACCCGGTGCTCGGCGACCCTCCTCGTCGACGCACCACCTCCTCGACCGTCGACGCTCACATGCACTCGGTCTCGGTCGGGAGCGAGAAGGGGGAGCCGATGCAGCGCCGCCGCGGACTCGTGACTGGCGACGGCCACCGCGGTGCGTCCCGCCATGACTCCGAGCACGCGCAGGCGGTAGCGCTCGTCTGGTGATGCCGACGCCCACTCCGAGCCGGGGCCGTAGGAGCCGCGGCTCACGCGGACCAGTTCGCCGCGCCTCACCAGACCGCGCAGCGCCGCATCTGTCACGTCACCGGTGGCGCGGCGGTGCAGGTCCATGGCGGTGAGTGTCGATCACGCGCGGACGGGGACACGCCTTCCTGTCGCCCGCCTGTGGAGCATCTTCGTCCTGTGTACCGGCAGCTCCCGCAGGGCTTCCGTACTCGAGGAGGGGTTGCAGCGTCCGCGGGAACACGGAACGGCAGCGGGAACCTAGTAGTCGAGCTCGGGCGGCACGGCGGGGTGGTCGACGGTCGGGGGCAGGGTCGCCAGCGCGGAGATCCGCGAGAGCCCTGCCACCTGGAGCAGGTCGACGACGATGGACCGGATCTGCGCGAGCACCACCACCGCGGACAGGCCGGCGTCCTGCATGAGCTCCGCCTTCGCACCGACTGCCACGTGCCGGAGAACCCGCGCTGCCTCGGCTCGGTCGGGTTGCTCGCCGGGATCAGCGAGCATCATCTTCCGCACCACCTCGGTGGCCTGCGCGAGCTTCTCGACGAGGTCGACCAGTCGGGGGTCGAGAATCTCGTCGTCGCGCACCAGGGACAGGGAGCGCCTGGCGAGAACCCGGATGTTGCGCACCGCGTTGTCCAGCGGATCCGCCGTCGCGGCGAGCTCGGCCAGGCGCTGCTTGCTGTTCCAGTACAGCGGGGAGATGCGGCTGATCTCGCGCCCGCCCTTGAGATCGGTGCGCATCGCGTCGATGGCCGGTTGTGTGGCGCGCGCAGCCTTCAGTGCCTTGGCGATCGGTTCCGCGTCGTTGGCCAGGAGACCGTCCGCGACGAGTTGCAGTACCCGGCCCGACGTGGCGATGACGGTGGCCGCGTCCTTGCGTGCGCGGCGCACGGGGTGCGTCGGCACGACGGCGACGACGGCGAGTCCCACCAGACCGCCGATCAACGCGTCGACCATGCGGTTGAGTCCGCCGGCGTTGCCCGGCGGGATGAGCGTCGCCACCAGCACGGCCGACGATCCCGCCTGCATCGCGATGATGGCGCCGCTGTCGAGGAAGACCGCGGTCGACATCGCGAGCGCGACGACCAGGGCGATCTGCCACGGGCCGGTCCCGATGAGGGCGATGATCGCGTCACCGACACCGATGCCGACCGTGACGCCGACGACGAGTTCGGCCGAACGTCGCATCCGCGCCCCGAGGGACACACCGAGCGAGACGACGGCCGCGATCGGTGCGAAGAAGGGCGTGACGTGCCCGACGACGTCCGTCGCCACGAACCACGCGATGCCCGCGGCGAGCGCGCACTGGATGATCGGCAACCCGGAGACACTCAGTCGCCGCAGCGAGGCGTCGATCCGCGCGGAGCCGCGGGTGCGCAGGCCGAGATGCGGGGCCGTGAATCGTGGGTAGCTCCCGAATCGGCCCATGAAGCTGGTGCTAGCCGACGCCGAGTTCGTCCGCGGCGCGCGGATCGCAGTCCTCGAGCAGGTCGAGGCAGCGGGCGTACTCGTCCGTCTCCCCGATCGACTGCGCGGCGCGGGCCAGGACGGCCACGCAGCGCAGGAAGCCGCGGTTGGGCTCGTGGCTGTACGGCACAGGTCCGAAGCCCTTCCAGCCGTTGCGACGCAGCTGGTCGAGCCCGCGGTGGTAGCCGGTGCGTGCGTAGGCGTACGCGGTGATGGTGCGGCCGTCGGACAGGGCGGCCTCGGCGAGGTAGGCCCACGCGATCGACGCGGTGGGGTGCGCCGCGGCCACCTCCTCGGGGGCCGTGTGGTTCAGGAGAGCGGACTCGGCCTCGTCGTCGCCGGGCAGCAGGGTGGGCTGGGGACCGAGGAGATCACCGAAGGAAGTCATGACGACAGTCTCCCACGGAGCGCGCGGGAGACGTCGGGCGCTGGATAAGGTGCACGCGTGTCCCCGGATAACTCGCGCCCCGCCGCACCGCGCCGCATCGAACCCAGCGCCGCACCGAAGAAGGTGTCGACGCGCTCCGGTGGACGGCGGCGCGGACCGTGGATCGCGGCGGCCCTCGTGGCCCTGCTGGCGATCGCGGGTGTCGTGGCGTTCGCACTGCTGCGGGGCGGCACGAGCGTCACGGGTCCGAGCGACGACGAGAAGATCCGCACCTCGATCGACACCTTCACCGCGGCGTTGCGTGACGGCGACCTGACCGCTCTGCGCGGCGTCACGTGCGGCGCGCTGGCGTCCTTCTACGGCGGCATCTCCGAGGCCGACTTCGCCGCGACGCACGACGCCGCCGTCGCATCCGGAACGGTGCCGGTGGTACAGAGCGTCGACACCATTCAGATCACCGAAGCGGAACCGCCGGATCAGACGACGGCGATCGCACAGGTCACCGCGCGCACCGAGGGCGCGGAGCCCTCGGCGCGCACGTTCGACCTCGCGCTGGACGGCGAGACCTGGAAGGTCTGCGCCTGACCGCGCTCGTCAGCCCGCTGACACACTCCGACCGGCGGACTTCAGGTCGTTGCACGCCTCGACGACGCGCGCCGTCATACCGGCCTCGGCCTTCTTGAGGTAGCTGCGCGGGTCGTAGGCCTTCTTGTTGCCCACCTCGCCGTCGACCTTCAGCACGCCGTCGTAGTTGCTGAAGAAGTGGCCGGCGATGGGCCGACTGAACGCGTACTGGGTGTCGGTGTCGACGTTCATCTTCACGACGCCGTACTCGAGGGCCTCCTCGATCTCGCTCTTGGCCGAGCCCGAGCCGCCGTGGAAGACGAAGTCGAAGGGCTTGGAGCCGGCAGCGAGTCCGAGCTTCTCGGTGGCGACGCGCTGGCCGTCCGCGAGCACCGACGGCTTGAGCTTGACGTTGCCCGGCTTGTAGACGCCGTGGACGTTGCCGAACGTCGCGGCCAACAGGTAGCGCGATCCGGCATCGCCGGCACCGAGCGCCTCGACCGTCTTCAGGAAGTCCTCGTTCGAGGTGTACAGCTTGTCGTTGATCTCCGCCTCGACGCCGTCCTCCTCGCCGCCGACCACGCCGATCTCGATCTCCAGGATGATGCGCGCCGCGGCGGCCCGGGCCAGCAGATCCTTGGCGATCTCGAGGTTCTCGTCGATCGGCACCGCGGAGCCGTCCCACATGTGCGACTGGAAGAGGGGGTTCTTCCCGGCGTCGACGCGCTCCTGCGACACCGCGAGGAGCGGACGCACGTAGGTGTCCAGCTTGTCCTTGGGGCAGTGGTCGGTGTGCAGCGCGATGGTGACGTCGTACTTCGCGGCGACGACGTGGGCGAACTCGGCGAGCGCGACGGCGCCGGTGACCATGTCCTTCACACCGAGGCCGGACGCGAACTCCGCGCCACCGGTGGAGAACTGGATGATGCCGTCGCTGCCCGCGTCGGCGAAGCCCTTGATGGCCGCGTTGACGGACTCGGATCCCACGCAGTTGATGGCGGGAAAAGCGAACTTGTGTTCCTTGGCGCGGCCGAGCATCTCGGCGTACACCTCGGGAGTTGCGATCGGCACGAAGAAACCTCCACGGTGAGCGAACGGGGCACCCGATCAGGTGCGGTCACTAGCAGTATGTCAACCGAGGTGACGCCGGTCGCGCCCTGCCCGATCTACTCGCCGGTAGTTGCTGAGAGTTGCTCGTGAGTTGTACTACCCGCCACTCGGCGTGCGGGTATCGGCTGCTCTCGCCGGTACTGTGGGCGCTTGTGACTACCGTGGCCGCCTCCGTGACCGACCTCGCCCTGCTGCCGGGGTTCCTCGATCCCGTCAACCTGCTGAACTCGTTCGGCACCTGGGTCCTGGTCGGTCTGCTGCTGGTGGTGTTCATCGAGTCGGGCCTGCTGTTCCCGCTGCTCCCGGGCGATTCGCTGCTGTTCACGGCCGGTCTGATCGCCGCGTCGAAGAGCGCGGAGATCGAGCCGTTCGCGCCGCTGTGGGTGCTGTTGGTGACCATTCCGATCGCCGCGGTGCTGGGTGATCAGGCGGGATATCTGATCGGCAAGAAGGCCGGCACGGGCCTGTTCACGGACGACGCCCGCTTCCTGAAGAAGCGCTACATCGACGAGTCGCACGCGTTCTTCGAGAAGCACGGTCCCATCACCATCTTCCTGGCGCGCTTCGTGCCCATCGTGCGTACGTTCGCGCCGGTCGTGGCCGGTGCCTCGGGCATGCGCTACCGCACGTTCATCACCTACAACGTCGTCGGCGGCATCGTCTGGGGCTCGGGCGTCACGCTGCTCGGCTACCTGCTGGGCCAGATCGCCGTCATCCGCGACAACGTCGACATCATCTTCCTGCTCATCGTCGCCGTGTCCGTCCTGCCCATCGCCTGGGAGGTCGGCAAGCGGATCGTCGCCTCGCGCCGCACCCCGCTCGGTGAGGCCGTCGACGCGTTCGACGGCAAGCTCGACGGCAAGGTCGAGCCGTCCAAGTGGTCCGAGCCGGCCCAGAGGTCGGACACTGCTCAGCGGTCGGAACCAGCTCAGTGGTCCGAGCCCGTCCAGCGCACCGAGCCCGCTCCGCGCGACTCGTCCTCGTAGATCGGTCCCCCGTTCATGCTTCTCGCCGGTAGCACCGTGCTCGCCGAAGGCGGCGCGATGGGATTCCTCGAATCGGCCGGGCCCACCCTGGTCTGGCTCATCGTGGTGTCCTTCGTGTTCCTCGAGTGCGCCGTCATCGTGGGCCTCTTCCTTCCCGGCGACTCGCTGCTGATCACCGCCGGCATCGGACTGGCCGCCCACGCCTCGGGCACCTCGCACGTGTGGGCGCTGTCCGCGGGCGCGTTCCTGGCCGCCATCGCCGGTAATCAGGTGGGGTACATGATCGGTAAACGCACCGGTCATCGCCTCGTGGCGCGCAAGAACGGCAAGTACGTCAACACCGCGAATCTGGAGAAGGTCAACCGACTTCTCGAGAAGCACGGCTTCTGGGCGGTGCTCGTCGCGCGCTGGATCCCGTGGGTGCGGACCCTGTGCCCGATGGTCGCCGGTGCCGGTGGGATGAACCACCGCCGCTACACCATCGCCAGCACGCTGGGTGCGCTCATCTGGGCACCCGTGCTGCTGCTGATCGGGTTCTACTTCGGAGCGGTGCTCGACAAGGTGTCGTGGCTGTTCCCCACCGTGCTCACGCTGATGATCGTCTCGATCGTGGTCGGCACCATCTTCGGTCTGTACCAGTACCGCAAGGAGATGAAGAAGCCGGTGGAGACCACCGAAGTGCACGATCTCTGACGGCTGACGTTCAGCCGAGGCTGTGCGCCGCCTCCATCAACATCCAGCCGCCGAGCTGGACGGAGAAGTCGCGCTCCGGCACGGACGACGACGTGACGGTGCCGGCGCTGAACCGGGCGATCGACGCACCGAACGAGGGCAGCTTGGCGATGGCGGACCAGTCGCTCCCGAACAGCGGCAGGCCCTCGATGGACAGGCAGTTGTCCCACGCGGCCTCCGCCGACGCCAGCACGATGTCGGCGGCGACCGAGCGCGCCTCGTGGTCCTCGTCGTCGTCTCCGGGCAACGACGTCGCCACCAGTGCGAGGTACCGGGCGAGGATCCCGTTGAACAGGCCGCCGTCCCCTCCCCCGCCGCCGATGATCACGCCGTCCTTCGTGAGGTGCTGCTGCACGGCGGCGACGAGTCGATGCACGCGCTCGCGGTGCTTGTCGTCACCGAGGCTGATCGCGAGTTCGGTCTCGGCGCCGAGCACGACGCCCTGGCAGTAGGAGTAGATCGGCGTCTCGACGCGGCCGTCTGCGTGGATGCCGTCGAGCACGAGATGGGTCGTCGGATCGACGAGAGTCGCGTCGATCCAGTCGGCCATGGCCTGGGCGCGCCACAGCTTGCCGGTCCGTGCGAGCAGCACCGCCGCCGGGCCGTTGGCCGGCACGTTGAAGAAGTCGCTCTTCCTGGACCAGCGGATACCGCCCCCGTGCGCCGGATCCCAGGCGTCGAACAGCTCCGACTCCAGTGCCGCGATCGCGGTGCGATTGTCGACGAGGTGCAGACGTTGTGCTCGCTCCAGGGACAGCCCCAGCCACGCCATGTCGTCGTAGTACGAGTTGGTCCAGCCGGTGAGGTTGCGCAGCCGGTGGGTGCGCGCGATCCGGGCCAGCCGTCGTCGGCGGCGCGCCGACGGCGCCCGCTCCTCGGCGTCGACCACACAGTCGATGAGGTGCGCCTGCCACCAGTAGTGCCAGCGGAAGAACAACCGCTCCCGTCGGACCGGCGGCCACGCCACGACACCCAGAGCCGTCCCCGGCAGTCCCCACAGACGGCGGACGTGGCGAGAGAAGACGGCCTCCTCGGCGGCGTCCGCCCTGGAGGACCACGTGTCGTGCATGATTCGATCCTGCCAGTACCCCTCGGCTCGGGAGCCGTCGGGCACGGTCACCAGGCCAGGTCGGGATCCGCGTGCTGCCGGATCCAGGCGTGCATCGTGATCCCGGCTGCGACACCGGCATTGATACTGCGGGTGGAGCCGAACTGCGCGATGGACACCGTCATCGACGCGGCGGCGCGCGCGTCGTCGGTCACGCCCGGGCCCTCCTGACCGAAGAGCAGCAGCGCATTCCGCGGGAGAACGGCAGTCTCGAGCGGGACGGACCCGGGCACGTTGTCGACGGCCACCACCGTCAGGCCCGCCTCCGCCGCGTACGCCGTCAGCGCCTCGACGGTCTCGTGATGCTCGATGTGTTGGTAGCGATCGGTGACCATCGCACCGCGACGGTTCCACCGCCGACGCCCGACGATGTGCACCGCGGCGGCGCCGAACGCGTTGGCCGTGCGGACGACCGTCCCGATGTTGGCGTCGTGCGCGAAGTTCTCGATGGCCACGTGCATCGGATGCCGGCGCGTGTCCAGGTCCGCGACGATCGCCTCGCGCGTCCAGTACCGGTACGCGTCGACGACGTTGCGCCGATCCCCCTCGTCGAGGAGTTCGGGGTCGTAGCGGGGATCGGTGGGCCGAGGCCCGTCACGCTCGACGTCCCAGGCGGGTACGCCGCGCGGGTGCTCACCCCACTCGGTGGCACCCGCCTCGTCGCTGCGGTCGTTCTCGGTCAACTCAGGAATGGGACAGACGGCGGTTGACCTCGCGGGTCAGCCAGACCGGGGAGAACCGCGAGCCCATGGACAGCGCCTTGGACGGGAGCCCCACCGGGAAGTGCACCTTGTGGTAGATCCGCTTGGCGGGCTGCGTCGACTTGAAGATCGCGTCGGCGACGTCCTGCGCGGTCAACTTGATGCCCAGCGAACCGGTGGTACCGGTCTGGATCCCCTTGGTCATGGCGGTCTGCACGAAGAGCGGCCACATGGCCTTCACGGCGATGTCGTGCTTGTGCCACTCGAGGTCGAGCGCCTCGGTGAGCCCGCGCACCGCGAACTTGGTCGCGCCGTACGTGGCGAGCTCGGGCTGGCCGTAGATGGCAGAGGCGGAGCACAGGTTCACCACCTGGGCGCCGCGCGTCTTCTTCAGGTACGGGAACGCTTCGAGCAGCCCGTTCAGCACGCCGCCCACGTTGATGTCGAACTGCTTGCGGTGCGTCTCGATGGCCTGCTCGGCGAACTGGCCCGCGATGAGGATGCCCGCGTTGTTGATGAGCACGTCGAGTCGCCCGCCCGCCGCCTCGTCGAACTCCTTCAGTCGCTCGGTGAACTGCGCGGTGTCGGTGACGTCGAGGATTCCCGTCGTCGACGTCGAGCCCTTCGCCGCGATCTCCTTCGCGAGGGAGGCCAGTCCCGTCTCGTCGATGTCGTACGCACCGACGTGGTACCCGGCGGCGGCGAACGTGAGTGCGGTGGCCCGCCCGATGCCGGCTGCTGCGCCGGTGATGAAGACAGTAGGTTGAGACATGTCTGAAGAGTAAAGGGTCGGGCTGAGCTGCAACAGAGCGGTGAGCCGAAAACTTACCGCCGAGTAGCTTCCGGTGTCCTCGGAGGCGCTCACGGGAGGGATCCGAGTCGATGGACCACGAGAGAGTGGGTCGGGCGGTGGCCGTGGTCACCGCCATCTACGTCGTCGTGCTGGCGGTCTGGGCGCTCGTGCTCCTGCCCAAGGCCCCGGACGGCACCGTTCCGTATCAGATCGCTGCGCTGGTCGCGGGCTTCGGCGCGGCACTGGGACTCGCGATGATGGCTGCCGGGCGCCCCACCGCCGACGAACGCCGCATGCGCGACCACGGGCTCGAGGGGTGGGCCGTCGTCGACGAGGTACGGGAGATCGGAGCCGAGACGGAGGTCGACCTCACGATCACCGTGCCCGGGTCGGGGTCGGGGTCCTACCCGGGCACCGTCCGACGCACGGGGTCCGTTCGGTACGAGGTCGGCGCGACCGTTCCCGTCGTCGTCGATCCCGACGACCGGACGCGGATCCGGTTGTGACACCGACCGACTCGACCCGGCACCACACCGTTCTCGACACCCCGGTGGGTCCTCTCACCGTCGTGCGCACCGGGACGGCGCTGTCGGGCGTCTACTTTCCCGGTCACCGTCCGGCACCGGCTCCCGGCCGGATCGGCACCGCCCGGGCGGACGGGTTCGACGAGATCCGCGATCAGTTGGCGGAGTACTTCGGCGGCCGGCGGCGCCGCTTCGATCTCGAGCTGGCCCCGGTGGGCACCGAATTCCAGAACGAGGTGTGGGCCGCGCTCCGCACGATCCCCTACGGCGAGACGTGGACGTACTCCGCTCTGGCCGTCGCCGTCGGCCGGCCCACCTCGGTGCGAGCGGTGGCGTCGGCCAACGCCCGGAACCCGTTGTCGATCGTCGTGCCGTGCCACCGCGTCATCGGAATGTCCGGCAGCCTCACGGGTTTCGCCGGCGGCGTCGAGCGCAAACGCCTGCTGCTCGATCTCGAGTCGGGAACCCCGACGCTGTTCCCGTGAGGGAGTCGACGAGCGCGTACTGAGCGCCGGTGTAGGTCGCGAGCACCGCGACCTCGAGGACGTCGCGCAGGCGCGCGTCGGCCGTGGTCCGCCGCACGAGCACCATGCCGTCGGAGACGGTGAACAGCGTCGATCCGACGACGGCACGGGTGTCGCCGTCCGCACCGAGAACGGACATGGCACCGAGGGCGACGCCGTAGGCCATGGAGATCGGTGCAATGGTCGGGGCGCGTCTCGTGGCCAGCACGGCGCCGCCCGCCCATCCCGCCGCTCGAAGCAGAGCATGGTGCGGCCGCGCGCGAGAACCGTTGCGATGCAACAGTACCGACCAGCACCCCTGCATGACGGCGAACGACGACGCCCCCGCAGTGAACCGGCGATCGTCGTCCGGATCGATCATCGCGACGTCGCCGAGCGTCGCCGCCGAGAGCCCCGCAGCCAGCAGTGGCGAGCGGTGGGCGCCGGACCGCACCGCGAGAATCGGCATGAGGAGCGGCTTGCACACCGCCTGCACGACGGGTCGATGCGTGGCGGCACCGACGATGGTGCCCGCCGCAGCGACGGCGTAGGCCAGGGTCGTGGCCCTGCGGACCAGCGTGGCGGACGACCCGGACGGCATGCGGACACCGTAACCGACCCCACACTGGATTTCGATAGTTAGCTTATGTAACGTTAAGGGAGTGCAGACCACGGCGATGCGAACCGACGAACTGCGGACACTGCTGTCCGAACTGGTCACCACGACCTCGCGTTTCACCCGGCTCGCGGCCTCGGTCGCGCCCGCGGAGCATCCCCGTACGTGGTCGCGCGCGCTCTCCCTGCTCGACGAGTACGGCGCGATCCGGATCAGCGAGTTCGCCCGCCTCGACCGATGCTCGCAACCCTCGGCGACGGCCCTGCTGCGCACGCTCCACGAGAACGGTCTCGTCGACCGCATGACGGATCCGACCGACTCCCGCGCCGTGGTCGTGTCGATCTCGGACCACGGACGCACCTGGCTCGCCGACTCGCGTCGCGCCATCGGCGACGGACTGCTCCGCCACCTGGGCGAGCCCGATCCCGACCAACTCCGACGCATCGTCGAGGGCCTCGACGACCTGCGCTCGGTACTCAAGAACACAGCACGAAAGGAACACCCGTGACGACGATCGAGGAGAAGAAGGACGCGTCCCAGCCGAGCCTTCTGCAGCAACCGAAGGCCGTGTGGGCAGTGGCGTTCGCCAGTGTCATCGCCTTCATGGGGATCGGCCTCGTCGATCCCATTCTCAAGCCCATCGGCGAACAGTTGAACGCGACACCGTCGCAGGTGTCTCTTCTGTTCACGTCCTACATGCTTGTGACGGGCGTGGCGATGCTCGTCACGGGCGTCGTCTCGTCGCGCTTCGGCCCGAAGAAGACACTGCTGGCCGGTCTCGCGATCATCATCGTGTTCGCCGCGCTCGCAGGCTCGTCGAGCACCATCACCCAGATCGTCGGGTTCCGCGCCGGCTGGGGACTGGGCAACGCACTCTTCATCGCGACCGCCCTGGCGACGATCGTCGGCGCCGCGAGCGGTGGCGTCGCGCGGGCCATCATCCTGTACGAGGCCGCACTGGGCATCGGCATCGCCACCGGCCCGCTGGTCGGCGGCGTCCTGGGCAGCATCAGCTGGCGGGGCCCGTTCTTCGGCGTCGCCGTCCTGATGGCCGTGGCCGTCGTGCTGCTCGTCGTCATGCTGCCGGAGGGCGAGAAGCCCACGCACCGAACCTCTCTCGCGGACCCCTTCCGCGCACTGCGGCACCGCGGGCTGCTCACGGTCGGCATCACGGCACTGCTGTACAACTACGGATTCTTCACCCTGCTCGCCTACACGCCGTTCCCGCTCGACCTCGGCACCTACGCGATCGGCTTCATCTTCTTCGGCTGGGGACTCGCGCTCGCGGTGGCCTCGGTGTTCCTCGCACCGCGCCTGCAGCGCCGGTTCGGGACGCTGAACATGATGATGTTGGCGCTGCTCCTCTTCGCCGCCGACCTCGCCGCGATGGCTCTGTTCACGGAGAGCAAGCCGGTTCTGATCGTGTGCGTCGTCCTTGCCGGACTGTTCCTCGGCGTCAACAACACCCTCATCACCGAGACCGTCATGATCTCGGCGCCGGTCGAACGGTCGACAGCCTCGGCGGCCTACAGCTTCGTGCGGTTCGCCGGCGGCGCTGCCGCCCCGTACCTCGCCGGCAAGCTCGGTGAATCCAATGTGCACGTGCCGTTCTGGGTGGGCGCCGCCTGCACCTTCCTGGCCATCGGCGTCCTGGCGACCGGCCGGAAGGTCCTCGCACACGTCGACGACCACGACCCGGCACCGCACAGCGTCGACGAGGCGACAGCGCTCACCGTCGGCGACTGACCAGGGAAAACCGAATCACACCAGTCACATTCACCGCATGAACACCATCTGCACCAAAGGTCACACTTCGATGACGAAGTAACTCTGAAGTAAAGGTCTAGGCTGACCGGAAGGTACGTTCTGTTCGGTCGGGGGACGCGTACACCATTCTTCACCGCTTCTCGGATACGGCAGGAATGCCGTCTTCGGTATCGAAAGGCCATTCATGTCGGACAAGTCCATCACCCGTGCCCGCAGGACGCGGCTCGCTGCAGCAGGCGCCGTGCTCGCCGTGTCGCTGGCTGTCGCCGCACCCGCCGTGGCCGTCGCCCAGCAGGATCCGCCGGACAGCTCGGAGAGCAGCGAGTCCTCCTCGAGCACCACCACCGAGGCTCCCGCCACGTCGAGCACCGAGCAGGCACCCTCGGCGACGGATGCGCCGCCGGTCACCACCGTGCCCACCACCGCTCCCCCGGCCCGGCCGCTGCCGCAGGTCACCGGTTCCGTCGTGGTCGACGACGAGGGCAACTCCTCCATCAAGGTCGACATCGACGCGAAGCTGACCGAGGACGAGAAGAAGGCACTGCAGGTGGCCAAGGACGCCACCAAGGCCGCCGTCGACGCCATCAAGAAGGCGCAGGCATTCCTCGACGACGCCATCGCCGCAGCGCAGGGCGGCGACGCCGCTGCCGAGGCCGAGGTCGACGAAGCGAAGGCCGAGCTCGAGGCATCCAAGGCCGAGGAATCGGCGTCGGTCGCCGAGCAGGAGAGCATCGTCGCCGCCGGTGTCGCCGCCAAGGCGCAGGAAGAGGCGGACGCCGCCAAGGCTGCAGCGGACGAGGAGAAGAGCAAGGCGGACGCCGCTCAGGCCGAGGCCGACGCTGCGAAGGACAAGGCCGACGAGCTCGAGGGCGACGCTGCCGCGGATCCGACCGAGGCAGAGGCCGCACGTGCGGACGCCGATGCGAAGGCCGAGGCCGCAGCCGCCGCGCGCACCGCCGCGGAGGAGGCCACGAAGGCTGCCGAGGAGTCGTTGACGGCCGTCGGTGACGCGTTCGCGACGCTCGACGCCGCCAAGATCACCACGGCGATCCAGGCCGCGTACGCGAAGGCGTCGACGCTCTTCGCCGCTGTCGTCAAGGCAGCGACGACGCAGGTGGCCGCCACGGTCGCCGAGGAGAACGCGAAGCGGCTCGAAGCAGCCGGTGACGCCGAGGCGGCAGCAGCAGCAGCCGAGGCCGCCGCAGCAGCGAAGGCCGAGGCCGAGGCAGCTGCGAACGATGCCGCGGACAAGAAGGCCGCCGACGAGGCTGCCGCGGAGAACGCCGCCAAGGAGACCGTCACGGTCGAGGTCGGCGACGAGAAGAAGGAGGACGTCGAGGTCGCGACCATCGACTCCACCACGGTCGAGGTCACCGCCTCCGGAATACGTCTCATCGGCTTCTACGTCGACGGCCCGACGCGCACGTTCAAGGTGGTCGACTACTTCACCGACGACGAGGAGGGCAACGTCATCGTCGCCGGCGAACTGCCGGAGATCGGTCTCGTGTCGTCCGAGTCGAGCCTCGCGGGGTCGGATCAGGCGAGTGCCTCGAACGACGAGGGCGGACTGCCCGTCGCCGCGATCGGCACCGGCGTGGCCGTCGTCGCCGTCGCGGGTGTCGGTGCGTTCGCACTCTCGCGTCGCAAGGGCACTCGCTCCTGACGACCGAGCGCGTGGGTGCGGGGGCTCTCTCGGCCCCGCACCCACGCGCTCTCGGCGTTTTGGGATGATGAAGACATGCCGACACTCGCCTACGTCATCGCCGGATCCGAAGCCACTGGAGGCGCCGGCCTGCAGGCCGACCTCAAGACGTTCGAGCGGCTCGGGGTCTACGGCGTCGGCACCATCACCTGCATCGTCTCGTTCGATCCGAAGGCCGGGTGGGGCCACCGTTTCGTCCCCATCGCGGGACCGGTGATCGCCGACCAGATCGAGGCGGCGACGGCTGCCCACTCACTGGACGTCGTGAAGATCGGCATGCTCGGCACACCCGAAACCGTTGCCACCGTCGCCGAGTCGCTCCGTCAGCAGCCGTGGCGACACGTCGTCGTGGATCCCGTCCTCATCTGCAAGGGCCAGGAGCCGGGCGCGGCGCTGGACACGGACAACGCCCTGCGCGCCGAGATCCTCCCGCTCGCGACCGTCGTCACGCCGAATCTCTTCGAGGCGCAGACCCTGTCGGGAATGGACTCGATCGAGTCCGTCGACGATCTGTCGGAGGCCGCCCGCCGCATCGCGGACCTCGGACCGCGCTACGTGGTGGTCAAGGGCGGCGCGGGTCTGCCCGGCGACGAGGCCGTCGACGTCCTGTTCGACGGCACCGACGTCTCGGTGTTCCGTGCGCCGAAGATCGGCGAGGAGCGCGTCTCCGGAGCCGGCTGCATCTTCGCCGCCGCCATCACCGCCGAGCTCGCGAAGGGTTCCTCGGTCCAGGACGCAGTGGCCACGGCCAAGGACTTCGCGCACGCCGGCATCGTCGGCCGCGTGACGACGAACGCGCCCTTCACCGCCGTCGGCTGGCAGTAGAGCTCAGAGGTTCAGGTCGCCCAGACCGAGGAGGGACCGGTACTCGAGACCCTCGGCCGCGATGACCGCGTCGGCGCCGGTGGCGCGGTCCACCACCGTCGCGACGCCCACCACGACGGCACCGGCGTCACGCAGAGCCGCGACGGCCGTGAGCGGGGAGTTGCCGGTGGTGGTGGTGTCCTCGACGACCAGGACCCGTTTGCCCACGATGTCCGGGCCCTCGATCTGGCGCTGCATGCCGTGGGCCTTGGCCGCCTTACGGACGACGAACGCGTCGATGGGACGGCCCGGCGCGTGCATGACCGCCAAGGCGACGGGGTCGGCACCCATGGTGAGTCCGCCCACGGCGTCGAAATCCCAGTCCGACACCAGTTCTCGCATGAGCTGCCCGATGAGGGCACCGGCGCGGTGGTGCAGCGTCGCACGGCGGAGGTCGACGTAGTAGTCGGCTTCCGTGCCCGACGACAGCGTCACCTTCCCGTGCACGACGGCCAACTCGCGGACCAGTTCTGCCAGTTCGGACTTCTCGGTAGCTGCCACGAGCAGTGAATCTATCGGGTGCGCTCAGGCGGCGTGCTGCGGCGCCCGCAACCACGCCGTGTCGGCGTCCGCGGTCTCGGCGAACACAGCGGGCGCCCGGACGCCCAACAGCCGGACGACGGGTCCGGACAGCGGCGAGTCGGCGAGCGAGGCCAACGACGAGGCCTGCGTGTTGTACACGCGGACGGCCCCGGCGACGCGATGCTCGATGCGATCGAGTTCCGTTGCGGGCGAGCTGAAGTCCCACCCGAGAGGCCCACTGGCCCGACCGTCGAAGAGCACCTCGTGCAGCGCGACCGACAGCGCGTTCTCGGCGCCGGCCCGGGCGCCGAGCTCGGCGCGCCGATCCCGCATCATGGCCGACAGCGACCGCGCTCCGACGAGTTGGTTCACGGCGGCGCGGTCGAGATCGGCGTCGACGGCAGCGCGCACGAGATCGGGGATCACGGCCCGTCGTCGATCGAGCTCGATCTCGAGCAGGTTCAGTCCGGCAGCGACGGAGTCGGCCGACCGACGTGTCCGCCGGACGACCGACACGATCCAGCCGATACCGATGATCATCACGAACGCCACCAGGGCCACAACAGTCACACCAGAAACATAGCGCCGTCGAGTATGAACGTCGACCCGAGGTCGAGGGTTCGCCCCGGCCGCCGGAGCCTACGTCCGACCGCGCGCGCTGCCGACCAGGGAGACCACGCGGCGAGCGATGGTACGGGGCACCAGACGCGATACCGAAGTCAGTGACTTGTACTGAAGCCCAGGCACACTCAGCACGGTGTTCTTCTCCAGGTCGGCGAGCGAGGCGTCGACGACCTGGTCCACGGAGAGGTACATGAACGACGGAATCGACGACATCTCGATGCCGGCGCGCTCATGGAACTCGGTCCGCACGAAGCCCGGGCACAGAGCCTGGATACGGACGCCGGTACCGGCGAGACCGCCCGCGAGACCCTCGCTGAACGAGACGACATACGCCTTCGACGCGGAATACGTGGAACCGCGACCCGACATCAGGCCGGCGACGCTGGCCACGTTGATCACCGAGCCCTTCGCACCCGCGATCATCGACGGCAGCGCCGCGCGAGTGAACTGCATGACGGCGGTGACGTTGACGTCGAGCTGCGACTGCAGCAGCGCGGGATCCGCCGTCCAGAACTCGCCGGACGTGCCGAAGCCCGCGTTGTTGATCAGGACCTGCACGCCCTCCTGCAGTCGGGCGACCACGGCAGCGCGGCCCTCCTCGGTCGCGAGGTCCGCGCCCAGGATCTCCGACGAGGTGCCGTACGACGCGCGTAGCTCGTCGGCCAGTGCCTCGAGCCTGACGGTGTCGCGGGCGACCAGGACGAGGTCGTGGCCACTGGCGGCGAGACGGCGGGCGAACCCGCCGCCGATGCCGGACGTCGGACCGGTGACGAGGGCGATGGGCCGCGGTGTTGGAGTCGACATGCCCACGAGACTAACGGGTGAGGTTCCTCACGGCGGCACGTGGCTGATGAAACGATCAGTCGTCGCGTCCAGGTGCTGCGCGGCGTCGCGAGGGCGGCAACACGTGCAGAAGGCCGGACAGGCGGGTGACGGCGTCGATCGCGGCGTCCCAGTCGCGTCCCGAACTGCCCACCGGAACGGTGCCCAGCGTCCACGGACCCTCGCTCCACAGCAGCTGCACCACATCGGGCACCGAGTGCGTGAAGGCGACCATGCGCTGGTCACAGACTCGCCGTGCCACGTCGAGGTCGGTCGCGAAGATGATGCGCGGACCCAGCGAGCCGAGGAGCTGCATGTCGGCCTCCTTCGGCGGCGGCGTCGTGCGGGACCGCAGATCGAGGTCGACGTCGGATCCCACCTCGCGGCGCACCGCCACGACGGTCGCGGCGTCCTCGAGGTCGAACAGGACGAACTCCTCGCCGCGTCGCACACCCTCGACCACGTCGACGGCACCGAGGAACTCCTGGTTCGCCATGGCCGCACGCGAGAAGGTCGACGGCAGGTCGGGATCGGCGGGAACGTAGTGGTAGCCCTGCGCTTTCGCCCAGATCTGACGCACCCGGCCCTGCTGTCCGCGGCGGGCGCGATCGATGTACAGCAGTGCCACCGCACCGAGGAGTGCGATCAGAGCAAGGCCGAACCACATCGCTGTCATCGCTCTCCACTGTACTTTTCCCGGGGCACGGCGCCGTCGTCGGCCCATCGTGTCATTACCCGCCGGTATACCCGTGGGTAGCGCATCGCCACAGGTCAGTGACCGATCACGACCCTTTCGGGCGTTGGTGAGATGTACTCGCCAGTACGCTCGTGGACCGTCACACTGGCTCGGAAGACACTTTCCCTTCGAGACGGCGGAGCGCATGTTCACACGCATAGCAGTAGTCAACCGAGGCGAAGCAGCTGTTCGCCTCATCCGAGCGGTACGCGAGCTGAACAACGAATCGCGGTCCGCCGAGCCTCTGCGCGTCATCGCTCTGCACACCGACGCCGAGCGGAAGGCGATGTTCGTCCGCCAGGCCGACGAGGCCGTCACGCTCCGCAAGACGGGCGTGCAGAACCCGTACCTCGATTACGTCGAGCTCGAGCGCGCACTCGTCGAGGCCCGCGCCGACGCCGTGTGGGTCGGCTGGGGCTTCGTCGCCGAGGACCCGACCTTCGCCGACATCTGCGCTCGCCTGGGCATCACGTTCATCGGCCCGTCCGCTGCCTCGATGCGCCTGCTCGGCGACAAGGTCGAGGCCAAGATCCTCGCCGAGAAGGTGGGCGTCCCGGTCGCGCCGTGGAGCGGTGGTCCCGTCGAGACCCGCGCCGATGCACGTCGGCACGCCGCCGCCATCGGTTATCCCCTGATCATCAAGGCGCGCAGCGGCGGTGGCGGTCGCGGTATCCGCAAGGTCTTCGCCGAGGACGAGCTCGAGCTCGCACTCGAGCGCACCCAGGGTGAGGCCGAGCGCTCGTTCGGCGACCCTGTCGTCTTCCTCGAGCGGCTCGTCACCGAGGCGCGCCACGTCGAGGTCCAGGTCATCGCCGACACCCACGGCAACGTGTGGGCACCCGGCGTCCGCGACTGCTCGATCCAGCGTCGCAACCAGAAGGTCATCGAGGAGTCCAGTTCGGCCGTCCTGACCCGGGAGCAGGCCGACGAGCTCCGCGCCGCCTCCGCGGAGCTGGTCCGCGCCGCCGGGTATCACGGCGCCGGCACGGTGGAGTACCTCTACCAGCCGGAGCAGAAGATCTTCACGTTCCTCGAGGTCAACACGCGCCTGCAGGTCGAGCACCCCATCACCGAGGTGACGACGGGCCTCGACCTGGTCAAGCTGCAGATCCTCGTCGCGGGCGGCCACGTGCTCGAGGGCGACTGCCCGACCGAGTTCGGTCACGCCGTCGAGGCACGACTCAACGCCGAGGACGCCGACAACGGTTTCGCACCGGCGCCCGGCACCGTCCGGTTGCTGAAGTTCCCGCTCGGATCGGGCCTGCGCGTCGACACGGGCATCGCCCAGGGCGACGTCATCCCGCCCGACTACGACTCCATGGTCGCGAAGGTGATCGCCTGGGGCCGTGACCGTTCCGAGGCCCTCGCCCGGCTGCGTACGGCGCTTCGCGAGACCACCGTCGTCATCGACGGCGGCACCACCACGAAGTCGTTCCTGCTCGACCTGCTCGACCGCGAGGAGCTCATCGACGCCACTGCCGACACCGGCTGGCTCGACCGCACCGGCGCGGGCACCGCGGAGGGCCCCACCCGCGTCGCCGACGTCGCACTGATCGCCGCGGCCGTCGACGCCTACGACGCGGACGAGGCCCGTGAGCGCGCCAAGTTCCTGCTGTCCGCCCGCGGCGGCCGTCCCCGCGCCAGCCACGACATCGGCCGCACGGTCGAGCTCAACTACCAGGGCCAGGGCTACCGCCTGACCGTCGGCCAGGTGGGACCGCACCGCTACCTGGTCGCGGTCGACGACCACGAGATCACCATCGACATCGAGCGGCTCGGCACCTTCGAGCGTCGCGCCGAGATCGACGGCACCCGCTACTCCGTCGTCACCGTGCCCGGCCCCGCCGGGTATCTCGTCGAGGTCGACGGCGTGAGCCACCAGATCAGCCAGGACGAGGCCGGCCTGGTGCGCGCACCTGCCCCCGCTGTCGTCGTCGCCGTGCCGGTCGCCGTGGGCGACGAGGTCGAGGCGGGACAGACGCTCGTGGTCCTCGAGGCCATGAAGATGGAGACCGCGGTGCGCGCCGCCTCGGCCGGTCGGGTGAGCGAGGTGCTCGCCGTCGTCAACGCACAGGTCGACAACGGCGCGGCGTTGCTGCGCGTCGACCCGATCGGTGAGACGGCCGCCGCCTCCACCACCGCCCGGGTCGAGTTCCGCTCGCCGTGCGGCGACGCCGACCGCGACGACCGCATCGACGCACTGGCCCGTCTCGACGAACTGCGCGCCCTCCTCAGCGGATTCGACGTCAGCGCGTCCCGTGCGCTCGCCACCATCGCCGAGTACGACGCTCTGCGCGGGGCACTCCCGCGCAAGGACGGCGAGCTGGTCCGCGCCGAGCTGGACCTGCTCACCACCTTCGCCGACATGTGCGAGCTGACGCGTAACCGTCCGACCATGGACGAGGAGGGCACCGACGAGCGCGTCCACAGTCCGCGCGAGCACTTCCACGCGTTCCTGCAGTCGCTCGACGCCGACGTCCAGGGCCTGCCGGACGAGTTCCGCGACAAGCTGGCTCGCGCACTGCGGCACTACGACAAGAACGATCTCGATCGCGGCACCGATCTCGAGGAGGCCGTCTACCGACTCTTCCTGGCGCAGCAGCGCATCGAGAACCAGGTGCCGGCCATCGCGGCGCTCCTCGATCGGTGGATCGCCGACCCGTCGGTCGCCCCCGACGCGGACAGCGCCGTCGGTGAGGTGCTCGACCGCCTCGTCGTCGCGACCCAGGTGCGGTACCCGGTGATCGGCGACGTCGCCCGCAACCTCCGCTTCCAGTTGTTCGACGAGCCGCAGATCCGTAAGGCGCGCGAGCAGGTCTACGACGGTGTCCGCGGCAGTCTGCAGTACCTGGCCGAGCGGCCCGACGCCGACGATCACCAGGAGCGCATCGACGCCCTGGTCGCCACGGAGGAGCCGCTCGTGGAGCTGCTCTCCCAGCGCATGTCCGATCCGGGCGCCCTGCTCGAGGTGATCACCCGCCAGTACTACGAGATCCGTGACTTCGAGGACGTGAAGGCCTTCGATCGCGAAGGGCAGCACTATGTCTCGGGCACCTTCACCCTCGTCGGCGGCAAGGTCAACCTGCTCTCGACGATGACCGATCGCGCGGGCCTCTCGTCGACGCTGGTGGCGCTCACCGAGACCGCGGGGCCGGCACCCGAGAACCTCGCGGTGGATCTGTACCTCTCGTGGCCGACAGCTCCCGAGGACGGCGACCAGGTGGTCGAGGAGCTGCGCACCGAGATCGCCGCACACCCGGCGACCACGTCGTGGCGTCGCGTCACGGTCACCGTCTTCGGACGCGGCACCGGCATCTCGCGCCAGGTGACGTTCCGGCCGCAGGCAGGCGTTCTGACAGAGGACGTCTCGCTCCGCGACCTGCATCCGCTCACCGGTCAGCGACTGGACCTGTGGCGCCTCAAGAACTTCGACGGCACCCGCATCCCCTCCGCACCCGGCACGTACCTGTTCGATCTGGTGGCGAAGGACAACCCCAAGGACGAGCGACTGGTCGCCCTGGCCGAGATCCGCGACGCCGCAGTGCAGTTCGACGCCCAGGGCAACGTGGTCTCGGTTCCCGCCATCGAGCGCACGCTCTCCGCGTGCCTCGACGGCATCCGCCGCGCCCAGGCTCGCCGCGGCAACCGCCGCCTCGACCACAATCGCGTCGTCCTCTACGTGTGGCCGGTGCTGAACCTGCCGCTCGACAAGCTGCGCATCGTGGCCCGGCATCTCGCGCCGCTCACCGTGGCCGCCGGTCTCGAGGAGATCACCATGATGGCCCGCGTCGTGGTGCGCCCCGGCGCGGAGCCCACCATGCAGGCCCTGCGCTTCTCGTACCGACCCGGTACCGGAGTGGTCACCAAGATCACCGACCCGCCCACCGAGCCCATGCGCCCGCTGGACACGTACACCCAGAACGTGCAGCGCTCGCAGGCACGCGGCACCGTGTACCCGTACGAGCTGATCCCCGTGCTGACCAAGCGCGACGGTTCCTTCGTCGAGTACGACCTGGACGAGTCCGGTGCGCTGCAACCCATCTCGCGGCCGTACGGTCAGAACACCGCGGGCATCATCGTGGGCCTGGTGTCCACGCCGACGGCGCTGTACCCGGAGGGCATGACCCGCGTCGCCCTGTTCGGCGATCCGACCAAGGCGTTGGGCACGGTGGCCGAGGCCGAGTGTGCGCGCGTCGTCGCCGCGATCGACCTGGCCGAGGAGATGAACGTCCCTGTCGAGTGGTTCGCGCTCTCCTCCGGCGCGACCATTTCCATGGGCAGCGGCACGGAGAACATGGACTGGGTGTCGCGGGCTCTGCGCCGCATCATCACCTTCACGCAGGCCGGTCACGAGATCAACGTGATCGTCGCGGGCATCAACGTCGGCGCGCAGCCGTACTGGAACGCCGAGGCCACGATGCTCATGCACACCAAGGGCATCCTGGTGATGACGCCGGAGAGCGCGATGGTGCTCACCGGCAAGCAGTCCCTGGACTACTCCGGTGGCGTCTCCGCGGAGGACAACTTCGGCATCGGTGGCTACGACCGCGTCATGGGCCCCAACGGGCAGGCGCAGTACTGGGCTCCGAACCTCGGAGCTGCGTGCGACGTCCTCTTCGCGCACTACGATCACGCGTATCGCGCACCGGGAGAACGCTTCCCGCGCCGCACCACGACCGTCGACCCGGTCGACCGCGACGTGCGGACCTACCCGCACGTCCACCCGTCGAGCGACTTCAAGACCGTCGGCGACATCTTCTCCTCGGCCACCAACCCCGAGCGCAAGAAGCCGTTCGACATCCGCACCGTCATGCGCGCCGTGGTCGATCAGGACCACGCCGTGCTCGAGCGATGGGCCGACATGGCCGACGCGGACACGTCCGTCGTCTTCGACGCCCACCTCGCCGGTTACCCGGTGTCGGTGATCGGCATCGAATCGCGTGCCATCTCGCGCAAGGGATGGTTCCCGTCCGACGGCCCCGACCAGTGGACGTCGGGAACGCTGTTCCCCCGCTCGTCCAAGAAGACGGCCCGTGCGATCAACGCCGCCAGCGGCAACCGCCCGCTGGTGGTGCTGGCCAACCTGTCCGGCTTCGACGGGTCACCGGAGTCGCTGCGCAACCTGCAGCTCGAGTACGGCGCCGAGATCGGCCGTGCCATCGTCAACTTCGACGGACCGATCGTGTTCTGCGTGGTCTCCCGGTATCACGGCGGCGCGTTCGTGGTGTTCTCCGGAGCGCTCAACGAGAACATGGAGGTGCTTGCCGTCGAGGGATCGTTCGCGTCCGTCCTCGGTGGTGCACCGGCCGCAGCAGTGGTCTTCACGCGAGACGTCAACAAGCGCACCGCATCCGACCCGTCCGTCCGCGATCTCGAGGCACGCATGAACTCCTCCGAGGACGACACGGAGCGGGCCCGGTTGCAGGTGGAGCTGTCGGCCACCCGCACCGCGGTGCGCTCGGAGAAGCTCGGTGAGGTGGCGTCCGAGTTCGAGGCGGTGCACAACATCGAGCGAGCGCGGACCGTCGGTTCGGTGCACCACATCGTGGCGGCCGCCGAACTGCGCCCGCAGATCGTCGCGGCGATCGAGCGCGGAATGGCCCGCCAGGCCTGACCTGATCGACAGAGAGACACCCTCCCCCGCGTGTGCGAGGGAGGGTGTCTCTCGTTCGGTGGTGGCGGTCGACGCCCCGGCGTCAGTTGAAGCCGATACCGGCGCTGACGATGACCTCGGCGGTGATGGACCCGTCGGCCAGCGGGGTGCCCTGCACCACGATCGAGGTGCCGGGCGCGAGGTCCGCCACCGTGGCGGCACCGAGCGCGAGGATCTGCGTGTTCGCGTTCGTCACCACGGTGACGGTGGACCCGCCGATCCCGTCCATGACGATGGTGGTGCCGTCGTTCGAGATGATCGTGCCCACGGAGGCCCCCTGGGACCCCAGCGCCTCCCCCACTCCCCCGGGAATCTGCTCCAGACCCGGCAGCGAGCCCAGCGGCGGGACGCTCGACGGCGGCGCCGTGGTCGTGGGCGGGGCGGAGCGCGGCGTGATGGCCGGCGCCGCGGTGCGCGAGGACGACGTCGAGTCGTACAGCAGATAGGCCCCGGTGCCGATGAGTGCGATCACGACGAGCGCCGCCACGACGATGAGTGCGGTCTTCGGACCGCGCGGGGGCTTGCTGTCGCCGTTCTCGAGGAAGGGCGCTTCGCCGTACTGGTTCTGCTGGTACGGGGGCTGCTGGTACTGGGGATAGCCCTGCGTCGGGTAGCCCTGCTGTGCCGGGTAGCCCTGAGTCGGATACTGCTGCTGCTGGGGGTAGCCCTGCTCGTACGGCGGTTGCTGGGCGTACCAGTCGCCTGCCGGGAGCGCCTCGGTCGGGTTGTAACCGGACTGCCCGTAGGCCTGGCCCGGATCCGACGTGTGACCGGGAGTGCCGAGGTACTCCGTCGGCTGGTCGCGGTCGCGAGCCGAGTCGTCGTTGTCGCGCGGTCCGGTCGGCGTCGTCATGACCTCAGGATAGTCCCCGAAAAGACCGGGCAAATCGGACGAGATGTGCCGTGCGCCGGGCACCGAACCGACCGTTGTGATCGACTCGGAAGGTTCGCATCTCACGAGGAGAACTGACATGTCGATCGACAACAAGGACGCGGACCCAGTCAGCGCGACCGGACAACCCGGCGCTCTGGGAACCAGCCTGAAACCACGTCACATCACCATGATCTCGATCGCCGGTGTCATCGGCGCCGGACTGTTCGTCGGATCCGCGACCGCGATCAACCTGGCCGGCCCCGCCGTGCTGTTGTCGTATCTGTTCGCCGGCATCCTCGTCGTCCTGGTGATGCGCATGCTCGGGGAGATGGCGACCGCCAACCCCGACACCGGGTCGTTCTCCACGTATGCGACCCGCGCGCTCGGCCATTGGGCCGGGTTTTCCGTCGGGTGGCTCTACTGGTGGTTCTGGGTGCTGGTCATCCCGGTCGAGGCCACCGCCGGCGCGCTGATCATGTCGTCGTGGATCGGCGGTGACCAGTAGATCTGGGCGCTCGCCATCACGCTGATCCTCACCGTCACCAACCTGCTGAGCGTGGGCAACTACGGCGAGTTCGAGTTCTGGTTCGCGCTCATCAAGGTGGTCGCGATCATCGGGTTCATCGCGCTCGGCGTGCTCGCGATCCTGGGTCTGCTGCCGGGCAGCGACGTCAGCGGGGTGTCGCACCTGTGGTCGGACGGCGGGTTCATGCCCTTCGGTTTCGGTGCGGTCATCGCCGCCATGCTCACAACGATGTTCTCGTTCATGGGCACCGAGATCGTCACCATCGCCGCCGCGGAGTCGCCCGATCCGAAGAAGGGCATCACCCGCGCGGTCAACTCGGTGATCTGGCGCATCATGATCTTCTACCTCGGCTCGATCTTCATCGTCGTCGCCCTGGTGCCGGCCGCGGAGCTCGACGCCGAGACCGGCTCGTACCAGTTCGTGTTGGGGCAGATGAACATTCCGCACGCGGACCGCATCATGGACGTCGTCATCCTCACCGCCGTCGCCTCGTGCCTGAATCCCGCGCTGTACACGGCGAGCCGCATGTTGTTCTCGCTGTCCGAGCGTGGCGACGCCCCCGCGGCGGTACGCAAGGTGTCGAGCCGCGGCGTGCCCTACGTCGCCGTACTGGCCTCCACCGCACTCGGATTCGTGGCCGTCGTCGGCAACTACGCGCTGCCGGAGAAACTGTTCGGGTACCTGCTCGCGACCACCGGGGCCGTGGCTCTCTTCGTGTACCTCGCCATCGCGGCCAGCCAGTTGGTGTTGCGGCGCACGCTCGACCGGGAGGGTCGCCGACCTCCAGTGCGCATGTGGCTGTATCCGTGGCTGACGTATCTGGCGATCGGCTTCATCGTCGTCGTCCTCGTCATGATGGTGATCATGCCGGAGCAGCGGACGGCCATCGGCTTCTCCGCGGTGCTGGCAGCGGTCACCGTCGTGGCCGGTGTCCTGCGTCAGCGACGCGTGACCGCCGCCGAATCCGCGCGCGTCTGATCGCCCCGCCACCGTCGTTCAGAAAGGTGGCGGGTCGTCGATCGCTGCGGCTTCTCGAGCTCGGCGGTTGCGTGCCCGTTCGGCGCGTCGCCGCGCATGAACGGCCGCAAGGCGAGTGCGTCGTCTCGTCGGTGGCGACTCGGTCCCGGGCGGCGGGTGCACCACCGGGTCGTCGAAGGTGACGTCGGCCAGTTCCGGGTGGAGGTCGTATCCGTTGTGAGCCGGACCGGGAACGGTGCGACCCTCCGGGGTGGTGACGGTCGAGAGGACTCTGCCGGGTAGCTCCGGATCGGGGTACTGATCGTCGAGGAAGTCGGTGAACGTCTTCAGAGTGTGGTGAAAGCGGCACTTGCCGTTGAGATTCACCGCCGTGGTCTGTCCACCGGCGGCCGGGTCGTCGTGGTCGTACTCGGTGACGTGGTCGAGGTCCGCCGTCACCGCCGGGTTGTTGCATCCAGGCCACGTGCAGTACTGGTCGCGGGCACGGACGAACGTCTCGAGTGCCGCGCTGGGCCGGTACGGGTCGGCCGGCTGATGGGCTGCGGGCGTCGCGTCCATCCGTCGACGCACGGCATCGGAACGGTTCGCCAGATCCCGCAGGTGGTCGGGCGAGATGACACCGTGACCGTGCAGGAAGCCGGAGCGGCCGGAGGTGTCGGGGGCTGCACCTTCCGGGCTCGATGCAGCTGGGGTGGCCGCATCCAGGGTGGCCGCGTCACCGACCACGTGCACGACGACGGTGGTCGCGCTGATCGAGTCGGGGTCGGTCTCCGTGTGTGTGCACGTGGGATCGCCGCACTGACAACCGAATCCGGTGCCGGTGACGAGCGCGAACAGTGCGTCGGACGCGCGAGCGTTGCGGCTGCGCGGATCGCGTGAGCAGACGTTCGCAGCAAGAGCCTCGACACGGGTTGCGACGAGCAGCGCGTCCTCGGCCGCCAGGGTGGCACCGACGGCCGCCATGCCGTCGGGAGCGTTATCGACCCAGAAGGAGCGATTCTCCTTGGCCTTGATGCGCCTCTCGCGCACCGCATCAGGATCATGACGATGAACGACGCAGTCGACCATGTCCCGAAGCCGGGTGTCGGACCACGAACGGCGACGCCGAAGGGCGGCAGCGATCTCGGCGTCGACCTCGTCGGCGTAGTCGCGGCCGTCGACCAGATCGGTACGTGTGACGATGGTGTGCAGGTGTTTCGGCGCGAGCAGCCCGTCCCGCAGACACTCTGCGACACGCGGCAGGCGATCGCGCAACACGAGGGCGCGAAAGAGAATGCCGTCGGCGGCACCCTGACTGACGGACAGCACGGTGGCGATGCGGGCGGCGCACTGCGTCGCCGCGTCCAGGCGTCGGCGGTCCGAGGCCTCGACCGGCGCGACGATCAGGGCGTGGAGGTGCGCGGCCGCCCGGTAGCGAGTCCACTCCAGGAAGCCGAGGCCGGCGGTCGCGTGAACGACGGTGTCCAGAGCCTCCTCGATCGACGCATCGGTCAGCGCCACCGGAAGGCCCATGGCCTCCGGATCCTGCTGCGCCCACCCCGACTCGAACATGTGTGCGAAGATAACAGGAGCCACCGACACCGTCAGAAATGTCGACGAGCAAGGTCTGCCGCCAGTTCCGCGACGCGTGTCCGCGCCTCGTGCGGCTCCACCACCTCGAGGTGATCGGCGAACTGCAGCAGTTGCCGTACCCCCTCGATGGTCGAGTATCTGATCGACATCTGCGTCCAGCCGTCTCCGGCGGGCTCGCTCGCGGTGATGCGCGATCCGAGCACACGGTGGGCGAGATCTGTTCTGTTCGAACGGAGACGAGCCGTGACGATCACGTCGCCGGGCGCCTCCACCGCCGCGGACAGCTCGGACCACACACCGCGCAGGCCGACGGAACGATGGTGACTCGACTCGCCCGTGACCTCGTACCCGTCCAACCGCGCCAGTGCGAACAGCCGTCCGCGCCCACCGACGTCGGCGACCAGATACCACCGTCCGGCCTTCGCGGCGAGACCGTACGGATCGACCACCACCGCTTCTGCCTCGAGCGCTCCGCTTCGCCTGTAGCGCAGGAGGAGTCGGCGGTCGGAACGAAGGTCGAGTGCCAGATCCCCGACGTTCACGACGTCACGACCGGGTGCGAACCAGCTCGTGTTGTCGACGACGACCAGCTCCGCGAGACTGCGGCTCGCCGCCTCGACGCCTGCTCGACGCGCCGCGATCTTGCGCATCGCCATGTCGTGCGTCCCGGTCACACCGAGTCGCTCACGCTGCTCCTCGTCGAGACCGGCGAGCGTCACCGCGTCCATCTCTGCCGGCTCGAGGTACGACGCATTGAGTCGTGCCCCCGGCAACAGCACGATCCCGCCGTGCCGTCCTCGCTCGGCGTACACCGGCACCCCGGCGGCCGACAGGGCATCGACATCGCGCAGCACTGTGCGCCGACTCACCTCGAGACGTTCCGCGAGTTCACCCGTGGTGATGCGGTGCCGGGTCTGCAGCAGCAGTAGAAGGGCGAGAAGTCGGGAGGACGTCATGACAGGAATTGTGCGCCGAATAGGTGACGGCTTCTGGCAGGTATGGCGCGCTTCATGGAGTCCGTCATCCACCTCACTCACACAGGAGCGTCCTCGTGCCCGCACCCAATCTGTTTCTCGTCTACGTCACCGACATCGACCGCGCGACCGACTTCTACAGTCGGCTGTTCGACATCGAGGCGACCTTCCGCAGCCCCCGCTACGTCGCCTTCGACGCGGGCGGAACCGTCACGTTCGCTCTGTGGAGCGGGCGCCCCGACCATGCGCACTCGGCCACTCCGCGGACGTCCGAGATCGGGGTGATGCTGCCCGGCCCGGCGTCGAGGATCGACGACGTGTTCCGGGACTGGTCCACGACGGCCGGACTCGTCGTCGTCGAATCGCCCCACGACGACGTGTTCGGTCGGACGTTCGTGGTCGCCGACCCGGACGGCAACCTCGTCCGGGTCGCCCCCGTCGACTGACCCGAGCGTGACGGCCACCACACTCGATTGACCGTGACGCAGCGACACAGTTACCTTCTGTCCACCTTCTATGCGTTATCGCATAGAACCGACGGAGCGGGGTTCCATGGCACTGCATCAGGCACCACCCACCACCTCGCTGTCAGGGCGAGGCCGCGCGCTGGCGCTCCTCGTCATCTGCGCGGCCGAGTTGCTGGTGGTCCTCGACAACACCATCGTCAACGTCGCGCTGCCGTCCATCGGCGTCGAGCTCCAGACCTCGATGTCCGGCCTGCAGTGGGTGGTCGACGCCTACACACTGACGTTCGCCGGCTTCCTGTTGGCGCTCGGGCACTTCGGCGATCGGTACGGACGCTGCCGCGTCATGATCATCGGCCTGCTCGGGGTGGCGGCGCTGTCTGTGGTGGGGGCGCTGTCGAGTGACCTCGACCAGGTCATCGCGGCACGCGCCGTCATGGGCGTCTTCGCGGCGGCAGTGTTCCCGGCGACGCTGGCCATGATCATCACCATCTTCACCGACCCCCGCGAGAAGGCACTGGCCATCGCCGCCTGGACGGCCATGGCCGGCTTCGCCATCGCGATCGGTCCGACCGCGGGTGGCTATCTGCTGGAACACTTCTCGTGGCACTCGGTCTTCTGGATCAACGTGCCCGTGGCACTCGTCGTGGCCCTCGCCGCTCGGGTTCTGGTCCCGGAGTCGCGCGCCGAGCACGTCGGCCGCTTCGACGTCGTCGGACTCGTGTCCTCCTTGGTGGCGATCACGGCACTGGTGTGGACGATCATCGAGGCCCCGCATCGCGGATGGCTGTCGGCCACCTCCCTCGCCGGCTACGCGCTCTCCGCCGTGGCGATCGCCGGCTTCCTCGCGTGGGAGAAGCGCACAGCCGCTCCGGTTCTCGATCTGACTCTGTTCGCGAACCGTCGCTTCTCGCTCCCGGCCCTGTCGATCGCCGTCGGCTACTTCTCCATGTTCGGCTTCCTGTTCATGATCACCCAGTACTTCCAGGGCGTCCGCGAGTACTCACCGCTCGAGTTCGGCCTGCACTCACTGCCGTTCGCGGTGGCCGTGGGTGTGGGCGCACCGATCGCCACGCTGATCGCTCAGCGCTTCGGTGCCACCGCCGTCATCGTGCTGGGTCTGCTCATCGTCAGCACGGGGATGGCCATCGCCGGCCAGACCACCGTGGACACGCCCTACGTCGGCCCGGTATTGCTGTCGATGGTCCTCATGGGGCTGGGACTGGCCGTCGTCCAGGGACCCGCGACCGACTCCATCATGTCCGCGGTCGACCTGGACGGCGCAGGCGCCGGGTCGGCGGTCAACGACACGACACGCGAGATCGGCGGCACACTCGGTGTGGCGGTACTGGGTTCGATCGTCGCCTCGGTCTACTCCGCGCGGGTCACCCCCTTGCTCGACGCAGTGCCCTCGTCGCTGATGACGGACGGCGAGAAGGGTTTCGCGTCCGAAACCGTCATCGCGGTGATCGAGATGGCGAAGCGTCCCACGCCGTCGCTGTTCGAACAGCAGAAGGCGGAACTGATTCTGGCGATGAAGTCCGCAAGCCTCGAGGGATTCCAGTTCGCCTCGTACGTCACGGTGTCCGCGTGCCTGGCGTGCGCCGTGGCCGTCGCGATCTGCATGCCGTGGAAGCCCGCCGCCGACTCGGTTCTGGCCGCAGCACGAACTCGCCGCCGGTAGTCTGACGTCGGAGTGTGCTGATTCCCAGCGCACTCCGGCGCCGCAGACCGTCGAAACGAGTCGTCGTGAGATCACAGCGGATCAGTCCTGATCCGGTTCTGTCGTTTCTCGCGTTGACGCCGAGACCAGCAGAACGATCTCGCGCCGTCATCGCGGGCATCACGGTGCTCGTCGGCGTCGCCGGCCTGCTGCTCCTGCCCTCCGACGCCCTCCGACCGGGCGGCGCGGTGTGGATACTTCTGTTCTCCGCCACGACCGTTCCCGTCGCGGTCGCCTGGTTCACGACCACGCGTCCGAGGCACTTCGAGACCGCCTACGTCGTCTACGCCGACGTGGGCGTGCTCACCGTCGTGACGATGTACGACTCCGCGTTCCTGTCGATGCCGGCATGCGCCGTACTGGTGCTGGTCTCCCTGTTCGCAGCGGCGTTCACCGACACCCTCACCCTCACATTGCATGTCGCCTTCTCCTGCGGCCTGCTCGTCGTGCTCGCCGCCGTCTCGGTCGAGCAGGGCACGGAGATCTGGCTCGTGCTGTCACGCACGCTCGCGCTGATGAGCATGTTCGCCACGCCCTTCGTCATCCGCATGTACGTCTCCTACCTCCGCCGACAGGTCGAGGCCTCGCAACGCGATCCACTCACGGGGTTGCTGACACGACGCGGGCTCTACAACCGGGTGACGTCGCAGTCGCAGTCCGTGCAGAGTCGCCGCACCGCTCTCGGCGTCTTCGTCGAGATCGCCGACTTCGCGGACGTCGAGCAGCGTTTCGGCCGCGGCTCGGGCCGGGAGGTGCTCGAGGAGATCGCCGAGCGGCTCACCACCGAAGCTCCGGCGGACGCCGTCGCGGCACGGTTGAGCACCTCGCAGTTCCTGTGTGTGCTTCTCGTCGGCCCGGACGGTTCCGCCGATCACGCGATGCGGGATCTGGCCACGGGACTCGAGAGCACCTCTCTGCGCAGCGCACCGGTCACGGTTCTGACGGGCTCGGTGGCGGAGACCGTCGACCCGCATGCCGACGTGGGCACCACGCTGCACCACCTGATGACGCGCGCGGAGGCGACGATGCAGCGTCGCCACGCCAGTCGGGCGTCCGAGTCGGCGGACCTGCGCGACCGCATCGCGGCGCTCATCGCGTCGGGCGGCCCGAGCATCGTCTTCCAGCCCGTCTGCACCACCGACACGGGAGCCGTCGTCGGCTACGAGGCATTGTCGCGATTCCCCGACGGGTACGGCTCACCGCAGACGTGGTTCACCGACGCGTCGACCGTCGGCCTGCGCGTGGACCTCGAACTCAGTGCCATCCACGCGGCGATCACCGCGTCCAGCGTGCTGCCATCGGGCGCCTTCGTGGCGGTCAACACCTCGGCGGACACCATCCTGTCCAGCGATCTCGCCGCGGACCTGATCGGGCGCGGCGACAGGGGCAGGCGCTGGATCGTGGAGGTGACCGAACACGACCGCATCGACGACTACGACGGGATGGGCGTCGCCGTCGAGATGTTGCGCTCGGCGGGCGTCCTCATCTCGGTGGACGACGTGGGAACCGGCTACTCGGGTCTGCGCCAACTGGTGGAACTACGTCCCGGCGTGGTCAAACTCGACGCCTCGATCGTGCGCGGCATCGACACCGACCCCATGCGTCGTGCCGCCGCCGTCAGCATCGTCACGTTCTCTCGGGAGATCGGTGCCGTCTGCATCTTCGAGGGCGTGGAGACCGCCGAGGAACTCGCCACGGCGCGCGAGGTGGGAGCGGATCTGGTGCAGGGATACCTGCTCGGCCGCCCCGCACCCGCCTCGGAACTGCTCGTGAGGGACACCCCCCACCCGACTTCCTGATGACAATGATTATCATTACGACATGGCACCTCTGCTCCCCGTCACCGTCCTGTCCGGCTTCCTCGGCGCCGGCAAGACCACCATCCTGGAACACGTACTCGCGAACCGGCAGGGTCTCAGGGTCGCGGTCATCGTGAACGACATGAGCGAGATCAACATCGACGCGAGGCTCATCGACGGGTCGGTCACCGGGTCGACCACGCTGGTCCGCACCGAGGAGCGGCTGGTCGAACTCACCAACGGCTGCATCTGCTGCACGCTTCGCGACGACCTCATCGAGACCGTGGGCACGCTGGCATCGGCAGGCGACATCGACTACCTGCTGATCGAATCGACAGGTGTCTCCGAGCCCATGCCCGTCGCGGCGTCGTTCGACTGGGTCTTCGAGCCCCGAGGGTTGGAGCCGCAGAGCGATGCGCCCGTCAGCCTCGGCACCCTGGCCCGCCTGGACACGATGGTGACGGTCGTGGACGCCTCCACCTTCCTCACGGAGATCTCCCGCGGCGACACACTCGACGACCGTGAGCTCGATGTCGCCGAGGGTGACGAGCGATCCATCTCGGACCTCCTCGTGGACCAGGTGGAGTTCGCCGACATCGTGCTGATCAGCAAGACGGACCTCGTCTCCGACGCTCTCGCCGGAGCCACCGACGCCGCCGTGCGACGGCTCAATCCCCGCGCCGAGGTCGTGCGCACGATCAACGGGGTCATCGACCCCGCCCGAATCCTCGATACCGGTCTCTACGACCCCGAGGCCGCGCTACTCGCCCCGGGCTGGGACGACGAGCTCTCCGGCACCCACGTGCCGGAGAGCGAGGAGTTCGGCATCTCGAGCTTCGTCTACACCGCCGACCGGCCGTTCCACCCCACGCGCCTGAACCGAACACTCGACCGGTTGCACGATGTGTTGCGAAGCAAAGGTTTCTGCTGGATCGCGTCGCGACCGGACCGGGCGGCGGTGTGGTCGCAAGCGGGCCCGAACCTCACCATCGACGGTGCGCAACCGTGGTCGGAGATCGACGTTCCGGCCGGCCAGGAGATCGTCGTCATCGGAGTACGACTACGCCCGGACATGGTTCGTGACCTTCTCGACACCGCACTGCTGACAGACGCGGAGGTGACAGCGGGTCCGGACGCCTGGAGGGGCTATCCGGACCCGTTGCCCGAGTGGACGATCGATGTTCACGTGCACGGTTGACGCGTCGATCTCAGCTCAGCTCGAGCGTCGCACCGTCCTCCGACGTGTCCACCGTGACCGTGTCACCGTCGACGACCTTGCCCGCCAGCAACAGCTTGGCCAACTGGTCGCCGATGGCCTGCTGGATGAGTCGACGCAGCGGCCGGGCGCCGTACTGCGGGTCGTAACCCCGTACGGCCAACCAGAACCGGGCCGACGGCGTGACGTCCAGCGTGAGTCGACGAGCCGACAGGCGGCGCTGTAGTTGCAGCAGCTGGATGTCGACGATGGACTGCAGCTGCTCCTCGCTCAGGGCGTCGAAGACGACCACGTCGTCGAGCCGGTTCACGAACTCCGGCTTGAACGCGCTGCGCACCGCCGCCATCACATGGTCCCTGTCGCCACCCGCACCGAGATTCGAGGTGAGGATCAGGATCGTGTTGCGGAAGTCCACCGTTCGGCCCTGACCGTCGGTCAGACGGCCCTCGTCGAGCACGGCGAGCAGGATGTCGAACACGTCCGGGTGCGCCTTCTCGACCTCGTCGAACAGCACCACTGTGTACGGCCGACGACGCACGGACTCGGTCAGCTGACCACCGGCCTCGTACCCGACGTATCCGGGCGGGGCACCGACCAGCCGAGCCACCGAGTGCTTCTCGCTGTACTCGCTCATGTCGATGCGGATCATGGCGCGCTCGTCGTCGAACAGGAAGTCCGCCAACGACTTCGCGAGCTCCGTCTTGCCGACGCCCGTCGGTCCCAGGAACAGGAACGACCCGGTGGGCCGGTTCGGATCGGACACCCCGGCACGAGCGCGGCGCACCGCGTCGGACACGGCCTGGACCGCGTCGTCCTGACCGACGACACGCCTGCCCAGCTCGTCCTCCATGCGGAGGAGCTTCGCCGTCTCACCCTCGAGCATCCGGCCCGCGGGGATACCGGTCCACGCCGCGACCACGTCGGCGACGTCGTCCGGACCGACCTCCTCCTTCAACATCACGTCACCCTGGGGAACGGTGGCCGCGGTCTTCTCCGCGAGCTCCTTCTCCAGCGACGGGATGCGTCCGTAGCGCAGCTCCGCGGCCTTGCCCAGATCACCGTCGCGCTCGGCCCGCTCGGACTCGCCGCGCAGCGCTTCGAGCTGCTCCTTGAGGTCGCGCACCGAATCGATGGCGTTCTTCTCGTTCTGCCAGCGCGTGCTCAGTTCGGCCAGCTTCTCCTTGCTGTCCGCCAGCTCACCGCGCAGCTTCTCGAGACGGGTCTTCGACGCGTCGTCGGTCTCCTTGGCCAGCGCCATCTCCTCGATCTCGAGTCGGCGCACGACACGCTCGATCTCGTCGATCTCGACCGGACGCGAGTCGATCTCCATGCGGAGGCGGGACGCGGCCTCGTCGACGAGGTCGATGGCCTTGTCCGGCAGGAACCGTGAGGTGATGTAGCGATCCGACAGTGTGGCGGCGGCGACCAGGGCGGAGTCTGTGATGCGCACACCGTGGTGCACCTCGTACCGCTCCTTGAGGCCGCGCAGGATGCCGACCGCGTCGTCCACGGACGGCTCACCGACCAGCACCTGCTGGAACCGGCGCTCGAGTGCGGCGTCCTTCTCGATGTACTTGCGGTACTCGTCGAGCGTCGTGGCGCCCACCAACCGCAGCTCACCACGCGCGAGCATCGGCTTGATCATGTTGCCCGCGTCCATGGCGGACTCGCCCGTCGCGCCCGCTCCGACGATGGTGTGCAGCTCGTCGATGAACGTGATGACCTGGCCGGCCGAGTTCTTGATGTCGTCGAGCACGGCCTTGAGCCGCTCCTCGAACTCACCGCGGTACTTGGCGCCCGCGACCATCGATCCCAGGTCGAGCGACACGACGGTCTTGCCGCGCAGGCTCTCCGGGACGTCGCCGGCGACGATGCGCTGCGCGAGGCCCTCGACGATCGCGGTCTTGCCGACGCCGGGCTCACCGATGAGCACCGGGTTGTTCTTGGTACGGCGCGAGAGCACCTGCACCACACGACGGATCTCGGTGTCGCGACCGATGACCGGATCGAGCTTGCCGCTGCGTGCGGCCTCGGTGAGGTCGGTCGAGTACTTCTCCAGAGCCTGGTACGTGGCCTCCGGGTCCGGGCTCGTGACGCGGGCACTGCCACGCACGGTGGTGAACGCCTCGCGCAGCGCCGCCGGTGTCGCCCCGTTCCTCTGGAGCAGCGTCGCGACATCGGAATCGCCCGTCGAGAGTCCGACCACCAGGTGCTCGGTCGAGACGTACTCGTCGTCGAGTTCGGTGGCCAGCTGTTGAGCGGCGGTGATCGCGCCCAGCGCGTCACGTCCGAGCTGCGGCTGGGTGGTGGAGCCGGTGGCCGACGGCATGCGGTCCACCAGTGTCTGCACCTGCGAGCGGATCGCGCTCGGGTCGACGCCGACAGCCTTCAGCAATGGCGCGGCGATGCCGTCCGTCTGGTCGAGCAGTGCGACGAGCAGGTGAGCCGGCCGGATGTCCGGGTTGCCCGCTGCGGATGCCGACTGCAGTGCAGCGGTCAACGCTGCCTGGGTCTTCGTGGTGGGAGTGAACGAGTCCACCGGTCACCTTCCTTCGGGTCGAACGGGTGTGTCGACGAGAACAACCTTAGTCGACTTGAGTCTATTCCGCTCAAGTTTGTTGACGCCGCACCACGCAGGAGGGCGCCGCCCAGCGCGCTGGCCGTGACCGGACACGACCACTACTCTCGGACACACCACTCGCGCACGAACCCGTCACCCGCCACGACTATCGAAGGTGCCCATTGCTGGACCCGCAGGCCCTGGCGCGAGTGCGCGCCGGAGTTGCCTCCGCGCTGTCCGACGACGGCGCGGACACCGTGGCCGGCGCCTTCTACGCTCGGCTGTTCGCCGAGTACCCCGATTTCCGCGGCTTCTTCCCCGCCGCCATGGATCAGCAGCGGCACCGCCTCCTGCGCGCCGTCGACCACGTCGTCCGGCACCTCGACGACCGCGACTTCCTGCCCTTCCTGCATCAACTCGGGCGTGACCACCGCAAGCACGGCCTGACCGGCGCGCACTTTCTCGCCGCCCAGAACGCGCTGGTCGACGCGTTCCGCACCACGGCGGACCCGGACGTCTGGACAGACGAGACCGACGCGGCGTGGCGCCGCGTGGTGTCGATGATCTGCAACTCGATGGCCGTCGGGGCCGACACCGAGGACCTGCCGCCGTACTGGGGAGCGACGGTGGTCGAGCACCATCGCGTGCTCGACGACCTCGCGATCGTGCGCCTGCAGACGGACGCCGACATTCCCTTCGCCGCCGGCCAGTACCTCAGCGTGCAGATCCCGCAGCGTCCACGGATGTGGCGGTACCTCTCCCCCGCGATCGCACCCAACGACTACCGCGGCATCGAGTTCCACGTCCGGCGAGTGTCGGCCGGCTGGGTGAGTCCGGCCATCGTCTCGGAGACCACGGTGGGCGACCGCTGGCTGCTCGGGCCGCCGCTGGGCGGACTCAGCGTGGACACGTCGCCGGGCAGCGAGGACGTGCTCATGATCGCGGGTGGCACCGGCATCGCCCCCCTGCGTGCGCAGCTGATGGACATGGCGATGCGGAGCCGTAATCCGCGGGTGCATCTGTTCGTGGGCGGCGAGTATCCGAGCGACCTCTACGACCTGGACACGCTGTGGAACCTGGCACGCACCAACCCGTGGCTCACCATCGTGCCGGTCGTGGAGCAGCCCGAGGAGCCGTGGTGGCGGCCCGGTCCGGCACGCGAGTTCCCACCGGGCATGAACCACACCATGGTGGGCAAGCTCGGGCAGGTGGTCACGCGGTTCGGATCGTGGGCCGATCGGCAGATCCAGGTGTGTGGGTCACCGTCGATGGTGCGCACCACTCTGTACGCACTGCGCAAGGTGGGGACGCCGATGCAGAACGTCCAGCACGATCCCCTGGGTCAGTGAGGGTGCGCGTGCGCCAGGCGGCGTAGCGGAGGCACCGTCTGTGGCGGCTGCTTGCGGGGCGGGAGCACGCTCAGCAACCGGGTGGTCGACGCGGTGACCTCGGCCACGGCGGTCTCGAAGGCGTCCCGGTTCGCGTCCGACAGTGTGCGGAGTCCGCTGACCTTGCGCACGTACTGACGCGCGGCCGCCTCGATCTCCTCGTCCGTCGCCGCAGGCTCGAGGCCGCGCAGTTCGGTGATGTTTCGGCACATGCGAATCACGGTAGACCGGGCACCGTCCGAGGGGAACACCCGAAGAGCTTTACGCTGTACAGGCACCGCGTCGGATAATGTCCACCAATTCAAGCTTCGTGCAGTTTTCGATCACCGTGAATTCATCTGTTCAACCGATTGCGCGCTGATCGGAAAGCGCATTTCCCAGCATCCGCTCGGGCGCCGACAAACCACCCCAGACGCCGTACGGCTCACCGGCGGCCACCGCGTAATCACGGCACCGCATCAGCACGGGGCACTGCTCGCAGACCCGTTTGGCCTGCTCCTCGCGGGCTGTTCTCTTATGTCCCCGTTCACCTTCCGGATGGAAGAAGACGGCAGAATCCATACCGCGGCACAATCCGTTCAACTGCCACTCCCACGTCGTGGCAATCGGCTCGGGTAACTGGACGGGCTTCGACATGACGCTCCTCGTTGTTCGCCTCGTATGCGACGTCACGCTCTCAGTATTACATTACGAACAATCGTCCAAAAAGTTAATGCGAATAGTCGTGACACACGATTTCCAGTCATCGCGGGTCACAGACACCCTCGCGGCCGCTCCTCGGACCTCTCTCCCCGATGAGGCGAGCAGGGCCCCCGTCGCCTAGGTTTGACCGAGTGAGAAGCCCCGGTCACCGTCCAGGTCGTGCGCTGTGAGCGCTGTGGACCTCCCCCTCGACCTTCGCCGCGCCCTCGTCGGCGTCGCGCGGGTGCCGAGACTGCTGGTCGCCTCCGACTACGACGGCACCATGGCGCCGTTCGTCTCCGACCCGCAGAAGGCGTTTCCGCTGCCCGAATCGGTCCGCGCACTCCGCGCTCTCGCTGGTCTCGACGGCACCCAGGCTGCTGTGATCTCGGGGCGCGCGCTGCGTGACCTGGCGATCCTCTCCCGCCTGCCCGTCGAGGTACAGCTCGTGGGCAGCCACGGGTCCGAGTTCGACGCCGGCTTCGTCACCGAGCTCGGCGGCGAGGCGACGGCACTGCTCGAGCGCGTGGTCGCCGAGCTCCGCACGATCGCGTCCCGCGGCGCGAACATCAGCGTCGAGACCAAGCCCGCCAGCGCCGCTCTGCATGTGCGCAACGCCGACCCCGAGGCCGGACAGCGCGCCCTCGACGAGGTCCGTGCGGGCGCAGCCACCTGGGACGGCGTGCAGGTCACCGAGGGCAAGTCCGTGATCGAGCTCGCCGTCATCGCGACCGACAAGGGCCAGGCCCTCGACATCCTGCGGCACCAGGGCGGCGCCTCCGCCGCCGTCTTCTTCGGCGACGACGTCACCGACGAGAAGGCGTTCCGACGGCTGCACGGGCCGGACATCGGCGTCAAGGTCGGCGACGGTGAGTCGCTCGCCGGCTACCGCGTCGACACCCTCGAGCAGGTGGCCGCGGCGCTCGCGTTCCTGTTGGAGGAGCGCCGCACCTGGCTCTCCGGTGCGGACGCCCCGCGCATCGAGCGTCTCACCATGATGGCGAGCCCACGATCGGTGGCACTCCTGACGCCCGAGGCCGGCCTCACGTGGCTGTGTCACCCCGAACCCGACTCCGCCGCCGTCTTCGCACACCTGCTCGGCGGCGACGAGGCGGGCCACTTCACCGTCGGCCCGCTGCGTCCGTCCCTCCCGCTGAGCCAGCAGTACATCGACAGCACCATGACGGTGCAGACCCGCTGGGCCAGCCTGCAGGTCGACGACTACCTCGCGCACGACGTGCCGAGCGACCGCACCGACTTCACCCGCGTGATCACCGGCAAGGCGAAGGCCGTGGTCACGTTCGCGCCGCGCCCCGAGTTCGGGCAGGCACGCGTCCGGCTCGAGGCCGAGGACGACGGCCTCCGCGTGTTCGGCACCAACGACCCGATGGTGCTGCGCGCGCCGGGCATCACCTGGACCGTCACCAGCGAGCACGGCCAGGAGACCGCGCGGGCGGAGATCGATCCGTCCACCGGTCCCGTGATCCTCGAACTGCGCTGCGGGACGTCGGATCTGGGCCCGTCCGAGGTGCCCGAAGCCGAGCGTCGCGCCGAGGCCGAGTCCTACTGGCACGACTGGGCGGCCGGGTTGACGCTCCCCCAGCTCAAGCCCGATCTGATGAAGCGGTCCGCGCTCACCCTGCGCGGCCTGGTGCACGCCGACTCCGGGTCGATCATGGCCGCGGCCACGACGTCGCTGCCCGAGGAGATCGGCGGTGTCCGCAACTGGGACTACCGCTACTGCTGGCTGCGCGACGCGGCCCTGACGGCGTCCGCGCTGGTGTCCCTGGGCTCGCTGTCCGAGGCGGAGAACTACCTGCACTGGGTGCACGACGTGCTCGAGACCGTCCCCGGACCGGAACGCCTGCACCCGCTCTACACGCTGTGGGGGCAGTCGCTGCCTCCCGAGGCCGTCATCGACGCCCTGCCCGGGTACGCGGGATCCCGCCCCGTGCGGGTGGGCAACGCGGCCAACCAGCAGGTGCAGCTCGACGTCTTCGGACCCATCGTCGATCTCATCGCGACACTGGCCCGCGCCCGCACCGCGAGCGGCGTCACCGCGAACGCCGAGGTGCTCACCGATCAGGACTGGGACCTGGTGTGCGCCATGGTCGACGCCGTCGAGCGACGCTGGTCCGAGCCGGACAACGGCATCTGGGAGATCCGCGGCAACCCGCGCCACCACGTCTACTCCAAGGTGATGTGCTGGCTCACCGTCGATCGCGCCATCACCCTGGCCGAGGCGTACGGCCGCGAGGCGCAGCTCGGCTGGAGCACGTTGCGTGACGTCATCCGTCGTCAGGTGCTCGACAAGGGCTGGAGCGACGAGGCGCAGTCCTTCACGGCCGCGTACGGCGGAACCGATCTCGATGCGGCCACCCTGCACATCGGCCTGTCCGGTCTCATCGATCCGAGCGACCCGCGCTTCGCGGCGACGGTCACCGCGACCGAGGCCGAGTTGCGCAGCGGCGCCACGGTGTACCGCTACCACCACGACGACGGCCTCCCCGGTGGCGAGGGCGGGTTCCACCTGTGCGCGGCCTGGCTCGTCGAGGCGTATCTTCTGATCGGGCAGCGACTTCCGGCCGAAGCGCTCTTCACCCAGCTCGTCGCCGCGGCAGGCCCGACGGGCCTGCTGAGCGAGGAGTACGACCCCGTGGCCGAGCGCTCGCTGGGCAACCACCCGCAGGCCTACAGCCACCTCGGCCTGCTGCGCTGCGCCCAGCTGCTGGCCCGCTAGCCGGTCCGCACCGGGCCGAGCGTCACCCCGGCGAGCAGATGCGTCGGGAGGTGCTCGGTCCGGTCCACCCCGGAATGGCTGACGCCCAGCACGATCTCACCGACGAGCCGACCCTTCTCGAGGACCGGCTGCTGGACCGACGTCAGGCCGATGCGGCGCGCCTCGTCGACCCCGTCGAAACCGGTGACCGACATCTGTTCGGGTACTGAGACACCCTGCGCGGCACAGTGATCGAGCGCACCCAGAGCCAGCACGTCGGACGTGCACACCAGCGCGGTGGTGTCCGGCGCCGCCCGGAGCGCCTCGGCGGCCGCCGACCGTCCGGCCTCCCGCGTGTGGTCGAAGCGCTCGACGATCACGATGTCGGGATCGACGCCGGCCGCGATCATCGCGTCGCGGATGCCGGCGAGACGCTCGCGCTGGACATGGAAGGTGATGCCGCTCCGGCGTTCCGGATCGACGAGTCCGTCGTGCCGGTCGCGGCGCAGCCGCATGCAGACCACGCTGATGCGAGTGTGGCCCCTCGCGAGCACCTCCTCGGCCATCCGTCGCATCGCCACCCTGTCGTCGATTCCGACGAGCGAGGTGTCCTCCGCGTCCCGAGGCTGGTCGCACACGACCGTCGGCAGATGACGGTCACGGACCGCCGTCAGGTGCGGATCGTCGTCGGACACCGAGTAGACGACGAATGCGTCGACCCCCGCCTGCTGCACGACGGCCGCGGCGTCCTCCGGCGTCGAGGCGGGCCCCGCGGGAATGAGCAGCAGACCGCGTCCGGCCCGCTCGCACGACTCGGCGAGGCCGGTGAGGAACTGCACGGCCGCGGGATCGGAGAACGAGTAGCTGAGCGCCTCGGTGAGGACGAGCCCCACCGCACCGGCGCGCCGGGTGCGCAGCGAGCGGGCGACCGGGTCGGGCCCCGGATAACCGCGGGCCCTGGCCGCGTCGAGCACACGTTCCCGCATCTCGGGTGAGAGCTGGTCCGGGCGGTTGTAGGCGTTGGACACGGTGGTGCGCGAGACGTTCAGTTCGGCGGCCAGCGACGCGAGCGTGGCCATCCGTCGCGGTTCCGTCGACCTCGCCATGAAGAGACGGTATCCGGTCGGGGTCGCGCACGTCGGCTCCGGCACGGTTTCGCCGTCGGGGTGGTGGGGCGGTAAGGTCACGACAACGGTTTCCATTAACGATAACGTTCGACCGACCCAGGAGCACCCCTCGTGTACGCACCCGCCCGAATTCCCCTCCGCACGCTCGTCACCGCCCTGGGTATGACCGCCCTGACGGCGACCGCCCTGGTGGGATGCAGCTCCGACGACACCGCGACGGCCGAGTCCGGTCGGCCCACCGTCGTCGCGTCGACGAACGTGTGGGGCTCGGTCGCCGAGGCCGTCGTCGGAGACCGAGCGGACGTCACGGCGATCATCTCCGATCCGTCCGCGGATCCGCACTCCTACGAGGCCAGCCCCGGCGACGCCGCGGCACTGTCCGAGGCCTCGCTCGTCGTGTACAACGGCGGCGGCTACGACGAGTTCGTCGACGACGTGCTCGGCTCCGCGGGCGACGTGCCCTCCGTCGACGCGTACTCGCTGCTCGAGGGGCACGCGGACGACGCCGACCATGCCGACGAGGCGGGTGCCCACGACCATTCGGGCGAGACCAACGAGCACGTCTGGTACGACCCGGAGATCGCGGCGGCCACCGCCGAGGCGATCGCCACCGAACTCGGTAAGGTCGACCCCGACAACGCGGCCTACTACACCGAGAACGCCGAGGCGTTCCACGACGACATCCACGAGATCACCGACATCACGGATCGCATCGCCCAGCAGAAGCCGGGCGCACCCGTCGCGCAGACGGAGCCGATCGCGCACTACCTGCTGGAAGGAGCCGGGGTGGACGACAAGACCCCCGAGGACTTCGAGGACGCGATCGAGGAGGGCAACGATCCCTCGCCCGCCGCCGTCGCCGCGACGCGTGACCTGTTCACCGGCAAGGGCGTCGACGTGCTGGTCTACAACATCCAGACGGAGGACGCCGTGACCGAGGACGTGCGCCGCATCGCCGAGGAGAACGGCATCCGCGTCGTCGAGGTCACCGAGACCCTGCCCGCAGGGCAGGACTACGTCTCCTGGCAGCGCACGGCGGCGCAGGATCTCGCCGACGCGCTGGGGGTCGTGTGACCGCTGTCCGACTGACCGGAGCCACCCTCGCCTACGGCGACCGGGTGCTCTGGTCCGATCTCGACCTCGAGGTCGCACCGGGCGAGTTCGTCGCCGTGCTGGGCCCGAACGGCTCCGGCAAGACGTCGCTCCTCAAGGTGCTGCTCGGGCAGGCCCACCTCACCGCCGGCACCGCGACCATCGCCGGCGGTCGATCCTCCGTCGGCTACATCCCCCAGCAGAAGGCCATCGACGAGGGTGTTCCGCTGCGCGGGCGCGACTTCGTCGGCCTCGGGTGGGACGGACACCGCTGGGGCATCGGCTTCCGTGGGCGCCACGCTCGTCGCGAGGCCGTCGACATCGCCGTCGCCTCGGTCGGTGCGGAAGCGTTCGCCGACGCGCCGCTGGGGCAGATGAGCGGCGGTGAGCAGCAGCGGCTACGCGTCGCGCAGGCACTCGTCGGCGATCCGGACGTGCTGCTCTGCGACGAACCGCTGCTGAGCCTCGACCTCGCCAACCAGCAGGTCGTCGCGCACCTGATCGACCAGCGTCGGCGCTCGCACCGCACCTCGGTGGTGTTCGTGACGCACGAGCTCAACCCGATCCTGCCGATCGTCGACCGGGTGGTCTACCTCGTCGACGGCAAGTTCCGCATCGGCACCACCGAGGAGGTGATGACCTCCGAGGTGCTCTCCGAGCTGTACGACACCGACGTCGAGGTCCTGCGCGTCCGCGGGCGGCTGGTGGTCGTCGGTACCGGAGACGCCATGGACGCCCTCGGGAGCGCCGGCGGCATGCACCACGTGGACGAGTCGGAGTAGGCATGGACAAGGTTCTCGACGCCCTGAGCAAGGCATTCGACTTCGGTACGACGGCCGATCTCCTCACCTACGACTTCGTGCAGCAGGCGCTGATCGCCGCGGCGATCCTCGGTGTGCTCGCCGGGGCGCTCGGCCCCCTCATCGTCAGTCGACAGTGGTCGTTCGCCGTCCACGGCTCGTCGGAGCTGTCCCTCACCGGTGCGTCCGCGGCCCTGCTGCTGGGGTTGGCCGTCGGGGTCGGCGCCATCCTGGGATCCGTCATCGCGGCGGTCCTGTTCGCCCTGCTGGGCCGTCGTGCGCGCGAACGCGACTCCGTCATCGGCGTCATCATGAGCTTCGGGCTCGGCCTGTCGGTCCTCTTCCTGTGGGCGTATCCCGGCCGCACCGGCACCAGCTTCTCGCTGCTGGTCGGGCAGATCGTCGGCGTCGGCAGCACGGGTCTCGGCCTGCTGCTCGCGGTGGCGCTCGTCGTCATCGTCGTGCTCTTCGTGGTCTACCGGCCCCTGCTGTTCGCCAGCACCGATCCCGAGGGCGCCGAGGCGCGCGGCGTACCGATGCGACTGCTGTCCATCGTGTTCGCGATCCTCGTCGGTGTCGCGTGTGCGCTCGGCGTCCAGATCGTCGGCGCCCTGCTGGTGCTCTCGCTCCTCATCACGCCCGCGGCAGCGGCGTCCCGCGTCACCGCCAACCCCGTCACGGCGACGTGGCTCTCGATTCTCTTCGCCGAGGTCGCGGCCGTGGGCGGCATCCTGCTCTCGCTCGCTCCCGGGGTGCCGGTCTCGACCTTCGTCACCACCATCTCGTTCGTCATCTACCTCGTCTGCCGGGCGGTCGGTCGACGCACACCGTCCCGCACCGTCGTCCACGCCTGACCGTTACCCTCGTGTGGATGGTCGATCTGAACTCCGATCTCGGCGAGGGCTTCGGCACCTGGACGCTCGGTGACGACGCGGCGATGCTGCGTGTGGTCACCAGCGCCAACATCGCGTGCGGCTTCCATGCGGGTGATCCGGCCACGCTGCTGCGGACGTGCGCCGACGCCGTCCGGTCCGACGTGCGTATCGGCGCCCAGGTGGGGTACCGGGACCTCGTGGGCTTCGGCAGGCGCTTCCTCGACATCACCGCAGAGGACCTGCGCGCCGACGTGATCTACCAGATCGGGGCTCTCGACGGCCTGGCCCGCTCCGTCGGCGGACGCGTGCGGTACGTCAAACCACATGGAGCGCTGTACAACACGATCGTGCACCACCGAGTGCAGGCACAGGCGGTCGTCGACGCCGTCGCCGCGTACGACCCCGGCCTGCCCGTCCTGGGGCTGCCCGGCTCGGCATTCCTCGAGATCGCCGCGCGGGCGGGCCTGCGGACCGTCACCGAGGCGTTCGCCGATCGCGGCTACACGGCAGCGGGAACCCTCGTCTCCCGCCGCGACCCCGGTGCGGTCCTGTCCGACGTCGAGGCGGTGGCACGACGCGTGCTGCGGATGGTCACCGAGGGCGTCGTGGACTCCGTCGACGGGGTGACGGTGCCGGTGAACGCCGACTCGGTGTGCCTGCACGGCGACACCCCCGCCGCGGTGGACATGGCCCTGGCCGTGCGTGCGGTGTTGTCCCGCAACGGCGTCACCCTGACCCCGTTCGTGTCGTGAGGATCGCCCCGGCGGGCGACCGCGCCCTGCTGGTCGATCTCGACGACGTCCGCACAGTCGCGGCGCACCACGCCGGGTGGGCCGTCGGGCACCCGGGAATCGCCGAGATGATCCCCGCCGCCGCCACCGTGCTCGTGATCCTCACCGAGGACGCGGAACCCGCACGGGTGTCGGCGTGGCTCCGCGAGACGCCACCGGCGCAGGTGCTCGGCTACTCCGGTGAGACGATCACGATCGACGTCCGATACGACGGGCCCGATCTCGACGAGGTCTGTGCGACAACGGGACTGGACATCGTCGCCGTGCACACCGGTCAGGTGTGGACCGCCGCGTTCTGCGGCTTCTCCCCCGGCTTCGCGTACCTGGTCGGTTCCGATCCGTTGTCGATCCCGCGCCGCGCCGATCCGCGCACCTCGGTGCCGGCGGGATCCGTGGCGCTGGCCGGCGAGTACACCGGGGTGTACCCGACCTCGTCGCCCGGCGGGTGGCAGATCATCGGCAGCACCGACGCGGCGCTGTGGGACGTGAACCGGGACGACCCCGCGCTGCTCGCGCCCGGCACGCGCGTGCAGTTCCGCGCGGTGACGTGATGCTCGAGGTATCGGCAACCGGGCCGCTGACGACTGTGCAGGATCTCGGACGCACCGGGTGGTCCTCGCTCGGCGTCGGCACGTCCGGCGCAGCCGATCGACGCTCGCACGACGCGGCGAATCGGTTGGTGGGGAACACGATCGACGCCGCGACGCTCGAGGTGACACTCGGCGGACTGGTGCTGCGCGCACGCACCGCGGTGGTTCTGGCGGTGACGGGGGCTCCGACCCCGTTCACGGTGGACGGCGTACCGCAGGGGCACGGCGCCGTGGTCGTGGTGGGGTCGGGCGCCGAGATCCGCCTCGACTGGGCACCGGTGGGACTGCGCACGTACGTCGCCGTCCGCGGCGGCATCGACGTGCCCCGGGTTCTCGGGAGCCGATCGACCGACTCCCTGTCCGGTATCGGGCCCGAGCGAGTGGCGCCCGGCGCCGTGCTGCCGATCGGTCACGACGCCGAGGACTGGCCCGGGGTCGACGTGAATCCTTACCCGTTCGAGCACCGTACGACCCTGCGGGTGATTCCCGGCCCGCGCGCGGACCGGTTCACCGACGACGCGCTCGACCTGCTGCTCGCCCAACCTTGGACGGTGCGGACGGATTCGGACCGCGTCGGCATGAAACTCCAGGGCGCCGAGCCACTGTCGCGATCGCGGGAGGACGAACTCCCGAGCGAGGGCATGGTGACCGGCGCACTGCAGGTACCGCCGTCGGGACTGCCCGTGTTGTTCCTCGTCGACCATCCGGTGACCGGCGGCTACCCGGTGATCGCCGTCGTGGTGTCGGCGGACCTCGGATCCGCGGCGCAGTGTGCGCCGGGACAGACGATCCGCTTCAGTGTCTGATCATCGGGAGACAGGAACGGCGATCTCGTTGCGGCGGCGGAACGACACCGTCCAGGGCGGGTCGTAGAACCAGGACATCGGCTCGCCGGTCGTGTCGATGCCGCGGGACTTCAGGATCTCCAGCAGCTCCGTGGTGCGCTCGGCCACGGCCTGCGCACCGCGGTCACCGCTGAACCGCAGCACCGCCACCGTCTCGGCCGGCACCTCCACCAGGCGCACCCGATCGTCCTTCGGCGCCGGCAGAGTGTCCATCGTCCATCGCGACGGCATGAAGAACCGGACGACCCATCCCTCGTCGCTCGCGGCGCGCGACACGGGTGCGGTCATCGCGATGGTCTGCCCGCGCGACGCCGACTGCCCAACGGGAGCCGTCATCGCGATCCTGTCGGATCCCTGATTGCCCCCGAAGATGTACCCGGCCAGCCGGCGGAAGCCTTCGTTACGGGCGCGTTCCTCGTCGGCGTCCACGACGGTCTCCGCCGCGATCCGGGGTTCGTATCGGCGAATCTCGACCGCCCCCGTGAGCGACTCGGTGGTGTGGGGTGGTTCCTCGGTACCCACCCGAACCCCCACGATTCCCAGTGCGGCCTCGGCCACCTGTGTCACCGTCGTCCTCAGCCGCTCGATCATGACTCGACGGTACGCGCGGACGAGCCCCACCCCGGTCGCGCTCGACCTAGGGACCCTGGCGCCACCACGCGACGACGTAGAGCACCATCGCCGTCACCAGACCCGCCACCACCCACAGCACCACGGTGTAGTCGACCCACGACCCGATCGGCGGGGCGCCGGGGAACAGGTTGCGGATGGGCAGCACCGCGAAGAGCGTCACCGCGAACCACGTCATGATCGGCGGCAGGAACTGCTTGCGGCGGCGCAGCGTCTGGATCGACACGAACAGCGTGCACGACGGCAGGACGACGAGCACGACACAGATCGCGATGTCGAAGATCGTGGTGCCCACCGTGCGCGCGACACGGATGTCGAAGGCCTGCGCCGAGGAGGAGTCGATGTCGACGGCCTCGACACTCCACGATGTGAGGGAGTCCGTCACCACGATCTCCGACGGCACGGCCACCCGTCCGGTGGCTGCGTTCGAGAACACTCGCACCTGGATCGACGACGCGTCGTAGGTGTCGAACGGCCATCGCCGGATGTCGCCGTCCGCGTACAGGGAGACCGGGAGCGGGCCCACACGGGTCCCACTGGGGAACGTCAGGGTGCCGGCGCTCGCGGTCGGCGTCACGTCGACGATCAGGTCGTCGACCAGGTTGCCGTCGGCATCGGTCAACTCGGTCCCCGGATACACGGACACGCGGGCGTCGAGCGAGAAGTTCTCACCGGAGACGGTGTCCACGTCGAGGTAGACGAGCGCGGCGTCGGGTGCGGCCTCACGGAGATCGGGGCCGTTCGGCGGGCTCCCCAGCGCGTAGGTGAGCACCACCGCGACGTACGCGGCGATCACCACGGCCACCAGGACCACACCGCGCACTCTGCGACCCGCCGCTGTCATGGACAGATGATGACAGGACTCAGGTCTGCGCGTGCGGTTCCACGACGTCGTACTCCGCGCAGAGGAACGCGCCGTTGCGCGCGAAGTCCACGAGTCGGAGATCGAACCGACGCGGGAACAGCGGCCTGCCGGCACCGAGAGTGACCGGCGCGATCGAGACGACGATCCGGTCCAGGTGGCCGGCCTCGGCGAACTGTGCTGCCAGGTCACCGCCCCCAACGATCCAGACGTCCTTGCCGTCGGCCGAGTCCTCGATCGCCGGCCACAGGTCGGCCACGTCCCCCGCAGCGAATCGAACGTCGTGCTCGGAGTCCGCGAAGTCTCGATGGGTCACCACCCAGGCCGGCATGTCGTACGTCCACGCCTCACCGGTCGACGCGTTGTGCTCGAGGACCCAGGCGTAGGTCGTGGCTCCCATGACGATCGCGCCGATGTCCGCGATGAAGTCGCCGTAGTTCATCGGGCCGTACTCGTCGATGTCCTGACGGAAGAGCCACTCGAGAGAGTCGTTCTCGTCGGCGAGGTAGCCGTCGAGGGTGCTGGCGGTGAAGTAAGTGCTCCGGGTCACAGGACGATTCTGCACCCGACCACCGACACCGATCGAGCTTGCGGCCGGGCACGTTGCGGGGGGTGTGCACACCCTCTCCGGTGAGCGCACACCCCTCGCCGCCGGCTGCAGAGAGTGTGCGGTTCAGGCAAGGGGTGTGCGCACCCCATCCGACCCAGACTGGCGCTCAGCTGCCGGCCCCGTTCATCGAGTCGGTCCGCGTCCACTGAGCCGGGTTCAGCCCCGGCGCTGCCGTGCGATGCCCGCGAGCACGACACCCGCTGCGACGGACGCGTTGAGCGACTCCACCGGACCGGCCATGGGGATCGACAGGATGCTGTCGCAGTTGTCGCGGACGAGGCGGGACAGACCCTTGCCCTCGGACCCGACGACCACCACGATCGGCCCGGTGCCGTCGAAGTCGTCCAGCGAGGTATCGCCGTCGGCGTCGAGACCGACGACCATGACACCCTTGTCGGCCCAATCCTTCAGCGTCCGAGTCAGATTGGTCGCACGGGCGACGGGGAGACGCGCTGCCGCGCCGGCACTGGTGCGCCACGCGACGGCCGTGACACTCGCGCTGCGTCGCTGCGGGATGACCACGCCGTGTCCACCGAATGCTGCGACCGACCGGACGACGGCACCGAGGTTGCGGGGGTCGGTGATGTTGTCGAGAGCGACCAGCAGCGGCGGCTCCTGACGCTGGCGCGCCTGCGAGAGGAGATCGTCGGGGTGGGCGTACCGGTACGGCGGCACCTGGAGCGCGATGCCCTGGTGCATGCCGTTGGCACTCATCCGATCGAGATCGGTGCGGGAGACCTCCAGGATCGAGATGCCCTTGTCCGCGGCGATCTGGACGCTCTCCTTCAGCCGATCGTCGGCCTCGGTGCCCGACGCGACGTACAGCGCCGTCGCCGGCACTCCCGCGCGCAGGCACTCCAGCACCGGGTTGCGGCCCAGCACGTTCTCCGGACCGTCCTCGGTCTTGCGGACCGGCGGACGGCCGCGACCCGAACCGGACGCGTCCCGGCTGGTCGGCCGTGCGCGCCGGGCGTGCTTGGTGCGCTCGGCCGCCGGCGGGGTCGCTCCGCGGCCCTCGAGGCCCTTGCTGCGCTTGCCGCCGGACCCGACGGTCTGGCCCTTCTTGGTGCCGGTCTTGCGCACCGCTCCGCGTCGACTCGAATTGCCTGCCATTACTTCTCCGTGCCTTCCGGCTGTGCGATCGACCATTCCGGGCCGTTCGGGGTGTCGGTGACCTCCACGCCCGCACGGGCGAGGCGGTCACGAATACGGTCGGCCGTCGGCCAGTCCTTGCCTGCCTTGGCGGCGCTGCGCAGCTCGAGGTCGTCCGCGATGAGCAGATCGAGCGCCGCCCGTTCCGCCGACGCGTCGGCCGAGCCGGACGCCCAGTGCGGATCGAGGGGATCCACGCCGAGGATCGACGTCATGGCGCGGACGGACGACGCGGCCTCGACGGCCTCGTCCAGCTTCCCCGCGGCCAACGCACTGTTGCCCTCGCGGCGGAGTCCGTGGATCTCGGCGAGCGCCTTGGGCACCGAGAGATCGTCGTCGAGCGCCTCGGCGAACGCGGGCGTCCAGGTACCGATCGGCACCTCGCCCGCGCGCTCCGCGGTCTTCGTCACGAACGCCTCGATGCTCCGGTACGCCGATGCCGCTTCCTGCAGTGCCTCGGCCGAGTACTCGAGCATTGACCGGTAGTGCGCGCTGCCGAGGTAGTAGCGCAGTTCCTGCGGACGCACGGTCTCGAGCATCGTCGGGATCGAGACGACGTTGCCGAGCGACTTCGACATCTTCTCGCCGCTCATGGTGACCCAGCCGTTGTGCAGCCAGTACTGCGCGAAACCGTCTCCCGCTGCGCGGGACTGGGCCAGCTCGTTCTCGTGGTGCGGGAACACCAGATCCAGTCCACCGCAATGGATGTCGAACGCGGACCCGAGGTAGGTCTCCGCCATCGCGGAGCACTCGATGTGCCACCCGGGGCGGCCGGGTCCCCACGGGGTGGGCCACGACGGCTCGCCGGGCTTGGCCGTCTTCCACAGCGTGAAGTCGCGCGGATCGCGCTTGCCCGCACCGACGCTCTCACCCTGGTGGACGTCGTCGAGCCTGTGCCCGGACAGAGCGCCGTACTCGCCCCAGCTCCGCACGTCGAAGTAGACGTCGCCGGCGGCCGCGTACGCGTGACCCGCGTCGATCAACCGACCGATCAGCTCGACCATCTGCGTGATGTGACCCGTGGCGCGCGGTTCGGCCGACGGGGGAAGCACACCGAGGGCGTCGTAGGCCGCGCTGAAGGAGCGCTCGTACGTCGCCGCCCACTCCCACCACGGACGGCCGGCGTCGGCGGCCTTGTTCAGGATCTTGTCGTCGATGTCGGTGACGTTGCGGACGAAGGCGACGTCGTAGCCGGCGGCCGTCAGCCACCGCCGAAGGACGTCGAACGCGACGCCGCTGCGCACGTGACCGATGTGGGGATGCCCCTGGACCGTGGCCCCGCACAGATACACCGAGGCGTGTCCGGGGGCCAGCGGAGTGAACTCACGCACGGCCCTGGTCGCGGTGTCGTAGAAGCGCAGGGTCACGACGGCCGATCCTACCGGGGATTCGACTCGCCCTGTACCACGCGAGCGTCGTCCGGGACCGCACTCTCCAGCACGAGAGCGGTGGCGATCGCGGCCACACCCTCGCCGCGGCCGGTCAGGCCGAGCCCGTCGGTCGTGGTGGCCGAGACGGAGACGGGCGCCCCCAGGATGTTCGTGAGCAGTGTCTGCGCCTCCACCCGACGTGGGCCGACGCGCGGACGATTGCCGATGACCTGGACCGCGGCGTTGCCCACGCGCATCGAGTGCTGCGCGAGCAGTTCGCGGACGTGCATCAGCATGGTGGCGCCGCTGACGCCGTCCCATTCGGGGCGACCCGTGCCGAACACCGAGCCCAGATCTCCCAGACCGGCCGCGGACAGCAGCGCGTCGCAGAGTGCGTGCGCCGCGACGTCGCCGTCGGAATGCCCGGCACAGCCGTCGGCGTCCTCGAACAACAGTCCGGCGATCCAGCACTCACGCCCCACCTCGACGGGGTGGACGTCGGAACCGATCCCTACGCGCATGGTCTCCCTCTCACGACTGTGTCCGGCGGGCGACGAGTGCGCGAGCCAGGACCAGATCCATCGGGGTGGTGATCTTGAAGGCCTCGGCGTCGCCGACGACCGTGTGCACGTCGACTCCCAGACGTTCGACCAGGCCGGCGTCGTCGGTGGCCGTCTCGGGAAAGGAATCGTAGGCACGCCTCAGGGTCACCCCGTCGAATCCCTGCGGCGTCTGCACCGAGCGCAGCGTGGCCCGGTCGACCGTTCCGGTGACCACACCGGCGGCATCGACGGACTTCATCGTGTCGACGACGGGCAGCACCGGCACCACGGCCGACGCGCCGGCGCCGACCGCCTCGACGACGCGGGTGATCAGGCTCGGCGGCGTCAGGCAGCGTGCGGCGTCGTGCACGAGCACGATGTCCGCCGCACCGGCCACTGCCAGGCCGGCCCGCACCGAATCGGTGCGCTCGGCTCCGCCGACGACGACGTCCACCGGCAGGACGCAGGACTCGACCAGACGAGAGGTCGTGTCCTGCAGAATGTTCGGGACCACCACCACGACACGAGAAAGGGCGCCGGAGGCAGACAGGCCGTCCAGCGCCCACTCGAGCAGAGTGCGTCCCGCGAGTTCCACGAACGCCTTTGGCATGTTCTCCCCGAGGCGAACGCCCGATCCGGCTGCCGGAACGAGCGCGACGACGTCCGTCACACGCGCGTCAGGACGCCGCGGCCAGAACCTCGTCCAGCATGGAGTCCGCCCTGACTTCGTCGGTTCCCTCGGCGAGTGCGAGCTCGCCGACCAGAATCTGACGTGCCTTCGCCAGCATGCGCTTCTCACCAGCGGACAGGCCGCGGTCCTGCTCACGACGCCACAGATCGCGCACGACCTCGGCCACCTTGTTCACGTCACCCGACGCGAGCTTCTCCAGGTTGGCCTTGTACCGGCGCGACCAGTTGGTGGGCTCCTCGGTGTGCGGCGCGCGGAGAACCTGGAACACCTTGTCCAGACCCTCCTGGCCGACGACGTCCCGGACACCCACGTACTCGGCGTTGTCGGCAGGAACTCGAACGGTGAGATCACCCTGGGCTACCTTGAGAACGAGGTATTCCTTGGCCTCGCCCTTGATGGTGCGTGTCTCGATATTTTCGATCAGCGCCGCTCCGTGGTGCGGGTAAACGACGGTGTCTCCGACCTTGAAAATCATGTGTTCGGTGCCCCTTTCGATATGGCCAGTTTAACACGCCTCCGATCCGGGGTCGTTCCAACGGTGCAGGTCAGGGGCACAGGGCTGGTGGGGACGCTCTTGACAGGGGGCGGGATACATGTATCGAGCAGGCTGTTCGGCCCGCGGCGGCACCGACTGGCGTCACCCGATCCACACGTCCGGACGGCGAACTACTACGCTGCGTGGTGGTGGCCGCCCGTCGGCACAACTCTCGATGACGACCAGTGGAGGACGACCAGTGACCGCATCTACCGCCCGGATCCGGCCGGCCCGAGTCGCGACCGGCGTCGCGCTCGCTCTCGGCACGGTGATCAGCCTCTCCGCGTGCAGCGCCGGGCAGATCTCCCAGACGGCGACGCAGGTCGCCGCGGTCAACGGCAACGGCGCGGACCAGGGCACCGTCTCCCTGCGCAACGTGCACGTCGCCTACCCCTCCTCCGACGAGTTCGTGCTCGAGCCCGGTGGCCGCGCGGAGCTGATCTTCACGGCGATCAACACCAGCGAGACCACACCGGACCGCATCACCGGCATCGAGACCGAGGGTGCGGCCGAGGTCGTCGTCACCGGTGCCACCGGTGGCACCTCCATCGAGATCCCGGCGCAGGCGTCCGTCGCGTCCGGAGTGCCCGCGGACCAGGACCCCACCGCCCCCGAGGGGTCGCAGTCCATCACCGCCGTGATGGAGGACCTCTCCGAGAACGTGCGCCCCGGACTCACCGTCCCGGTCACCTTCACGTTCCAGCAGGCCGGCGACGTCACCGTCAGCGTGCCCGTCGATCCGGGCCCCGTCACCCCGCGCCTCGACGAAGAGGCCAACGGCTGACGGTCCCCCGTCGGCCGAGCATTCCTGTCGGTAGACACCTCTAGTCTTCGCGAGTGGCCAAGACTCGTACCAGTTATCGCTGTTCGGCCTGTCAGCACACCGTGGCCAAGTGGGTCGGCCGCTGCCCCGAGTGCGAGACGTGGGGCTCGATGGACGAGGTCACCCTCCTCGCCTCCGTGTCGTCCCGCCCGGGTGCGAGCGCCGTTCGGGCGGGCGGCGCGTCGATGATCCCGACGTCGCCGGCACTTCCGCTCACACAGGTCTCCAGCACGTCCTCCATCGCCCGTCCCACCGGGGTCGACGAGCTCGACCGCGTGCTCGGCGGCGGCATCGTGCCCGGCTCGGTGGTGCTGCTCGCGGGTGAACCGGGCGTCGGCAAGTCCACCCTCCTGCTCGAGGTGGTCAAGCAGTGGGCCGAGCGCAGCCCGCAGGACATCGCGCTCTACGTCACGGGTGAGGAGTCGGCGGGGCAGGTGCGTCTGCGCGCCGACCGGACGGGCGCCGTGCACGAGCGCGTGTTCCTCGCCGCGGAGAACGACCTGGCCACCATCTTCGGCCACGTCGACCAGGTCGTGCCCACCCTCGTCGTCGTCGACTCCGTGCAGACCATGCAGGCGTCCGACGTGGACGGCGTCATCGGCGGCGTCACCCAGGTCCGTGCCATCACCTCGGCGCTGACGTCCCTCGCCAAGGGCAGCGGCACGGCCGTCATCCTCGTCGGCCACGTCACGAAGGACGGCGCGGTCGCCGGGCCGCGCTCGCTCGAGCACCTCGTCGACGTCGTCCTGCACTTCGAGGGCGACAAGCACTCCACCCTGCGCATGGTCCGGGGCGTCAAGAACCGCTTCGGCGCCGCCGACGAGGTGGGCTGCTTCGAACTGCGCGAGGGCGGCATCCACGGCGTCAGCGATCCGTCCGGCCTGTTCCTGCACCACCGCGCCGACTCGGTCCCCGGCACCGCCGTCACCGTCACGATGGACGGCAAGCGGGCCCTGCTCGCGGAGGTCCAGGCGCTCGTCGCGCCGTCGCACATGCCCACGCCCCGCCGGGCCGTCAGCGGTCTGGACGCCGCCCGGGTGTCGATGATCCTCGCGGTCCTCGAACGTCGCTGCGGCGTGCAGCTCAGCAGCCGGGAGGTCTACGCCGCCACCATCGGCGGTATGCGGACCACCGAGCCCGTCGTCGATCTCGCGTTGGCACTCGCGGTCGCCTCCGCGGCCCGTGACACCGCCCTGCCCCCGGGAATGGTGGTGCTCGGCGAGGTGGGGCTGGCCGGAGAGGTCCGGCGCGTGGTCGGCGTCGACCGGCGCCTCGCCGAGGCCGCGCGGCTGGGGTTCACCTCCGCGATCGTCCCGTCCGACCAGCGTCGCGGCGTGAAGGACGACACGGCCGGAGATCCACCGGGCATGCGGGTCGTCCGGGTCACCGACGTCGCCGGCGCGATGCAGGGGGCCTTCGAGCGACGACGGAAGTAGACCACTCGACCCGCGGACGGAACGCCGGTGCGGTGAGTACCGGTACCCTGACTCTGCACCACCGGCAACCGGGAACGACGTGGGAGGGGGACCAGTGACCGACACCGTGACGACTCCGGACATCTCCCTCGGCTTCCCGGTACCCCATTCGTCCCTGCGTGACGCCATCGCCGACCTCGCCCCGGGCACCACGTTGCGCGACGGTCTCGAGCGCATCCTGCGTGGCCGCACCGGCGGACTGATCGTCCTCGGGTACGACGAACAGGTCGAGAGCATCTGCGACGGCGGCTTCGATCTCGATGTCGAGTTCGCCCCCACCCGGCTCCGCGAACTGTCCAAGATGGACGGCGCCGTCGTGTTGTCCACCGACGGTTCGCGCATCGTCCGCGCCAACGTGCAGCTCGTCCCCGACCACACCATCCCCACGGTCGAGTCCGGTACCCGCCACCGGGCCGCCGAGCGCACCGCGATCCACACCGGCTACCCCGTGGTGTCCGTCAGCCAGTCGATGAGCATCCTCAGCGTCTACGTCGGCGGAACCCGGCACGTCATCGAGGGTTCCGCGACCATCCTGTCCCGCGCCAACCAGGCCGTGGCCACCCTCGAGCGGTACAAGGCGCGCCTCGACGAGGTCAGCCGTCAACTGTCCGTGACGGAGATCGAGGACTCGGTGACGTTGCGCGACGCGCTCACCGTCGCGCAGCGCCTCGAGATGGTCCGGCGCGTGTCCGTCGAGATCGAACAGAACGTTCTCGAGCTCGGTATCGACGGGCGCCAGCTCGCCCTGCAGCTCGAAGAACTGGTGGGCGACAACGACTCCGCGCGCCAACTCGTCGTCCGCGACTACCTCGCCGGCACCGACACACCCACCACCGCGGCCGTCGAACGCTCCCTCGCGGCACTCGACCGGCTCACCGACGTCGACCTGCTCGACCTCACGGTGATCGCTCGTGCCTTCGGCTACCCCGGCACCATCGAGGCGCTCGACGCACCGATGAGTCCCCGCGGGTACCGGTTGCTCACCCGCGTTCCGCGGCTGCAGTTCACGCAGATCCACCGACTGGTCGGGCACTTCGGCACCCTGCAGACACTGCTGGCCGCCACCGCAGCCGACCTGCAGTCCGTCGAGGGCATCGGTGGGCTGTGGGCCCGGCACATCAGAGAAGGCCTGTCCCGCATGGCCGAGGCCAGCATCTCGGGGCCCTTCGATTAATCGGCCGGCCTCCGGCCTTCCCGTTCGATTGATCGGCCGGCCTCCGGCCTTCCCGTTCGACTGATCGGCCGGCTCCCGGCCTTCCCGTTCGACTAATCGGCCGGTCTTCCCGGAGGGGTTTCGTGTTCGCGCTGCGACTGCAGCACCTGCCGGAACGCGGAACTGCCGCGGGAACCGACCTCGCTGAGGCGGAACGGACGTGCGCTACGTGATGTTGAACGTCTCCGGCGCGCTGCGCAGCTGGCCGAGCTGGCCGACCACGCTGTATCCGCCGGGTCCCACCGGGTTCCGCGGCGCCGCGCACCCGGGCTCGGAGGTGGTCGCGGACCACTTCACGGCGAACGGCGCCTGCTCACCGGGCTGCAGCGTGCGGATGTCGGGAGTCGTGGTGGGGAAGCAGTCGACGTTCGACCAGAGTCGCTGCCCCTCCAGCGTGTAGACCAGCACCTGCTGCAGACCCGAACCCAGATCGCGCTCGCACGCCGAGGTTCCGATGTTGGTGACGACGACGGTGAACGCCGGCTCCTGCCCCGCGGGGTAGGACGGCTGATCGGGCGAGGCCTTCACGGCGAGAGACTGATCCGCGCACTGACCGGGAGCGACGGGCGCAGAGGACGTCGTGGCGGACGTGGACGTCGCCGACGACGAGGACGCGGCGTCTCCGCCCCCGCCGCCACCACCGGAACCTCCTGCCGGAGCTGAGCCTCCGGTCGCGGACGCGTCGGGGCGGTACGTCGTGGCAGCGGACGGTGCGAGCGAGGCGGACGCCGCGGTGGACTCGGAATCCTGCGACCCGCCACCGGCGAGCGACACCACCAGCCACACCACGAGTCCGATGACCACCACTGCGCCACCGATCGCGAGCGCGCGGCGTCGCCAGTAGATCTCGGGAGGCAAGGGTCCGTTCGGCTCGAGCACAGGTCAACCGTATGTGCCGACGCGGTGACCGAGCGGCACCTACTACGGCGTGTCGCTCGCCGTCGCTGACGAGGTGAGCAGATCACTCGCATCGGTGCGGTCGGTCGACCCCATCTCGACGTGTCCGATGTCGCCCAGCGCGCCCTGGAACTCCACCTTGCCCTCGGCCAGCTTGTACGTCAGGCCGACGATGGCGAGTTTTCCCGCGGCGACGCGCTTCTCGAGGATCGACGACCGATCGATCAGCAGCTTCCCGGTCTCGAGGACGTGGCGCGCCTCGACGTCGTCGGCGCGCGTGTACCCCAGTCGGTGGGCGTTGAGGACGGACGGCGTGACCCGCTCGACGATGTCGCGGATGAAGCCACCGGGGACGGTGCCCTCGTCCAGCGCGTTGATGGTCGCCTTGACGGCGCCACAGCTGTCGTGGCCGAGAATGACGATCAGGGGCGCTTCGAGGACCTCGGCGCCGAACTCCAGGGAACCCAGAACGGCCGAGTCGACGACCTGGCCGGCCGTGCGGACGACGAACATGTCGCCGAGGCCCTGGTCGAAGATGATCTCGGCTGCCACCCGGGAATCGGAGCACCCGAAGACGATCGCGGTGGGGTGTTGACCGTCGACGAGCGACGCGCGGTGATCCACCCCCTGGCTGGGATGCTCCGGGCGGCCGTCGACGAAACGGCGATTACCCTCGACGAGTGCGTTCCATGCTGAGCGGGGACTCGAATTAGGCATGGCCTCATTGTTACCGAAACATGAGTCACCTGCCGGTGGCGGCCCCGACTTCCGGGAAGGATCACAGACATGGACAGCGAGGTTCTGGTCTCGTGGTACCGACGCGAGGCCAGGGATCTGCCCTGGCGCCGTAGCGGTGTCAGCGGGTGGCAGATCCTGATGAGCGAGGTGATGCTGCAGCAGACTCCGGTGGCGCGGGTCGCTCCGATCTGGGTCGAGTGGGTACAGCGATGGCCGGTGCCGTCCGCCATGGCCGCGTCATCGCGGGCCGACGTCCTGCGGGCCTGGGGCAAGCTCGGCTATCCCCGTCGCGCCGCACGCCTGCACGACTGCGCCGCCGTCCTCGCCGAGCACCACGGCGACGAGACGCCGTCGGATGTCGAGACGCTGCTGACCCTGCCGGGTGTCGGGGCGTACACCGCGCGCGCCGTCGCCTGCTTCGCCTACGGGCAGCGGGTCCCCGTCGTCGACACCAACGTGCGGCGCGTCGTCGCCCGTGCGGTCCACGGCCGCGCCGAGCCCGGAAACCCCAGCACCACACGAGATCTCGCAGACACCGAGGCCTTGCTGCCCGAGGACGTCGCCACCGCGGCCACTCTGTCGGCGGCACTGATGGAGCTCGGCGCCGTCATCTGCACCGCACGCAATCCCGCCTGCGCGGACTGCCCGCTCCCGTCGTGCGCGTGGGTCGAGGCCGGTCGGCCGGCGCACGACGGACCGCCGAGGAAGGTGCAGAAGTTCGCCGGAACCGATCGGCAGGTGCGCGGAAAACTGATGGACGTACTGCGCTCCACGATGGGTCCGGTGGAGAAGTCCGAGCTCGATCTGGTGTGGACGACCGATCCCGGCCAACGTGACCGTGCCCTGAACTCGCTACTGGTCGACGGGCTCGTCGAGCAGACGTCCGCCGGCGCCTTCGCGCTCGCCGGGGAGGGCTCGTAGGAACGACTCGACAGCGCACCGGTACTCCCCCGGCCGATCGTCGTGCACCAGATGCCCGGCGCCGGCGACCACCTCGTACGTCGAGTCGTGATGCAGTGCAGCCATTCTCGCCATCTGACCCGCTGGAGTGACCGTGTGCTCCGCCTCGAGCAGCAGCGCGGGAGCACGCACTGCTCGCCACTCGTCCCAGAAGTCGCGTCGTCCCCATTCGTCCGAGATCGCCGCGAACGTGTCCACGTCTCCGTGCAGGTGCAGCCCGTCCGGCGTCCGCTCGAAGGAGTCGAGGAAGTACTGCCCCGCGACGTCACCGAAGTACGCCAGAACCGCGGCCTCGTCGGGGAACGGCTGGGGCCACGCACGGATGACGGCGGCCCACCCGTCGGAGGTGCGACCGCGGAAGTCGGGAGCCATGTCCTCGACGACGATCCCGCGCACCCGATCCGGTTCGCGCGCCGCGAGGCACCACGCGTGGAGCGCGCCCATGGAGTGACCGATCAGGATCACGGACTCGAACGGCGCCAGCGCCTCGCGCAGCTCGTCGACGAACGCCTCGGTGGTGAGGGTCGCCGGAGCAGCACGCCCGTGTCCCGCCGCCCGGGCGGCGAGGACGTGGCCGTGCTCCCGCAACCAGGGCACCTGCCGCCGCCACGTGTCCGGGCCGCCCATCAGGCCGTGCAGCAGCACGAGGGGCACTCCGGAGCCGCCGTGGTCGTCCAGCATCGCTCGACCGTAACCGTCGCAGGTAGCCTCGGGTCCATGCCAGTGGTCAAGATCAACGCCATCGAGGTGCCCGAGGGCGCCGGCCCCGAACTCGAGAAGCGCTTCGCCGCCCGCGCCGGATCGGTCGACGGCTCACCCGGTTTCCTCGGTTTCCAGTTGCTCCGCCCGGTCAAGGGCGAGAGCCGCTACTTCGTCGTCACGCAGTGGGAGGACGAGGAGTCGTTCCAGGCCTGGTCGGGTGGACCGGCTCGCGAGGCCCATTCCGGTGAGCGGGCGAAGCCGGTCGCCTCGGGTGCCTCGTTGCTGGAGTTCGACGTCGTCCTGGACGTTCCGGCCCGTCGAGACGGACCGGCCGACCGGTAAACCCGGACATGGCTGTAGGTAAGGTCGGTTCTTCACGGCAGTTCGAGCCACAGCAGTTCGAGCGGGAACGAGGTCGGCGACACATGCCCACGTCACGCAGGTACGCCATTCTGGCCGCTGCCGTCACCGCGACTCTCACGCTCGCCGGATGCTCCGCAGGCGTCGATCCGCTGCTCGAGTCGGGAGCCGCGCGCGGCGACGGATCCACGACGGAACCCGCCGACACGACCGCTGCCCCGGCCGCCGGCGCGCCGATCACGGCGGTCACCGACACCGTCCTCGGTTGGATCACGACGCCGGACCCCACCACGCTCGACCCGGCCGCGATCGACTCCTTCGCGGCGCCCGAGCTGGCGCAGGCACTGGCTCAGGTCGGCGGGCTGCTCGGTCCCGTCGCGCAGATCCTGGCGAGTGGACCCCTCACCGTGGGCGAACGGACCGAGGACGGCCTCGAGTCCACCGTGCAACTGAGCACCGGCCGGAACGCGCCCGTGACGCTGCGACTGCGCGCCACCGAGGACGGCCTGCTGTCCGGGATCCAGGCTCTGCCCGACACCGAGGGCGTCGACTCCTTCGCCTCGTCGGACGCCGCGCTCACCGCTCTCGGTGCCCGCACGTCCTACGTCGCCTCCCGCGTCACCGACGGCACCTGTACTCCCGTTCACAGCCTGAACGCGGACGACTCCCTGCCGCTCGCCTCCGTCGCGAAGCTGTACGTGCTCGGCGCGGTCGCGCGGGCCGTCGACAACGGGACGCTGTCGTGGGACGAGCAGTTGACCGTGACCGACGCACGCAAGTCGGCCCCGTCGGGACAGTTGCAGTTCGCTCCCGAGGGAACACCGGTGACGGTGCGCGAGGCGACCGACGCGATGATCGCGATCAGCGACAACACGGCCACCGATCTGCTGATGGATCGCATCGGACGGGACGCGGTCGAGTCCGAGGTCACCATCATGGGCGCCGCGAATCCTGCGGCGCTGACGCCCTTTCCGACGACACGCGAGTTCTTCGTGCTCGGGTGGGGACGGCCGGACCTGCGGGCGCAGTGGCGCGACGCCGACACGCAGACCCGCCGCGACATCCTGGCCGGTATCGAGAATCGCACCATCGACAGCGAACCCGTCGATCCGGTGACCGCCGACCTCGACTACCAGGGCATCGCGACGAGGCCCGGTACGCCGGACGGAGTCGAGTGGTTCGGCAGCGCGAACGACATCTGCCGCGCGTACGCGGCGTTGATCACGGGTCCGCAGATCGACGTCGTGCGCCAGGTCCTCGCGCTGAACCCCGGCGCCGAGGTCGATCCCGCTCGCTGGCCGTACGTCGCCTACAAGAACGGCAACGCCGCGGGCGACGTGTCCGGGTCGTGGTTGCTGACGGATGCGACGGGCCAGGACTGGGTGGTGGCCACCCAACTGCAGTCCGACGAGGCGATCGGCCCCCTGGACAACGCCTACGCGTTCGCCGTCGTCCAGGGGACGTTCGAGCTGTTGCGTTAGCTCTCGAGAGCGGCGTCGAGCGTGATCTCGACGCCCGTCAGGGCCTTGCTCACCGGGCAGGTCTCCTTGGCGTTCTGCGCTGCCTTCGCGAAGCCGTCGGCGTCCAGACCGTCGACCTCACCGCGCACCGTGATCGTGATGCCGGTCAGCTTGAAGCCGACCTCGTCCGGTCCGAGCGACACCTCGGCGGTGACGTCGAGGCTCTGCGGAGTGCCACCGGCCTCGGCGATGACGGCCGAGAGCTGCATGGCGTAGCAGGACGAGTGCGCTGCGGCGATGAGCTCCTCGGGGCTGGTGGTGCCGCCCGCGTCGTCCGCCGCACGCTTGGGGAACGACACGTCGTACGTGCCGACCTTCGAGCTGGAGAGCTCGACCTGTCCCGAGCCTTCCTCGAGTGAACCGTTCCATGCTGTCCGTGCTGTACGAGTAGGCATCAGCCATCCTTGTCGCTGGGGAACTCTTGACTCGTTCAGAGTATCCAGCGGCTGTCGACTTCGAACCGATGCCAGGTCAGACGCTCGGGTCGACGGCGATCACCGCAAGGACGTTGCCGGACGGGTCGGTGAACCACGCGATGTCCGGGCCGTTCCCCCGCATGACACCCTTGTCGTCCTGCGGTGCCCCGTCGTATCGGACGAACTCGACACCTCGCGCTGTGAGGTCGGCGACCGTGGCGTCGATGTCACGCGTCGGGATGTTCAGCACGGTGTGCGTGGCCGGTACGTGATCCGGCTTGGGGTAGGCGAGCATGCTGGTGCGTCGGTCGATGCGAATCCAGGAAGTACCCATCTCGGACGGCAGTACGCGCATGCCCAGGACATTGCGGTAGAAGCGCGTGGTGTCCTCCATGTCTCGGACCGCGATGCCGGAGAACGGCGTCGTCGGAGCGCCCATCTGCGCTTCCATCTCGTCCCGCAGACGGACCAGCTGGATCCAGTTGCCGTCGGGATCCTTCGCGGTGGCGAACAGGTCCCCGTCGCGGCTCTCGAGGGGACTCACCCACTCGCCGCCGAGCGCGTCGATTCGACCGGCGACCGCCTCCGGGTCGTCCGGTTCCACGTTCAGGACGACGCGCGCACCCTCTCGATTCGGGCCCGTCACGTCGTCACGCTTGTCGAACATGACGAAGAAGCCGTCGAGGTCGATCACGGTGTACGGGCCCATCGACATCGGCGGCGCCTCGCACACCTCCCCGTACCACCGGGCGAGCGCTTCGGGATCGGGGCTGGACAGGAGCATCGAGTTCACGGTTGCAGTAGCCATACCGGTACAGACCGGGCGGTGCGGCCGAACTCATCGCGAGAGACACCACGAACGCAGAACGGGCGAGACCCGTGAGGGTCCCGCCCGTTGCCGTGCGTACGTACTACTCGGAGCTCTCGCCCGACTTCGCCAGGTCGACGGTCAACTCGTCGGGAAGGCTGATCGGCTTCTTCTCGCCGCGGAAGGTGAAGACTGCGTCCTCGCCCTGTCCTTCGCCGTCCCAGTTGTCGACGTCGACCAGCACGATCTGACCCGGCTCGATCTCGCCGAACAGGATCTTCTCGGACAGCTGGTCCTCGATCTCGCGCTGGATCGTGCGACGCAGCGGACGCGCACCCAACACCGGGTCGAATCCACGCTTCGCCAGGAGCGCCTTGCCCTTGTCCGTGACCTCGATGGCCATGTCCTTGTTCTTGAGCGCAACCTCCACTCGCGCCAGCATGAGATCGACCATCTGGATGATCTCGTCCTTGGTGAGCTGGTGGAAGACGACGATGTCGTCGATGCGGTTCAGGAACTCGGGGCGGAAGTGCTTCTTCAGCTCGTCGTGCACCTTGAGCTTCATGCGCTCGTAGTTGGAGCCACTGCCCTCACCCGAGGAGAAGCCCAGCCCGACGGCCTTGGAGATGTCCGACGTACCGAGGTTCGAGGTGAAGATCAGCACGGTGTTCTTGAAGTCGACCGTACGACCCTGACCGTCTGTGAGACGGCCGTCCTCGAGCACCTGCAGGAGCGTGTTGTAGATCTCCTGGTGCGCCTTCTCGATCTCGTCGAACAGCACCACGGAGAACGGCTTGCGGCGCACCTTCTCGGTGAGCTGGCCACCCTCTTCGTAGCCCACGTATCCGGGGGGCGCACCGAACAGACGCGATGCGGTGAACCGGTCGTGGAACTCGCCCATGTCGATCTGGATGAGCGCGTCGTCCTCGCCGAACAGGAAGTTCGCCAGAGCCTTCGACAGCTCCGTCTTACCCACACCGGACGGGCCGGCGAAGATGAACGAGCCGGACGGACGCTTCGGGTCCTTCAGTCCTGCGCGGGTACGGCGGATGGCCTTCGAGACCGCCTTGACCGCCTCGACCTGGCCGATGATGCGCTTGTGGAGTTCGTCCTCCATGCGCAGGAGACGCGTGGTCTCCTCCTCGGTCAGCTTGAACACGGGGATGCCGGTCCAGTTGCCCAGGACCTCGGCGATCTCGTTGTCGTCGACCTCGGCGATGACGTCGAGGTCTCCGCTACGCCACTGCTTCTCGCGCTCGGCACGCTGCGCGACGAGCTGCTTCTCCTTGTCGCGCAGGTTGGCGGCCTTCTCGAAGTCCTGCGCGTCGATCGCGGACTCCTTCTCCCGACGAGCATCGGCGATCTTGTCGTCGAAGTCGCGCAGGTCCGGCGGCGCCGTCATCCGACGGATGCGCATGCGCGCGCCCGCCTCGTCGATGAGGTCGATCGCCTTGTCCGGCAGGAAGCGGTCGTTGATGTACCGGTCGGCCAGGGTCGCGGCCGCCACGAGCGCGCTGTCGGTGATCGAGACGCGGTGATGCGCCTCGTACCGGTCGCGCAGACCCTTGAGGATCTCGATCGTGTGATCGACCGACGGCTCGCCGACCTGCACCGGCTGGAAGCGACGCTCGAGGGCCGCGTCCTTCTCGATGTACTTGCGGTACTCGTCGAGCGTGGTGGCACCGATGGTCTGGAGCTCACCACGAGCGAGCTTCGGCTTCAGGATGGAGGCCGCGTCGATCGCGCCCTCGGCAGCACCCGCGCCGACGAGCGTGTGCAGCTCGTCGATGAACAGGATGATGTCGCCGCGGGTGTTGATCTCCTTGAGCACCTTCTTCAGGCGCTCCTCGAAGTCACCGCGGTACCGGCTGCCGGCGACGAGCGAGCCCAGGTCCAGCGTGTAGAGCTGCTTGTCCTTGAGCGTCTCGGGAACCTCGCCGTTGACGATCGCCTGCGCGAGGCCCTCGACGACGGCGGTCTTGCCGACGCCGGGCTCACCGATGAGCACCGGGTTGTTCTTGGTACGGCGGCTCAGCACCTGCATGACGCGCTCGATCTCCTTCGCGCGTCCGATCACCGGGTCGAGCTTGCCCTCGAGTGCGGCCTGCGTGAGGTTGCGGCCGAACTGGTCGAGCACCAGCGACGTGGACGGTGTGCCCGCCTCGCCGCGGCTGCTGCCGGACTCGCTGGGCTCCTTGCCCTGGTATCCCGACAGGAGCTGGATGACCTGCTGGCGCACGCGGTTGAGATCGGCGCCGAGCTTGACCAGCACCTGCGCAGCCACACCCTCGCCCTCACGGATGAGGCCGAGCAGGATGTGCTCAGTGCCGATGTAGTTGTGTCCGAGCTGCAGCGCCTCACGCAGGCTGAGCTCGAGGACCTTCTTGGCACGCGGAGTGAACGGGATGTGCCCGGACGGTGCCTGCTGGCCCTGGCCGATGATCTCCTCGACCTGGCTGCGTACACCTTCGAGGGAGATCCCGAGCGACTCCAGAGACTTCGCCGCCACGCCTTCACCCTCGTGGATGAGACCCAGCAGGATGTGCTCCGTGCCGATGTAGTTGTGGTTGAGCATCCGGGCCTCTTCTTGGGCCAGGACGACGACGCGCCGTGCGCGGTCGGTGAACCTCTCGAACATCGCTCTCCCTCACACTGATGACGGGGCAGGCGTCGGACCCTCTAGTCCGAACCTCGAGCCCGACTCTCACTCTAGTTGCCGTGACCTTCGAGTGCCGCTCCGCCGGGGAAGTTCATCCGACGGCGAACGGTGGCTCCCACGCCCTCGGCGCGTCCATCGGGACGACACCGGCACCCTTGTATGCAGTCACAACGCACGACACCGGAGATTCGTTACCACGAGCGACAGCGGATTCACCGTTCCCGCCTTCGCCCGCAGCGAACGGCCTACTCCTGATCGGCACCCACGGCAATGGGTCGGCGTGATGAGACGTGACGGACATTCCGCCCATCCATTGGAGTTATTGTCATTCAATCGAATGACAATGACTCCGACAGACAGGACAGAATCACGAAGAAAGTTCCCAGGCCCGCACGATCTCGGACGATATGCGGCCCCGCGCGCTGATCTCGAAACCTTGCGTGCGCGCCCATTCCCGTATTGCAGCACTGCGCGCCCGATCGGCCGCTCCGCGTGTCCGCGTGCCCCCGGACGAGCTCGCGGCCGACCCTCCCCCGGTCGTCCGCGTCGACACCCGCCGCGCGTGCTGGATCCACTGATCCATGACTTTCCGCAGCTCATCGGCGTTCGAGTTGGACAGATCCAACTCGAACCACGTGCCGTCCAACCCGATCGACACCGTCTCGTCAGCCGGCACGTTGTCGACGTCGTCGACCAGCGTGACCGTCACCTTCTTGACCATTCGACGCATTCCCCCCTCCGAACACAGCGACACTTTTCGCCGAGCAGGATCGATAATAGCGCGCATTACCGAGGCCTTGCAGCGTACCGAGTGGAATGTTCCATTCGGGCGTCAGCCGCGGTCGGGACGCACCAATGGAAAGAGGATGGTCTCGCGAATACCCAGCCCTGTGAGCGCCATCAGAAGGCGGTCGATGCCCATTCCCGTACCCGTTGTGGGCGGCATCGCGTACTCCATGGCGGTGAGGAAGTCCTCGTCGAGGACCATGGCCTCGTCGTCGCCGGCCGACGCCAGCCGGGCCTGATCGACGAAGCGCTCGCGCTGCACGACGGGATCGACGAGCTCCGAGTAGCCGGTGGCGAGCTCGAAGCCCCGCACGTAGAGGTCCCACTTCTCCACCACACCGGGGATGCTGCGATGGGCCCGGACCAGAGGCGACGTCTCCACGGGGAAGTTGCGGACGAACGTCGGAGTGTGGAGCTGGTCCCCGCAGCTGTGCTCCCACAGCTCCTCGACCAGCTTGCCGTGGCCCCACCCCTTGTCCGTCGGCACGGCGAGACCCACCCGATCGGCCAGCGCACGCAGGTCGTCCGGGCTCGTCTCCGGTGTCACCTCGATACCGACGGCGGCCGACAACGACGGGTACATCTCGATGGTGGTCCACTCGCCCGCGAAGTCGTACGCGGAACCGTCCGCGAGGGTGACCTGGAGCGACCCGTACACGGCCTGGACGACTTCCTGCACGAGCTCGCGCGTCATCACTGCGGAGTCGTCGTACGTGCCGTAGGCCTCGTACGTCTCGAGCATCGCGAACTCCGGGGAGTGCGTGGAGTCGATGCCCTCGTTGCGGAAGTTGCGGTTGATCTCGAAGACCCGGTCGATGCCGCCCACGACCGCCCGCTTGAGAAACAGTTCGGGAGCGATGCGGAGGAACAGGTCGATGTCGAGCGCGTTCGAGTGCGTCGTGAACGGTCGGGCCGCGGCGCCGCCGTGCAGCGTCTGGAGCATCGGGGTCTCGATCTCCAGGAATCCGCGGCGCTCGAGCCCGTCACGCAGTGCGCGCAGCGCGGCGACGCGGCGGCGGGCGTTCTCCCGCGCCCCGGGACGCACGATGAGGTCGACGTACCGCTGGCGGACGCGGGACTCCTCGTTCATCTCCTTGTGGGCGACGGGCAGGGGCCGCAGCGACTTGGACGCCATCTGCCACTCGTCCGCCATGACGCTCAGCTCGCCGCGTCGGGAGCTGATCACCTCGCCGTGCACGAAGATCATGTCGCCGAGATCGACGTCCGACTTCCACAGCGCCAGCGCGTCCTCGCCGACACCGGCGAGGGAGATCATGGCCTGGAGCTGCGTGCCGTCCCCGTCCTGCAGCGTCGCGAAGCAGAGCTTGCCGGTGTTGCGCAGGAAGATGACGCGACCGGCCACCCCCACCTGCTCGCCGGTGTGCGTGTCCGGCTCGAGCGCGGGATGCGCAGCCCGGACCTCGGCCAGCGAGTGCGTCCTCGCGACCGACACCGGATACGCCTCGCGCCCAGACTCCAGCAGCCGGGCGCGCTTCTCGCGGCGGATGCGCACCTGTTCCGGGGTGTCGTCGGTGGGAACGGCGGCGGGGTCGGTGTCTGCTCGTGGTGTCTCGGTCACGACTGCCCAGCCTATAGAGAGGTCAGTGCGCGACGAGAGTGCGCCCTTCGCGCAGGCAGTGCCGTGCGCTCCCCACGACGCCGGTGAGCCCGGCGTCGACGATGGCGCGGTACCCACCGATGACGTCGGACGCTCGCGTGAGCCCCAGTTCCTGCAGCGCCGCGGCGGCCAGCGAGGAGGTGTAGCCCTCGGAGCACAGCACGATCCACTCGACGTCGTGATCCACCGCGATGGCCAGGCGTGCGCTGCTCGTGGGGTCGCACCGCCACTCGAGGACGTTGCGCTCGACGGCCAGTGCCCCCGGCATGGTCCCCTCCAGCGCGCGCTGTGCCTGGGGGCGGATGTCGACGAGCACCGCGCCGCGGGCGACGGCATCGGCCAGCTCGGAGACGTCCGTGCGGCGGTACGTGGACCGTGCGCGCTCGAGCATGTCGTCGATGCTCGATCGGGTGGTGGGTCGAGTCGTCATCACGCGTCTCCCTCGGGCAGGTCGGTCAGGACGGACCGGGTGCGGCGCAGAGCACCGCGCTCGCCGATCTCGTAGTAGGACATGGCCGTCAGCGGCGGCGAGTACGCATGCACGCTCAGTGTCGGACCGCTCACGGTCACCGGGTCCGATGTCGGGGCCGGTGCGTGGGTGACGTCGTGGACCCACCCCAGCGGGAAGGACGCCTGATCACCCGCATCCAGGCGGCGGTGATGCAGACCCTCACCGTTCCAACGGTATTCGCTGAGCGAGCCGCTCAGGACGGTCAGCGCGCCGAGCGATCCGGCGTGGTCGTGCAGTTCGGTGGACTTGTCCGGCACCCAGCTGATGAGCCACAGGTCGACCAGATCGTCCGAATGTAGACGGGCACACCACCGTTCACCTGCTGGAAACACTCCACCGGGCGGGAGGAGCGCATCATGGCGACCGTCGAGCACGTCCGCCGCACCTTGATCGGTGAGGCGCAGCAGATCGGCGGGACGCAGAGAGGTGGGGGCGACAGCAGAGAGCGAGAGCACGACAGGACTCCAGGGAGGTGTGATGACAGTCAGGGCAGGCGTCAGCCCCGACAACACTCCCGAGCACCCGTGCGATCAGTCACCCCGAAAGTGTGGCACACCGTTCGGCAGCGCGCCACCTCGACCGTCGTGGCCTCGATCAGCGGCGACGGGCCTGATTGCGCTCGTAGACCAGCCGCAGTCCCGCCAACGTGAGGTCCGGCTCGATGCGATCGATCGACGAGGAGTCGTCCATGACGAGCGACGCCGTGTCGCCGGTGGCCACCACGACGACGTCGTCGCCGTCGAAGCCGGGCACCTCGCGGCACACCCGGTCGACGATGCCGTCGACGAGGCCGGCGAAGCCGAAAATCGCACCCGACTGCATGGCCTCGACGGTGTTCTTGCCCAGAACACCTCGGGGCCGGACCAGTTCGACCTTGCGCAGCGCCGCCGAGCGGGACGCGAGCGCGTCCATGGAGATCTCGAGTCCGGGTGCGATCGATCCGCCCAGGAACTCCCCCTTCGCCGACACGACGTCGACACACGTGGACGTCCCGAAGTCGACGATGATGCACGGGGCGTCGTACAGGTGGTGAGCCGCGAGGCTGTTGACGATGCGGTCGGCGCCCACCTCCTTCGGATTGTCCACCAGCAGAGGCACTCCCGTGCGTACACCGGGCTCGACGACCACGTGGGGAACGTGCGACCAGTACCGCCCCAGCATCGTCCTGATCTCGCGCAGCACCGACGGGACCGTCGACAGCGCCGCGACACCCGTGATGGTCTCCACGTCGGGACCGAGGAGACCGCGGAACGTCAACGCGAGCTCGTCCGCCGTCATCGACGCGTCCGTCCGCATCCGGCGTTGCCGCGTCAGCCGCGCGTGGTCACCGGTGCCGGTGAACACGCCCAACACGATGTTGGTGTTGCGGACGTCGACGGTGAGCAGCATCAGACCGAGACCGTGTCACGCGTGTCCGCGGTGAGTGTGCGCGGCGAGATCAGTCCGGAGCCGGCCGGGCTGTCCGCCGGATCGGTGCCCACCTGGACGGGGCGGTTGTCGGCGTCGACGAACACCACGTTCGGCGCGTACTCGGCGACCTCGGCCGGATCGAGGATGCCGTAGGCGATGATGATCACCAGATCACCCGGATGCACGAGATGCGCTGCGGCGCCGTTGATCCCGACCACTCCCGAACCACGCTGCCCCGCGATGACGTAGGTCTCGAGCCGAGCACCGTTGTCGATGTCCACGATGGTCACCTGCTCACCCTCGAGCAGCGCGGCGGCGTCGAGCAGGTCCTGATCGATGGTCACCGACCCCACGTAGTGCAGATCGGCGTGGGTCACGGTGGCGCGGTGGATCTTCGAGGTCATCATCGTGCGGAGCATGGTGGGTCCTTACCTGTCTGGAGCCGGGCGGAGTTGCGGGCAGGCCGGTCGAAGTGGAGTCAGGAGTGGCCGAGATGGCGTTGTCCAGCTGCGGATTCCGGATCGCGACCCTGGAATCCGGTACCGAGAGCGACGCCCACGTTGTCGAGCAGGCGCGTGGTGCCCACGCGGGCGGCGACCAGCAACCGGCCGTCTCCCTCCTCGGGTGCGTCACGGAGATCGGCTCCGCGTATCTCGAGGTAGTCGACGTCCACCTCCGGCACCGTGTCGAGCACCGACTGTGCCGCCGCCAGAACGGCATCCGAACCACCCTCGGCAGCATGGGTGCCGGCGATCAGCGCTGCCGACAGGGCCACCGCGAGGGACCGCTGGTGCTCGTCGAGGTACCGGTTGCGCGAGGACAGGGCGAGACCGTCGGACTCGCGGACGATGGGGACGCCGCGGATCTCGACGTCGATGTTCAGGTCGCGCACCATCTGGTCGATGAGGACCAGCTGCTGGTAGTCCTTCTCCCCGAAGTAGGCCGTGGTGGGTGCGACGATGCCGAGCAGCTTCGCGACCACCGTCAGCATCCCGGCGAAATGGCCGGGCCGCGAGGCGCCTTCGAGTTCGGCACCGAGCGGACCGGGGTGCACCGTCGTCCGCGGACCGTGCGGGTACATGTCCTGCACACTCGGGACGAAGGCCAGTTCCACCCCGGCTGCGCGCAGCACGTCCAGGTCGGCGTCGAGGGTGCGCGGGTACGCGTCGAGATCCTCCCCCGCCCCGAACTGCAGCGGGTTGACGAAGATCGACACCACGACGACAGCGCCGCTCCGCTTCGCCATCTCCACGAGCTGGACGTGACCGGCGTGCAACGCACCCATGGTGGGCACGAGCGCGACTCGGCGTCCCGCCGAGCGCAGGGCACGGGTGACCGACCGGACGACATCGGGTGCGTGATGCACCGTCAGTTCACCCGGTGTGTACGCGCCGTCGAGTGCACTCACGGCTGCCTCCTCATTCGTTGTCCCGCAGGACGTTCATCACGGTGTCGTCCGCGCCGGTCCGCTCGGCCGTACGCAGTGACATCGCGCGATAGCCCGCGGCGATCCGCGGGTCGAGATCGGTCAACGCGTCGAGATGCCTGGACACCGTCGCCCCGTCGCCGCGCGCCACCGGACCGGTCAACGCGCCCTGTCCGCTGCGCAGCACGTTGTCCAACGCCGCCGACAGCAGTGGCGCCAGAACCCGCTCCGCCACACCACCGGGACGCTGTTCCACCGGCTGCTGGCCGGGAAGTTCCTCGTGGGCCAACGCGTCCCGCAGCGCGTCGAGGGCGTCGACGACCAGAGTGACCAGGTGGTTCGACCCGTGGGCGAGCGCGGCGTGGTACAGCGTGCGCGCCTCCTCGGGCACACCCACGGGCTCGCCGCCGATCTCGAGCACCAGTCCCTGCGCGATCGCGAGGCCGATCTCGTCGGCCGCCGTGATGCCGAAGCACGCGGTCGCCAGACGGTCGGTGTCCTCGGGTTTGCCGCTGAAGGTCATCGCGGGGTGCACGGCCATCGTCACCACTCCTCGGCCCGCCAGCGGCGCGAGGATGCCGACACCGTTGGCGCCGGACGTGTGCAGCACGAGAGTTCCGGGCGACACCGCATCGGTGCGCGCCAACCCGCGGACCAGCGCGTCCAGTTCCTGATCCGGCACCGCGAGGATCAGCAGTTCACTGCGCCGAGCCACATCCGTGGCCGGCATGATCTCCGCGTCGGGGAGGCGGGTCTCGGCGCGGCGCCGGGACGCGTCGGAGACGGCGGCGCAGCCGAACACGACGTGGCCGACGCGTTCGAGCGCCTCACCCAGCGCGGTACCGACCCGGCCTGCGGACACGACACCGACGGACAGGCGCGCCGGGGCGGGGTCGGACGTGACTCGATCGGGGGACAAGAAGGGTCCTCTCGGGGATACAGTTCCAGTCCCGCTCGGCGGGTACCGGACTCATCGACGCCCACACTAGTGTCCGGCGTCGACCGACCGCCATGCGACGCCGGTCACACCCGCGGCGCAGATCTCACTCGACGAAGCTCTCACTCGGCGCGGTGTCTACTCGGCACGGCGGCGCCGGCGACCCGATCCTGTCGACGCGTCCGCGGTGCCCATCCCCGCGAGGATGTCCGCGACGGAGCGCCCACTCGAATGTGCTCCCGATCCTGCGTCGACCGGTGCGTCGGACTCGTCGTCCGGATCCGCAGCGCGTCGTCGACCGCCCGACTGCACGGGTGCGACGGGCGCGGGTTCCGGAAGCTCGGGCTCTTCCGGCTCGGGTTCGGGCTCGACGTCCAGGGTCGGCAGCGGATCGGGTTCGGGCTGCGGCTCGGGTTCGGGGAGCGGCTCGGGCTCCGGCAGGGGTTCGGGCTCGGGTTCGGGTTCCGGCAGCGGTTCCGGCTCGGGCTCGGGTTCCGGCTCGGGAAGGGGTTCCGGCTCGGGGGCGACGGGAATGCTGTCGGCGCGGTGACTCGACGGGTTCCATTCGGGGGTGCGCGGCGACGGCGGTGCGGGTGCCGGATGGAAGGTGCCGTCGTGATCGAACTCGCCGCCGATGACCGACGTCTCCGCCGTGACCGGGTCGTCGAAGGGAGTGGCGAAGCCGGGCCGGGAGTAGGTCGGATCGGGGGCGAAGCTCGGCGGGCGGGTGCGCGATCCGGGAACGTACAGACCGGACGGCGCCGGCTCGTAGCCGCTGTAGGAGCGCTCGGCCAGCTCCCGCATCCGCATCGCCTCGCCGGCGATGGCAGCGCGGTCGTCCGGCAACTCGCCGTCGAACAGCATCTCGAGGCTGCGGCGCAGCGACGCGAGTTCGGCTCGGAGAGCACGCATCTCGTCTCCGTCGGCACCGATCTCGGCGCGCACCCGCGACTCGACGCCGAGCTCGTACTCGCGGCGCGCGGCAATCTCCCGCTCCAGCTGGAGCTCGTAGACGGTCTGCAGATCGCGCGCCTTCATCTGATCCACCGCGGCGTCGCGGCGGTATTTCGTCATCGCGAACGCGCCGAGAACGGCGGCCCACAGCGCTGCCACGATGCCCACGCGCAGCAGCGGAACGCTGTCGCTGAGGATCATCAGAACGCTGGCCACCACGCCCAGCAGAACCAGACCGGCGAGAGCCGTGTGGTTGCCGCCGCGTTTCGTGCGACGGTTCGCCTTGCTCCTGCCGGTGTCCGTCATGAATCCCAGGGTAACGGCTCGGGCGGCTGTCGCACTTCACCATGCACGGACGGGGTGTCCGAGGACGGCCGCGATCGGGTCAGTGGGCGGGCTCGTCGGCTCCGTCGTCCGGTGTCCGGCAGCAGTGCTCGAGCCACAGGGCAGCGGCCACGGCGACGATCCCGGCGACGAGGCCGATCAGCGCTCCCGGCGTGTCCTCCGACGCCGCGCGCACCGAGGACCGCAGGGGCAGCAGATGGATCAGCAGACCGGCCCACACTCCCGCCGCCGCTGCACCGACGAGGGCCGCGGCCTTCGCCAGTGCGACGGCGCGGGCGACCGTGATCGGATGCAGCTGGCCGGGCCCGGGGCCGATCCTGCGGGTGCGCAATCGGGACCGCACCAGCAGACCCACGACCACGAGGACGACCGCCACCGGATACAGCGACGCTCCGGCGAACGTCGAGATCGGCGGAACAGACCCGTAGAACGAGGACGCGAGGATCCAGGTGGCCACCACGGCGAACGCCGCGAGCGCGACGAGGTCGCGCACGCGCGTCGGGCTCACGTGGAGTCACCGCCGGCCCGCCCGCAGCGCACCGGGTCCCACAACCGTGTCTCGGTGCGACGCACACCGGCACGTTCGGACTCCGGCAGCTCGGCCAGCAGGTCGCGCACCGATCGGCCACGCAGCACGGCGTCGGGATCGGCGTCCAGCCACGGTGCGAGGACGAAGGCGCGCTCGTGCGCCAGTGGGTGCGGAAGAATCAGCTCGGGGTCGTCGCTGACGACGTCGTCGCACACGACGACGTCCACGTCGACGGTCCGCGGTCCCCAGCGCTGCACCCGCTCGCGGTGAGCGGCCGTCTCCAACTGCTGTCCCCGTCGCAACCAGCCCCGGCAGTCGGTGTTCTCGTCGTCCACGATCACGACGGCGTTGAGGAAGTCCTGCTGGTCGATGCCGCCCCACGGGGCGGTGGCGAACACGGTCGACACTGCGACGACGGCGTCACCGAGACCCTCGACCACGGCCCGCAACTGCTGTTCGCTGTCCCCGATGTTGCTCCCGATCGAGAGCACCGCGCGGGTCACGCAGACCTCGATCGGCTCACCACGACGGCCACGTCCGTGAAGGTCAGGGGGATCGGAGCCGACGGCTTGTGCAGGGTGACCTCGACGCGTTCCACGCGCGGATCCGTCAGGACACCGTCGGCGATCTCGCTCGCGACCGTCTCGATGAGATCGCGACTCGGCCCCGCGACGACCGCGGCGGCGGCCTCGGCCAACTCGCCGTAGTGCGCCGTCTTCGTCAGGTCGTCCGATGCCGCGGCCGGGGCGAGATCCATGTGGACGACGAGGTCGACGAGGAAGTCCTGCCCGTCGCGCTTCTCGTGGTCGAAGACACCGTGATTGCCGCGCACGGTCAATCCGCGCAGCTCGATGCGATCGGTCATGTCGTGCCTTTCGGTTCGGTCGGGCCGTGCCACTGCCGGTGCACGGCGAGAGCGTCGAGAGTGCCGACGGCGTCGTGGACGCGCACCCCCCAGGCGCCCGCCACGGCGGACAGCACCGAGATCGCGGCCGTCGCAGCGTCGCGGCCGTGCGGAGGGCGAGGCTGCCCGTCGCGGGCGAGCAGAGTGCCGAGGAATCGTTTGCGGGACGCACCCACCAGCACGGGAATGCCCGTGTCGACGAGACGATCGAGTCGGCGGAGCAACGCCCAGTTGTGCTCCGCGTTCTTGGCGAAGCCGAGCCCCGGATCGAGGACGATGCGGGAACTGTCCACCCCGGCGGCGACGGCCGCGTCGACCTGACGGAGCAGTCCGCTGCGCACGTCCTCGACGATGTCGCCGTAGTCGTGCTCCTCGGCGGCACCGGGTCGGTGGGTCCAGTCGACGGTGGAACGCCAGTGCATGAGCACCCAGGCGACACCGGCATCGGCGACGACACCCGCCATGTCGGGATCGGCGCGGCCACCGGAGACGTCGTTGACGATGGACACGCCCGCACCGATCGCCGCGGTCGCCACGGATGCCCGCATCGTGTCGACGCTGACGCACACGCCGTGAGAGACCAACTCGGCGATCACCGGTGCGACGCGCTCCGCCTCGACGGACGGGTCGACGCGGTCGGCTCCCGGACGTGTCGACTCGCCCCCCACATCGACGATGTCGACACCCGCGGCGTGCAGTTCGAGGCCGTGACGCACCGCGGCGTCGACGTCGAGGTAGCGGCCGCCGTCCGAGAACGAGTCGGCCGTGACGTTGACGACGCCCATCACCACGGGCCCGTCCGCGTGCGGAAGCGTGAACACGAGCGGCGCCTATTTGCGAAGAATGAGATCCAGCGCCTCGGACCGGGACACCGCGCTGGACTGGAACACACCGCGCACGGCGGACGTGGTGGTGCTGGCGCCCGGCTTACGGATTCCCCGCATCGCCATGCAGAGGTGCTCGGCCTCCATCACCACGATGACTCCGCGCGGTTCGAGCTTGCGCATCATCGCGTCGGCGACCTGCGAGGTGAGACGCTCCTGCACCTGCGGCCGCTTCGCGTACAGGTCGACGACCCGCGCCAGCTTCGACAGGCCCGTCACCCGGCCCGACTTGCCCGGGATGTAGCCGACGTGCGCGACGCCGTGAAAGGACACCAGGTGGTGCTCGCACGTCGAGTACATCGGGATGTCCCGCACGAGGACGAGCTCGCGGTGCGCCTCGTCGAACGTCGTTCCCAGCACCTCGTCAGGATCGACGAACAGTCCGCCGAACATCTCCCTGTATGCACGCGCCACTCGAGCGGGCGTGTCCTTCAGCCCCTCGCGCTCGGGGTCCTCACCCACCGCGAGCAGCAGCTCGCGAACGGCCGCCTCGGCGCGCTCCTGATCGAACGTTCGACCGGACACCACGGACACGGGCTCGTCGATCGACTGATCGGCTTGGTTGACGGACACGGGAGGTCCCTTCGCTGACGGACGCGCTGCCGATGGATCAGAGCAGCCGGAGTGATGTGCGGGCGGGTGCGGCCGCACGGACGAGAGGGTCGGACGAGCGACTCTAGCGCGCGTCCGGGCCCTCCCACCGCTGGGTGTTCGGCGGCAGCTGGGGATCCTCGGCCTCGTCACGCGGAGGCTGGTACTGCCCCTCCGGGTTCTGCGGGTTGCGGTAACGCGGCTCGGGCTGAGCCGGCTCCCCCACACCCGAACCGGGGTACTGCCCGTACGGCTGCGGATCCTGGTACGGCTCCTGATAGGGCTGGGGTTCCTGGTACGCCTGCGGTTCCCGATAGGGCTGGGGTTCCTGGTAGGGCTGCGGTTCCTGGTAGGGCTGGGGCTCGTCGTAGCCGCGCGGTTCCTGGTACCCACGCGGACCCTGGTAGCCCTGCGGGTCACCCTGACCCTGCGGCTGCCCGTATCCCTGGGGCTGGCCGTAACCCTGGGGCTGGCCGTAACCCTGCGGCTGGCCGTAACCCTGCGGCTGGCCGTAACCCTGCGGCTCCGGGTACCGAGGTGCCTCGTTCTCGCGAGGAGGCCATCCCGGTGCGGACCAGCCGGCCGGTGCGCCGTAGTCGGGCATCGAGGAGCCGGGACGGCCGCCGCGATGTGCGCCACCCTGACCGTTCGGGGTCGACCCGTTCTGGCCCTGCCCGTTCTGACCGTGACCGTTCTGGCCGTGCCCGTTCTGGGCGTGGCCGTTCTGGCCGTTCTGTGCCTGGCCGTTCTGGGCCTGGCCGGCGTAGCTCGGCTCCTTGACGATCGAGACGGGGGGCCACGGCTCCCCGCGCTCGGTCGCGAGCTCGCGCGGCGTCTTCACCGGGGGCTTGGACGACGGAACTCGATCACCGAAGTCGTTGAACGCGGTGATGCGGGGACGCTTCTCGACGCCGGTGAAGATCTTCTCCAGATCCTTGCGCGTGAGTGTCTCGCGCTCGAGCAGCTCGGTGGCCAGGATGTCGAGGACGTCGCGGTAGTCGTTCAGGATGGCCCACGCCTCGGTGTGCGCGGCCTCGATGAGGTTGCGCACCTCCCCGTCGATCTCCCGCGCGACCTCGTGCGAGTAGTCGGACTGGACGCCCATCGAGCGGCCCAGGAACGGATCGCCCTGCTCCTGGCCGTACCGGACGGCGCCGAGCTTGCTGCTCATGCCGTACTCGGTGACCATGGCGCGAGCGATCTTGGTCGCCTGGTCGATGTCGGACGACGCTCCCGTGGTCGGCTCGTGGAAGACGAGCTCCTCGGCAGCGCGGCCGCCCATCGCCATGACGAGGCGCGCGATCATCTCGGAGCGCGTCATCAGGCCCTTGTCGTCCTCCGGCACCGTCATCGCGTGACCACCGGTGCGGCCGCGGGCGAGGATGGTGACCTTGTAGATCGGCTCGATGTCGGGCATCGCCCACGCCGCGAGGGTGTGACCACCCTCGTGGTACGCCGTGATCTTGCGCTCGTGCTCACTGATGATGCGGCTCTTGCGTCGAGGTCCGCCGATGACGCGGTCCACCGACTCCTCGAGGGCGGCCTCGGTGACCACGGTGCCGTTCTCCCGCGCCGTGAGCAGTGCGGCCTCGTTGATGACGTTCGCGAGATCCGCGCCCGACATGCCGACGGTGCGCTTGGCCAGACCCTCGAGGTCGGCGTCCTGCGCGATCGGCTTGCCCTTCGAGTGCACCGCGAGAATCGCGCGGCGTCCTGCGAGGTCGGGGGCGCCGACCGGGATCTGCCTGTCGAAACGGCCCGGGCGCAGCAGGGCGGGATCGAGGATGTCGGGGCGGTTGGTCGCGGCGATGAGGATGACGCCGGTGCGCTCACCGAAGCCGTCCATCTCGACGAGCAGCTGGTTGAGCGTCTGCTCGCGCTCGTCGTGTCCGCCGCCCAGACCGGCGCCGCGCTGGCGACCGACGGCGTCGATCTCGTCGACGAAGATGATGCAGGGGCTGTTCTGCTTGGCCTGCTCGAACAGGTCGCGCACACGTGAGGCACCGACACCGACGAACATCTCGACGAAGTCGGAACCGGAGATGGTGAAGAACGGCACGCCGGCCTCACCGGCGACGGCGCGGGCGAGCAGCGTCTTGCCGGTTCCGGGAGGGCCGTAGAGCAGCACGCCGCGGGGGATCTTCGCGCCGAGTGCCTGGTAGCGGGCCGGGTTCTGCAGGAAGTCCTTGATCTCGTACAGCTCTTCGACCGCTTCGTTCGCGCCTGCCACGTCCGCGAACGTCGTCTTCGGCATGTCCTTGGTGAGCTGCTTGGCCTTGGACTTGCCGAAGCCCATCACACCGCCACGCCCGCCGCCCTGCATGCGCGACATCACGAAGATGAAGATGCCCAGCAGGATGATCATCGGGAGCAGGAACACCAGGATCGACGTGAACCAGCTGTCCTGCGTCACCTCGGTGTCGTAGCTCTCGGCACCCGACGCGGCGACCTTGTCGAAAATCTGCTGCGACGCGGCGTCCGGGTACTGCGAGATGATCTGCGTCTCGTTGCCGGTGGCGTCGTTGCCGCTCTTCAGCGTCAGACGAACCTGCTGCTCACGGTCGTCGATCTGCGCGGTCTGCACGTTCTGGTCGTCGAGCTGCGCGACGGCGACCGACGTGTCGACACTCTTCCACCCCCGCGTGTCGTCGCCGAAGTAGCTGAAGGCGAAGATCACCAACAGGATGCCGGCGACTATCGCCAGGTTGCGGAACAAAGTCTTGCGGTTCATACAGCGTCGCCCTCGATGGCAGTCGGACTCACAGGCAGGTGGTCATGGTTCGCGTCGGTCGGCCGGCAGCAGTTCTCGATCGTTGCCGGTTGCGCACCGGACAAGCCAGGTTACCGCGGATGCGGACGGCCGGGCGGCGCGCACATCTCGGTCAACGCGCCGACACGCGGTGAGGTTCCCGCGCCCAGCTGCGCGTGACGAGTGTTACCGGTCGGCCGCGGTGCGTGGCCAGGGCCGATGCTGTTCGATCTGTGCCGCGAGCGCCAGCAGTCGACGCTCGGACCCGGGAGGGCCCGCCAGCTGCACGGCCAGCGGAGTCCCCGACTCGGGATGGAGTCCCGCGGGCACACTCACGGCGGGCCACCCCAGCAAGTTCCACGGTGCCGCGAAGGGTGCGTAGCGAATGTTGGCCGCCATGTTGGCTGCCCACCCGCGCTCGCTCCACCGGTCCGCACGGATCGGCGGCGCGGCGAGCGCCGGCGTCAGCACCACGTCGACACTCTCGAAGTACGAGCGCATGCGTCGCGTGAGCGTCTCGGTCTGCGATGGCCGCACGAACCGTGCCGCTCGCCGACCCACCGCGATGTGGCGACGGGTTCGCTTCTGCAGCGCCGACACATCGAGCCCGGCGGCGTCCGCGGCTCCGCCGGCCGTCCAGCGGGCGAGCTGCCCGAGTGGACTGGCCGGGTAGGGCAGCGCTGCCGTGCTGGTGCGGTGCCCGATCCGCTCGAGCTCCCGTGCGACGTCGAGTGCGGCCTGCCGGAAGTGGGGATCCACTCGCACGACGGGCGACGGCGACTCCACGGCGACCCCGATGCGCGTGGTCTCGGGAGCGTCGACATAGGCGAGATCCGGATCGTCCGCCATGACCGAGAGCAGAAGCGCCGCGTCGGCGACGGTCGTGGTCAACGGACCGTTCTCCGACATGCCGAACCACGAGCCGTTGCCCAGTTCGGACGGGACGAGGCCGAGCCCCGGCTTGATGCCGACCAGTCCGCAGTTCGCGGCGGGGATCCGGATGGACCCCATGCCGTCGTTGCCGTGGGCGACGGGCACCATGCCCGAGGAGACCGCGGCGGCGGCGCCACCGGACGATCCGCCCGGGGTGAGGTCACGGTTCCACGGATTGCGGGCGATGCCGTCGGCACCGTCCGTCGCGCCCCACAGGCACAGCTCGGGAACCGAGGTGAGACCGACGACCACGGCGCCCGCGCCGCGCAGGCGCGCGACCACCGGGTGATCCGCGGCGGCGGGAGTGTCGGACGTCGCGAGCGAACCGTTGCGCATCGGGTAGCCCGTCACCGGGACGTTGTCCTTGATCGCCACCGGGACGCCGGCGAGCGGCAGGGCGCGCAGATCCGCTCGGACGGCGATCGCGTCCGCTTCCCGGAGCACCTCGTCGGGACGCACCACGACGAACGCGTGCAGGTCGTCGTTCCGAGCGGCGATGCGGTCCAACGCTTCTCGGGCTACCGCGGCAGGTTGGACCCGCCCGTTCCGGACGTCGTCCGCGATGGACGTGGCGGTGGGGCCGACCTGTTCGCGCGACATTCGATCAGCCTCCGTAGACCCGGGGTTCCAGCAGTCCGATGTAGGGAAGGTCGCGGTAACGCTCGTCGTAGTCGAGGCCGTAGCCCACGACGAACTCGTTCGGGATGTCGAAGCCGACGTTCGCGACGTCGACGTCCACCTTCACCGCGTCGGGCTTGCGGAGCAAGGTGACCACCTCGAGCGACGCGGGCTGGCGCGTGGCGAGGTTCTTCATCAACCACGACAGCGTCAGACCGGAGTCGATGATGTCCTCCACGATGAGAACGTGGCGGCCGTGGATGTCGCGGTCGAGGTCCTTGAGGATGCGGACGACGCCCGACGAGGACGTGGACGATCCGTACGAACTGACCGCCATGAACTCGAGCTGGCTCGGGATCGGCAGTGCGCGTGCGAAATCCGTCATGAACATGATGGCGCCCTTGAGAACTCCGACGAGCAGCAGATCACCCTCGGGAGCCCCCACCGGATAGCGAGCGGCGATCTCCTCGGCCAGCTCGGCGATACGCTTGTCGATCTCCTCTCGGGAGATCAGGATCGATGCGATGTCGCCCTCGTACACGGGTGTCCCTTCACTCGCTCGCGGCCCGGCCGGTCCACCGAACCAGGTCGAGCTTGCCACGTCGTCTCTCGACGACCAACCTCTCGACCGGGCCGCCCCCGGCCACCGCGACGCCGCCCTGCCCGCGCCACGCGCCGACGAGATCGTCCACGGCGCGCACCTGCGCCTCGTTGCGCAACGGCACTCCACAGTCGGCCAGCCACTCGCGGATCACCCGCCGACGGAGTGCACCCGGTACCTCCACGAGGGCGGACACCTCCAGCGCGTCGCCGACGCGGGCGGACACGGCGATGTCCGCGGCGAGTGCGTCGAGAACGGCGCCGTCCTCGCGCAGCTGGTCGGCGGTGCGCGCGAGCGCGGCGGCGACACCGCCGTGCAGGACGTCCTCCAGCAGCGGGAGCACCTCGCCGCGGAGTCGGACCCGAACGAAGGACGGGTCGAGGTTGTGCGGGTCGTCCCACGCGGCGAGACCCAGTTCGGCGCACGCGCCGACGGTGGACTCGCGGCGCACTGTCAACAGCGGCCGACCTCGCGGCGGGTCCCAGGCCGCCATCCCCCGCAGCGATCGGGACCCGGATCCGCGGCCGAGTCCGAGCAGGACGGTCTCGGCCTGGTCGTCCAGCGTGTGGCCCAGCAAGATCGGGCGGTCACCGCGGACCGCGTCGAGAGCGGCGTACCGGGCGCGCCGGGCCGCGGCCTCGGGTCCACCCGCCCCGGTCACCGACACGGTCCTCACCTCGGCGCGGGAACACCCGAGGTCTCGTGCCTGCTCGACGGCCCTGTGCGCCACCTCGGCCGAACCCGCCTGCAGTGCGTGGTCGACGACCACGGCGTGCACCTGCGCGCCCTCGGCCACACAGGCGGCGGTGAGCGCCAGCGAGTCCGCACCACCCGACAGCCCGACGACGACGGCGCGCTCCGGGCAATGCTCCCCGAACCAGGCGCGCACCGCCCGCCGCACCGTGAGCAGGTGCGGGCCCTCCGGCATCGGGCGTGCCCCGGTCATGCCGGGACGCCGGTCATCCCAGAACTCGCTGCGTCCACTTCTCCGGCGCCTCGATCTCGGAGAGCAGCGGCAACGTGTCCGCGTCGGTCCACACGGTGTTGAAACGCTCCATGCCGACCTGGCCGACGACGGCGTCGACGAACGCCTTGCCGCGGACGTACTGCGCCATCTTCGCGTCCATCCCGAGCAGCGCGCGGATCACGCGCTGCACCGGGTTCTGCTTCCGCGTGCGACGGGCGTCGAAGGCCTTGCGGATCGCCGAGACCGACGGCACCACCGCGGGACCCACCGCGTCCATCACGTGGTCGGCATGGCCTTCGAGCAGCGTTCCGAGCACCAGCAGACGATCGAGTGCCTCCTGCTGCGCGGGTGCCTGCGTCGCCCGGAGCAGACCGATGATGCCGCCGTCGCCGCCGTCCTGCCCGCGGGACCGCACCGCCGCCGCGAGGCGTCCCACGACGTCGGCCAGGGGCTCGTCCGCGCCGCCCTGCAGCGTGGTGACGTTGTCCTTCATGTAGCCCGCGAGCCACGGCGACGACGAGAACTGCACGCGGTGCGTCACCTCGTGCAGACACACCCACAGTCGGAAGTCGCTGGGCCGCAGGCGAAGCGATCGCTCCACGGACACGATGTTCGGGGCCACCAGCAACAGCGTTCCGTCCGGACCGGTGAAGGGGTCGTACTGCCCGAGAATGGCCGTCGACAGGAACGCCAGCATCGCGCCCGCCTGCACGCCGCCGGGCTTGCCGCCGAGGAACGAACTGTCGTCGCCGTCGGAATCACTGACCAGGTGCCGCATCGACTCGGACGCGGCGGCGATCCACTCCGGCCGATCGAGCACGCGCGCCGCCGGGACGGGCAGACCGTCGGCGAGGCCCGTGACCTCGCGCACGGGGCCCTCGGCGCGTACCGACGCGTCGGCCAGTTCGCGCAGCGCCGCGTCCGCGGTGTACCGCGACGTCTTCGGCCCCCGTGGTGCGAGCCGGGCACCCGTCCGGGCGGCCAGACCCCAATCGATCACACCAGTGTCGGACATGCCCTCACCCCTGTTCTCTCTCGGAATCGACCGGTCAGGTGCAGCCGCAGGAGCGGAGCGTCGACGCGAGTGCGTCCAGGGCCGGACGACCGACCTCGGGCGGCCTGTCGTTGGACATCAACGCGAACGTCAACACCCGGCCGCTCTCGTCGGTCACGTATCCGGCCAACGCACTGGCGGTCGAGAGCGTTCCCGTCTTGGCGCGCAGCCACCCCGCGGCCGTGCGGTCACCCGACGCGTAGCGGGCGGCGAGCGTGCCCGTGGCACCGGCGACGGGCAGGTAGTCGAGCATCGGCCGCAGGTTCTCGGTGCCGGACCCGGCGGCCCGGGTGACGAGCGCGCCCAGCACCCGGGCAGGGATGAGATTGTCGACGGAGAGTCCGCTGGTGTCCTCGAGCGTGACTCCGGTGACGTCGACGCCGTTCTTCTGCAGTGTCTCCAGGACGGCGTCCGTGGCCCCGTCGAACGACGCGGGCCGGCCCACCTCCTCGGCGATCTCGCGACCGACGGCCTCCGCGAGCACGTTGTCCGAGAACCCCAACATCTGCCCGAGCCGCTGCCGCAGAGGCGCGGACTGCACCGTCGCGAGAGATCCGGCACCGGACTGCGCGCGACCGTCCGTCACGACGGCCGGGTCCAGGCCGAGAGCGCGCGCCAACGCCCGACCGGCGTCGAGACCGGGAGTGGCGCTGCGCGGCGACTCGTCGACCGTCGGCACCGAGCGACCCCCGTCGAGGGTGATCGGTTCGATGGGTGCGATGTATCCGGCGGCCACGTCGCCGGGGAACCAGCCCTGCGCCTGCTCCGGCCCCGAGTACGCGCCGCCGTCCACGGCGATGGACGTGACGGCCGTGCCGGACCTGCGGATCTGTTCGGCGAGGTCGTCGATGCGGGCTCCCCCGTCGTAGAACCCGGGTCGTCCGACCGGCTCCGCCGTGAGCGTGGGGTCGCCGTCACCGACGAGCACCACCTGACCGGCCGCGTCGCCCGCCACGACCTTGGTGGTCACACGGTGGTCGGCGGGCAGCGCCATCATGGCGGCCGCGGCCGTGAGGATCTTGGTGGTCGACGCCGGCGTCATGGGGGTGTCCGCATCGGCGCTCCACAGCACCTCACCGGTGATCGCGTCCGCGACGGATCCGGTGAAGCGGCCCAGATCGGGATTGCGCAGGGGTGCGGCGAGCACCGCCTCGAGGCCCGCCGGGCTCGGTTTCGGCGCATCGGATGGGACCGGAACCACCTGGGGGGCAGGCAGAACGGGCGACGGCTCGGGTGAGGTCGCCACGGGTGTCGAGTCCTCGGAGAGCGTGGGGGTGATCAGCGCGACGCCGACGATCGCCAGCACGAGCACCACGACCGAGGCTCCGATCAGCAGCACGCGCGTGCGTAACGGCGTGCCGGACGGCCGCTTCCCTGAGCTCACGTCTCTCCTCCACTCGCGGGTCCGTGGCCGTTCTCCGGCGATGCACCTCTCCTCGCACCCTATCGACGCGGCCGGTTACTGTCTGACCACCGGCGCGTCCTTCGATGCGCCCGACAGACGACTGCACGACAGTACGTGGCCGCCGAGCAGGTAGCCGGGCCACCGAGCAAAGGACAGTGGACGTGAAGTTCGACGTGACCATCGAGATCCCCAAGGGTCAGCGCAACAAGTACGAGGTCGACCACGAGTCCGGGCGAGTACGCCTGGACCGCTACCTCTACACGGCGATGGGCTACCCCGCGGACTACGGCTTCATCGAGAACACCCTCGGTGAGGACGGCGATCCGCTCGACGCGTTCGTCCTGCTGCCGGAGTCCGTGTTCCCCGGTGTCCTCGTCGAGGCCCGCCCCGTGGCGATGTTCAAGATGGTCGACGAGGCCGGCGGCGACGACAAGGTGCTGTGCGTCCCGGCGGGCGATCCGCGGTGGGACCACATCCAGGATCTCTCGGACGTCTCGCAGTTCGAGCTCGACGCGATCGAGCACTTCTTCCTGCACTACAAGGATCTCGAGCCGAACAAGCACGTCACCGGGTCCAACTGGGTCGGCCGCGCCGAGGCCGAGGCGGAGTTCGAGGCATCGGTCGAGCGCCTGAAGAACCAGGGCGACCACTAGAGACCGTCGGAAACCCGGATGCGGTGCTGTCCGCTGATAGCATCGCATCCGCGGTCCCCCGGGCCGTGTCAGGACGAACGAGCCACGACGTAAGGGTGCGGTACCACCGATGAGTGACGCTGTGAGCGACCGGAGAAATCCCACGTCCGAGGCGGTCTCGACCACGACGCAGTTCCCGTCACTGCCGGTGACCGTCGTGCTCGACCGCATTCCGTTGGCCGTCCTCGCCGTCGAGCCCGGCGGCACGGTCGTCTTCGCCAACGAGGCCTTCGACGAACTGATGGGCTTCGACGAGGAGTCCCCCCGGTCGAACGAGACCCTCACACTGCAGGACATCTTCCCGGCCAACGAACCGCTCGGAGTCAACATCGCCGAGACGTTCCTGACCACCGTCGCCACCCGCGCCGACTCGCTCTGGCGCATGACGGACTCGAAGGGCGACATCCTCCAGGTCCGGGCGAGCAAGTCGATCCTGCGCCGCGCTGAGGACTCGGTGGTGCTCGTCGTCCTCGAGGACTTCACCGATCAGCTGTGGAACGACCCGAAGAGCGCCTTCCGCTGATCGGGCCGCTCCACCGGGGTCTCTCTACTTGCCCTGGAACGACGCGGGGCGCTTCTCGAACACCGAGGTGATGGCCTCCGTCAGATCCTCGGACGGCAGGAAAGCAGCGTTCCACGCGGCGACGTAGCGCAGCGAATCCTCCACTGCCGCAACGCGACCGTGGTCGAGAACCGCCTTGATCCCGTGCACCACGAGAGGCGGGTTCGCCGCGATCTCGGTGGCCGTGGCACGCGCTGCGGCGAGCACGGCCTCCGCGTCGTCGAACACGTCGTTGACCAGACCGATCTGCTGCGCCCGGGCACTGTCGATGTCTTTTCCGGTCAACGCGAGTTCGCGAAGATGACCGTCGCCGATGATCGCGGGCAGACGGGCGAACGACCCCATGTCCGCCACGATGGCGACCTTCACCTCGCGCACACTGAACTTCGCGTCCGCGCTGGCGTAGCGGATGTCGGCGGCCGAGATGAGATCGATCCCACCGCCGATGCACCACCCCTGCACGGCGGCCACCACGGGCTTGCGGCAGTCGGCCACCGCGTTGATCGACGCCTGCATGCGCTTGATCATGTCGTGGAACGTGCTGCGCGGACCGGCCTGTGCCTTGTCCCCCATGACCGCACCGAAATCGCCTGCCATGGCGGGCAGGTCGAGACCGTAGCTGAAGTTGCGGCCCGAGCCGGCGAGCACGATGGCGCGTACCTCGGGGTCCGCGTCGAGCGCGGAGAAGACGAGAGGCAGTTCCGACCAGAAGTCGGGACCCATCGCATTGCCCTTGTTCGGGCCGATGAGGGTCACCGTCGCGACATGGGCGTCGGTCGTCACCGTGAAGGCTTTCCACGCATCCGTGTGTGTCATCCGGTCAGGATAGCCAGCGCTCCCGCTCACCGGATGTCCCGGCGGCGTGGACTGACTATCCTGCGACCATGACGCGGATCCACCATCCCGCTGCGGCACACGTGTCGGACGTTCTGATCGCCCGAGGTCATCACGGCGTGATCGTGACGCAGTCCGAGCCGACGCACACGGCGCGTCAGGCCGCGGCGGTGAGCGGGGTTCCGCTCGGTGCCGTCTGCAAGTCGCTGGTGTTCCTGCTCGACGACGACCCGGTGTTGCTGCTGGTGTCGGGTGCACACAACGTGGACCTCGATGCCACCGGTCGACGTCTCGAGGGCACGCTGACCCGCGCACCGATCGACGTGGTCGAACACGCCACCGGGCAACCGGTGGGCGGGATCGCTCCCGTGGGCCACCCGACGAATCTGCCGACGTTCGTCGACACGGCGCTGGAACGCTTCGAACGGCTGTGGGCTGCAGCGGGTCACCCCGCGACCCTCTTCCGCACGACCTACCCCGAACTGCTGCGCATCACCGCCGGGCTCGCTGTGGACATGGGCCCCGAGACCCGCGAGGGCTGAGCCTCAGGACGCGCGCAGGCGCCGAACCTCCAGGGCGGGCACCACCTCGGTGGTGATCGCCCGGACGACGGACTCCCGCGTCTGCTCCACCACCGGACGCAGGGTCACGCCGTCCGCCACGTCGACCGTCACGATGTCGGCGACGAGGCCTGCGAGACCCGACGCGGTGCCGACGTACTGCAGCGTGCCGGGGCGAGGCTTGCTGTCCGACGCCAGCACCTCGCGGCGGGCGGTCCGGGCGTCGGCGGCGATGTGCACGTCGATGTCCACCACGACGCGAGCACCGGGGTGCTCGGCCTTGAGGGTCGCGTAGCGGCTCTGGGCCTCGGAGAGATCGGCGGCGGAGAACCGGACGACGTCCGGGGAGGTACCGGAGACGCCGTCGAGGAAGACGAGGGAGTCGGAAGACACCGTGGTCATGAGTTGTCCAGTCAGTCGTGGGTGCAGCGGTGGCTGTGAGGTGAAGTGAGTCGCACGATCACCGGAACGGACAGGCGCTCGAGGTCGCACGGCAGAGGTCGACGTGTCGTCGACCCCACAACCTGCTCCTCGTCATGATGCTGATGCTAACGATCCGGTGGTGACGCGATCCCGCAGTGAGAGGCACGTCACACGCACCGCCTCCACGAACCGGTCGACATCGTCGGCGGTGGTCCCCAGCCCGATGCTCGCCCGCACGGCACCGTCGGCCGCGCCGACCCGCGAGAGGAGGGGGTGGGCGCAGAACTTCCCGGCCCGCACCGCGATGCCGTGATCGTCGGCCAGCGCGGTGGCGAGTGCACCCGCGTCGACACCGTCGACGGTGAAGGACACGATGCCGACGATGTCGGCGGAGTCGCTCCACAGGCGGAGGACCGACACACCGGCCAGAGCGGTGAGCCCGCCGAGCAGGGCGCCCGTGCACTCCTGATCGTGAGTGGCGATGGCACCGTGGCCGATCGCGCCGATCTCGTCGCACGCCGCGGCGATCGCGACGGCGCCGAGGAGATTGGGTGTGCCGGCCTCGTGCCGCGCCGGGGACGGCGCCCAGTCGATGTCGACCGACGCACCGAGGACGGACACGTGCCGGGTGGCTCCACCGCCCGCGAGGTACGGCTCGGCCACATCGAGCCAGTCACGCCGTCCCACGAGCACTCCCGCTCCGAAGGGCGCGTACAGCTTGTGACCACTGAAAGCCAGGTAGTCGATGCCCGCCGCGGTGATGTCCACGGCGCGGTGCGGAACGAGTTGCGCCCCGTCGACGAGGATGCGGGCACCGTGTCGGTGCGCCAGATCCGCGAGTCGATCGAGGGGCAGGACCTCGCCCGTCACGTTGGAGGCACCCGTGACGGCAAGCAGCGCAGCAGGTCTCGACGCGAGTTCGTCGCCGAGCCGAGTCAGAGTCTCCTCGACCGAGTCCGCCGATCGCACCACCCGGCGGTTCCGCCACGGCAGCAGATTCGCGTGATGCTCGACGTCCAGCACCACCGTGTCCCCGGGAACGCAGCCCGCCAGGAGATTCAGCGCGTCGGTGGTGTTCCGCGTGAACACGACCACGTCGTCGGGATCCGCGCCGCAGAAGCGGTGCACCGTGTTCCGGGCGGACTCGTACTCCCGGGTGCAGACCTGCGACTTGTGGCCGGCGCCGCGGTGCACACTCGCGCAGTGCGGCAACACCTCTCGTACTCGCTCGACCACCGCGTCGAGCGCGGGAGCGCTGGCCGCGTAGTCGAGATCGATGCTGCGAGTGGTGCGGCCGTCGGCACACGTCACCTGCTGATCGCGGCCGTGCACGGATGCGATGGGGCGCTGCAGAACTGTGGTCATGAGGAATCCCTCCGTCGAGGGATCGACGCACGGCACGAGGGCCGCGATCTGACGAGAGGCGTCGATCCGCGCTTGCCGCCTCCGTCGTCGGAGCGCGGCCAGGTCGTCACCCGGAGCACCCCACCGCGGAGGAGGGTTGCCGACCAGCGAGCCGGGGCTTGATGCTGGTACTCGTGACCTGGAAGCAGGATGGCAAACGGTCGCCCGAGTTGTCAACCGGTTCGCGGCACGCGCGCCGGGTCGGCGGAGTTGTTCACCAACCCGCAAACTGGGCGTGCAATAACGTGTCGTCACACCCGCCAGCGTTCCGTCGTCCCTGTTCGATGCGAGAGGCCGTTCGTCTTGTCACTGCAGACCCGTGTTCCCGAGGCCTACCTCCGTTCCTCCGTGGCGGCCCCGGTGCGCACCCTCGTCGACATCCTCGAGGACACCGCTCGGGCATTCCCCGATGCGCCGGCCATCGACGACGGCGACACCACCATCAGTTACAGCGAACTGCTCGACAACATCGACGAGGGCGCTCGGTGGCTGTCCCGACACGGCGTCTGCGCCGGCGATCGCGTCGGGGTCCGCATGCCGTCGGGCAGTTACTCGCTCTACGCGGCGATCCTGTCGGTCATCGCCGCCGGTGCGGCCTACGTCCCGGTGGACGTCGACGACCCGGACGAGCGGGCCGAGCTGGTGTTCTCGGAGGCCGGCGTCACCGCGATCATCGCGGACGGCGGCGTGACCCGAACCGACACCGCGGGGACCGGTCGCGCGGTCGGCCATCCCACACCCGACGACGACGCCTGGGTCATCTTCACCTCGGGCTCGACCGGCAAGCCCAAGGGCGTCGCGGTGAGCAATCGCAACGCGGCGGCGTTCGTGGACGCCGAGGCACGACTGTTCCTGCAGGACCGACCCATGGGCCCGGGCGATCGAGTGCTGGCGGGGCTCTCCGTGGCGTTCGACGCGTCGTGCGAGGAGATGTGGCTCGCCTGGCGCAGTGGCGCGTGCCTCGTTCCCGCGCCGCGCTCCCTCGTACGCAGTGGCATGGACCTCGGCCCCTGGCTCGTCGCACGTGACATCAGCGTGGTGTCGACGGTGCCGACCCTGGCGGCGCTGTGGCCTCGCGAAGCGCTCGAGGACGTCCGGTTGCTCATCTTCGGAGGCGAGGCCTGCCCGCCGGATCTCGCTGAGCGACTGGCTGTTCCGGGCCGTGAGGTCTGGAACACCTACGGGCCCACCGAGGCCACCGTCGTCGCCTGCGCCGCTCTCATGGACGGTGTCGGACCGGTGCGCATCGGGCTGCCGCTCGACGGATGGGACCTCGCCGTCGTGGGCCCGGACGAGGAGCCTGTCGCGGTGGGCGAGGTGGGTGAGCTCGTCATCGGTGGCGTCGGCCTCGCGCGTTACCTCGATCCGGTGAAGGACGCCGAGAAGTACGCTCCCATGGCGACTCTCGGATGGGACCGCGCCTACCGCAGCGGCGATCTCGTGCGGCTCGAGCTCGAGGGGCTGCTCTTCCAGGGCCGCGCCGACGATCAGGTGAAGGTCGGCGGGCGCCGCATCGAGCTCGGTGAGGTGGACAACGCCCTGCAGGCCCTCCCCGGTGTGAGCGGCGCAGCCGCCGCAGTGCGGACCACCGGCTCCGGAACACCCGTGCTGGTGGGCTATCTCGCCAGCACCGACCCGGACTTCGACCTCGTCCGCGCGCGCGAGCTCCTCGCGGAACAGCTTCCCGCCGCGATGGTTCCGCGTCTCGCACTCGTCGACGAACTGCCCACCCGCACCTCCGGCAAGGTCGACCGCGCGGCTCTGCCGTGGCCGCTGCCCAAGCGTGGTTCGACTCCGGACGACGCCTCTCTCGCCGGGACCGCCGGCTGGGTGGCCGAGCTGTGGAGCGACGTGCTGGGCGCCGAGATCGGATCCCTGGACGCGGACTTCTTCGCTGCCGGTGGCGGATCGCTCTCGGCCGCACTGCTCGTGACCCGATTGCGCGAGCGTTTCCCCGAGATCACGGTCGCGCAGCTCTACGACCATCCGCGACTCGGCTCGCTCGTCGCGTTGCTCGACTCGCTCGTCCCCCCGCCGGTGACCGCGAAGCGCATCGTGGTCCCCACACCCCGGACGGCCCAGGTGGTGCAGGTCCTCGCGACCCTGCCGCTGACGACGTTGACCGGGCTGCAATGGGTGACCTGGCTCGGCATCATGGCGAACACATTCAGCTGGTTCGCTCCCCGCCCCTGGCTGCCGACGGTGTCCTGGTGGTGGCTCGCGCTCGGGTTCCTGCTGTTCGTGACGCCCGTGGGCCGGATGGCGATCTCCGTCGCCGGATCACGGCTCCTCATGCGCGGCGTCACGGAGGGCGCCCATCCGCGCGGCGGCAGCGTGCACCTCCGGCTGTGGACCGCCAACCGGTTGACCGACGCCAGCGGTGCCTCGAACCTGTCGGGCGCGCCGTGGATGGTCTACTACGCCCGCGCACTCGGTGCGACGGTCGGCCGCGACGTCGATCTGCACACCCTGCCTCCGGTGACCGGCATGCTGACTCTCGGTGACGGCTGCTCGCTCGAGCCGGAGGTCGATCTGTCCGGCTACTGGATCGACGGCGACGTCGTGCACATCGGCTCGATCGAGGTCGGCGCCGGCGCCACGGTGGGTGCGCGGTCGACCCTGCTCCCCGGAGCCAGGATCGGCCGCCGCGCCGAGATCACTGCGGGATCGGCCGTCTCCGGCAAGGTCAAGGCCGGTCAGCAGTGGTCCGGCTCGCCCGCCGCGAAGGTCGGCAAGGCGATGCACCCGTGGCCCGACGAGGCGCCGCCGCGCGGTCGCGGCTGGGTGCCCGTCTACGGCGTGACGTCGCTGTTGCTGTCGGGACTTCCCCTCCTGTCCATTGCTGCGGGCCTGCTCCTCGTCGCCGTCGGAGTCGCGCACGCGACCACCCTGCCCGGTGCGATCGGCCTCGGGCTGGCGCTGCTCGCTCCCGCCACTGCGGTGTCGTTGCTCGTCTTCGCAGCGGTCACGCTCGTGTCCGTGCGGTTGCTGTCGATCGGGCTGATTCCCGGCCACCACGCGGTACGCAGTCGCATCGGCTGGCAGGTGTGGGCCACCGAACGCCTGATGGACTCGGCCCGTACGTTCCTCTTCCCGCTCTACGCGAGTCTGCTCACTCCGGGATGGCTCCGGCTGCTCGGCGCGACCATCGGCAAGGACGTGGAGGCGTCGACGGTCCTGATGGTCCCGAAGTTCACGACAGTCGGCGACGGTGCCTTCCTGGCGGACGACACCATGATCGCCAGCTACGAGCTCGGCGGCGGCTGGATGCTGCTCGGCGAGGCCAAGGTGGGCAAGCGTGCGTTCCTCGGCAACTCCGGCATGGCGGCCGCGGGTCGACGCGTGCCGAAGAACGGCCTCGTCGCCGTGCTGTCGGCCGCACCCGCCAAGGCGAAGTCGGGATCGTCGTGGCTCGGCAGCCCGCCGGTGCGCCTGCGCCGAGCGCCCAACTCGTCCGACACCACCCGCACCTTCGACCCGCCGCGGCGACTCAAGATCGCCCGCGCCGTGGTCGAGACCTGTCGACTCGTGCCCGTCGTCGTGTCGTTCGGCATCGGGTTCGGCGTCCTCGCCGCCCTGACCTGGATCGCCGGGACGCTGGGCTACTGGGCCGCCGCCCTGCTCAGCGGCGTCGTGTTGCTGATCGCCGGCGCCGTCGCGGCCGGAATCTCCGCCGTCGCCAAGTGGTCGCTCGTCGGCCGCATCGGTGCGGTGGAGCACCCGCTGTGGAGTTCGTTCGTGTGGCGCAACGAAGTGGCCGACACGTTCGTCGAGGTCGTCGCCGCCCCGTGGTTCGCCCGCGCCGCCGAGGGAACCCCGGTGCTGAACCTGTGGCTGCGCTGGCTCGGCGCCCACATCGGGAAGGGAGTCTGGTGTGAGACCTACTGGCTGCCGGAGGCCGACCTCATCACGCTCGGCGACGGTGCCACCGTCAACAGAGGGTGCGTCGTGCAGACACATCTGTTCCATGATCGGATCATGAGCATGGACACGGTGAGTTTGGGGGCGGGAGCCACGCTGGGCCCGCATTGCGTCGCACTGCCCGCAGCGGGAATCGGGGCGGGTGCCACGGTCGGACCGGCCTCGCTGGTCATGCGCGGCGACACCGTCCCCGAGTCGAGCCGGTGGCAGGGCAACCCCATCGCACCCTGGACCGAGAAGTGATGCCGGACTCTCCCATCGACCCGTACCTGCCGCAGAACGGCAACCGCGGGTACTCGGTCGAGCGATACGCCCTCGACCTCGAGTACAAGGTGCAGTCGAACCGCCTGTCCGGCAAGGCCGTCGTGCATGCGGTGGCCACCCGGTCGATCACCAAGTTCTCACTCGACATGGGTCCGGCCCTCACCCCGTCCAAGGTGAGTGTCGCCGGAATGCGCGGTGTCCGGTTCACCCATCGGGGCGGCAAGCTGACGGTCACGCTGCAGCGTGCCATCGACGTGGGCGCCTCCTTCACGGCCACCGTCGCCTACAGCGGCAACCCCGCACCGATTCGCAGCGTGTGGGGTGAGGTCGGGTGGGAGGAGCTCACCGACGGCGCCCTCGTCGCGAGCCAACCCAACGGCGCCGCATCGTGGTTCCCGTGCGACGACCATCCCAGTTCCAAAGCGGCGTACACCATCTCGATCACTGCCGATTCCCCGTACCACGTCGTCTCGAACGGCACACTGACGCGGAAGTACGTGAAGTCCTCGCGCACCACCTGGGTGTACGACCAGCCCGAACCGATGGCTTCATACCTCGCGACCGTGCAGATCGGCCAGTACGAGAAACACCGGGTCAGCGACTCCCCCGTGCCGATCGACGCGATCCTGCCGGCGCATCTGCGCCAGAACTTCGATCACGACTTCGGCCGTCAGCAGCAGATGATGGAGACGTTCGTCGAGTCGTTCGGCCCCTATCCGTTCGAGTCGTACTCCGTCGTCGTCACCGACGACGAGTTGGAGATCCCCGTCGAGGCACAGACGCTGTCGATCTTCGGCGCCAATCACTGTGACGGCGACCGCGAGTACGAGCGACTCGTCGCCCACGAACTGGCGCACCAGTGGTTCGGCAACAGCCTCACCATCGCGCGGTGGAGCGACATCTGGTTGCACGAGGGCTTCGCCTGCTACTCCGAGTGGATCTGGTCGGAGAGCTCGGGCGGACCGTCCGCGCACCAGGAGGCCACCCGGGCACACAGTCGCCTGTCGTCCCTGCCGCAGGACATCGTGCTGGGAGATCCAGGACCGGAGGACATGTTCGACGACCGCGTGTACAAGCGCGGAGCCCTTGCCCTGCACGCACTTCGGCGCACCATCGGCAACGCGGCGTTCTTCGATCTGATCCGCGAGTGGACCACGACCTTCCGCCACGCCACCGTGGCGACGTCGGACTTCGTCGGGTTGGCGAAGCAGTACGGCAGCACCGACGAGTTCTGGGAGTCCTGGCTCGAGAAGAAGCGGCTACCCCGACTGCCCTGACGGCAGGTGCGACCGCGTTCTCGTCGCGACGAGCGCCAATGACACCGCGGCGAGAACCGCACCGGCCGTGAACAGTTCGGGGTAGGTGATCGCGTCGGGGAACTCCTGCACGAGCAGCGCCAGAATTGCCGGCACCGCGAAGCCGAGGTAGGTCACCGAGTAGAACACCGCGGTGAGTCCGGCCAGATCACGCGGTCCCGCGATGCGCTGCACCTCCTGCAGGCCCGACACCATCGCCATGCCGTAGCCGCACCCGAGCACCGCGGCGGCGAGCAGCGCCATCGGGATCGTCAGCACGTCGGCGGCGACCGAGACCAGCACCATGCCGACGACGATGATGCCCAGCGCGACCAGGACGGCGCGCGCACTCGACGCGGTGTCGATGCGTCGGCCGACGGCCTGGATCGCGAAGCCGGACGACAGCGCGACCACGCCGAGCAGTGCGGAGAACGCGATGGGGAACGCGCCGGAGTGGTCGGCCATCAGACCGGGCAGCACTGCGTACGCGACGCTGGCCGCGCCGAAGACCCACGGCGCCATGGGAAGAACGACGGACACGAACCGACGGTGACCCGCCGACGGGATACGCAGATCGGACAGCAACGAGGCGCCGTCCACCGCACGCGCTCGCGTCTCGGGCACCCCGAGCAGGGCCACGGTGGCCAGTGCTGCCAACGCGACGTGCACCAGGTACGGCAGCACCTCGGGCCACGGCGCCCACTGCGCGAGCACCCCGGCGACCCCTGCGCCCGTGGCGAATCCGCCCGTGAGCGACATGGCGGCACGGCGGGCACCCGAGCCGTCCGTGGACAGCTCCTTCAACCAACTGCCGCCGACGGCCATACCCAGCCCCAACGCGATGCCGCTGAGCACGCGGCCGGTCGCGAGGATCGGGGCCGAGTGCGCGCCGAGGGCGATGACGAGAGATCCCGCGGCGGCGACGGCCGGCGCGGGCACCATGAGCGGCCGCCGTCCGTAGCGATCCGAGAGCGGGCCCCCGATCAGCAGGGCCGGCACGATGCCGACGACGTAGGCGAAGAGGAACACGTCGACGACGACGGGTGAGAAGCCGTGACCCTCGCGGTACATCACGAGGAGCGGCGTGAACTCGTTGCCGCCCCAGGCGACGGCGAGCATGCCGAGCGCCACGGGCAGCCAGGTGCGGGTGGTGGTCGTGCGGTCGAGAACGGTCATGGTGGGGTCCTTCAGCGGATTCCACGCGGCAGCGCGTGCGTGGCTGCCATGTGGAGGGAGAGGGCGTCGTCGTACGCGGCGACGTCGCCCTGCTCGACGAGTGCGGTGAGACGGGTGTGGTCGCCGATGATCGACGCCAACACGTCCGGATTGCGCGCCACGGAGTTCGCGGTCATGCGGCGCTGCCGGTCGCGCAATCCTGAGTAGAAGGTCGACAGCAGGGGGTTGTCCCCGTGCGTGACGACGATGGTGTGGAAGTCTGCGTCCTCGGCAGCGAAGCCGAGGGAGTCGCCCGCCTCCGCGAGAACGCGCTGCCGGTCGAGGCTCTCCCGCATCTGTGCGGCAGCGGAGGCCCGGCTGCCCGGATCCTGTGCGAACGCTTCGAGCGATCCGGTCTCGACGAGTCGACGGGCGGCGACGAGATGGGTGGCCTCGTCGGGGGCGACGGGAACCACGAGGGCCCCGCGCTTGGGGTAGAGCCGCATCCATCCTTCGGCCGCGAGCCTGAGGAAGGCCTCACGGACCGGGGTGCGGCTGGTGCCGGTGCGCTCGGCGATCTGCCCCTCGCTGATCAGCTCCCCGCCCGGCAGCTCGCCGGAGACGATGAGCTCCTTGACCGTCGCGTACGCCCGGTCGGACGACGTCTCGGTTGCATCTGTGTTGCGCACATCTTGTATCTAAACAGTCGGCACACCGCGTTGCCAGGTGTGTGTGACGGGCATTACGCGGTACGCGCTGCTCGCCGCAACGCAGTTCGCCACCCGCACCCCTGATCGCGGGTGCGCCGAACGATCCGCGGAGCGCGGGCGCAGCGCCCGGTTCTCTGCGCACCGTGGAAGGTGCGCGCGGCGACGAGCGGTGCGCCCGGCGAGGCTCGAGCGCACCGCAGTTCGCCACCCGCACCCCTGATCGCGGGTGCACCGAACGATCCGTGGAGCGCGGGCGCAGCGCTACAGAACCGCGGTGTCGAGGTCCAGCGTCGTACGGTCCAGGTTCTCGAGCAGGTCGAACTGTGGGCCCGTCTTGGGGAGCTCGTACCGGAAGAAGTACTGCGCCGCGACACGCTTGCCGTCGTAGAAGGCGCCTTCCTTGTCGCCGATCGCGCGGAGCTGGTCGAGCCAGAGCCACGCGACGACCACGTGACCGGTCGCCTCGAGGTACGCGGACGAGTTGGCCAGCGCCACCTCGGCGTCGCCCTGACCCCACAGCGTGCCGGTGACGGCCACGAGGCGATCCACTGCCGCTCGCAGGGCGTCGGCGTACTCGCCCGACATCGCGTCGATGGTCTCCGTGATGGTCTCGACGAGGAGCTGAAGTCCTCGGCCGCCCTGCGCGACGACCTTGCGTCCGAGGAGGTCGAGGCCCTGGATGCCGTTCGTTCCCTCGTGGATGGGGTTGAGGCGGTTGTCGCGGTAGAACTGCTCGACGTTGTAGTCGCGGGTGTAGCCGTACCCGCCGTGCACCTGGATCGCGAGGTTGTTGGCCTCGAGGCACCACTGCGACGGCCACGCCTTGGCGATGGGGGTGAGCACGTCGAGGAGGAACCCGGCGCGATCCGCCGCGTCCTGCTCGCCGGTGATCTGCTCGTCGACCAGCCGCGAGCAGTACAGACCCAGGGCCAGACCGCCCTCGACGTAGGACTTCTGCGCGAGCAGCATGCGACGCACGTCGGAGTGGTCGATGATCGGCACCTGCGGGGCAGCCGGATCCTTGTCACCGACGGGCCGGCCCTGTGCACGGTCCCGGGCGTACGCCACCGAGTGCAGGTAGCCGGTGTAGCCCAGCGCGGTCGCGCCCATGCCGACGCCGATGCGCGCCTCGTTCATCATCTTGAACATGTACGACAGGCCCTTGTGTGGCTCGCCGACGAGATAGCCTGTGGCGCCCCCGTTCTCGCCGAATGCGAGGAGCGTGTTGGTGGTTCCGCGGTACCCCATCTTGTGGTTCAGGCCGACGAGGTTCACGTCGTTGCGCTCGCCCAGCGACCCGTCGGCGTTCACCAGCGTCTTGGGCACGACGAAGAGCGAGATGCCCTTCACGCCTGCCGGACCGCCGGGGATCTTGGCGAGGACGAGGTGCACGATGTTCTCACCGAGTTCGTGCTCGCCGCCCGAGATCCACATCTTGGTTCCGGTCACCGCGTAGGTGCCGTCACCCTGCTCGACGGCCTTGGTGGTGATGTAGGCGAGCGACGATCCGGCACCGGGCTCGGACAGGCACATGGTCCCGTGGAAACGGCCTTCGAGCATGGGCCGGACATAGGCGTCGACCAACTCCTCGCTGCCGTACTCGATGAGGAGATTGGCGTTGCCGATCGTGAGGAAGGGATAGGTCGCGGTGCCGGTGTTCGCGGCCTGGAACCACGCGAGCGACGCCTTCGACACCGTGGTCGGCAGCTGCATGCCGCCGAGCGAGTCGTCGAACTGCCCGGAGATGAGGCCGGCGTCGTTGAACACCTTCAGCGCCTGCTCGACCTCGGGAATCAGGACGACCTTGCCGTCCTCGCCGACGTGCGGCTCGTTCGCGTCCGCCTTCTTGTTGTGCGGCGCGAAGTGCTTCACCGCGATCTGCTCGCTGAGCTCCATCACCGCGTCGAACGTCTCCCGGGAATGATCGGAGAAGCGCTTCCGCTCGGTCAACGACTCGACGTCGAGCCATTCGTAGAGGAGGAACTCGAGATCGCGACGAGACAGAACGAGGTGCGCGGGAACATCAGCAGCAGAGGACATGCTTCGAGACTAATACCGCCTAGTAGTTCTGTGTCTCGAGCTCGAGCAGAAGCTGCTTGGCGACCTCACCGCCGGCGTAGCGACCGGGCGTTCCGTCCGACCGCACCACGCGATGACACGGGATGACCAGGGGCAGCGGATTGCGCGCGCAGGCCGATCCCACGGCGCGGACGGCCTTCGGGCTGGCCGTCTCCGCGGCCACGGCGGCGTAGCTCCGGGTCTCACCGTAGGGGATGCGCTGGAGATGCGTCAGGACGTCGCGACGGAACCCTGCAGCGAGGCGCAGATCCAGGTCGACGTCGACGACGCGGGACGTCCCGGCGAAGAACGCGTCGAGCCCGCGGACCACCGGGTCGAGCCGGGCCGGCGCTCGGAGCACCCGCGGACTGATGCGGGTGGCCAGCGTCTGCAGGACCGTGTCGTGGTTCTCGACGTCGAAGGCCACGCGCACGACACCTCGCTCGGTGGCCGCCACGAGGAGCGTGCCGACGGGTGAGTCGAGGGTGCGGTACGCGACGTCGAGCAGTCCTTCCTCGGCGGCGCGGTGCGTCAGTCGCTCGTGGAGCGCGGTCAGTTCGGCGGCGGTGGTCACAGCAGCTCACTCCTCGTGGTCGTGCGGCGTAGCGTCGCGATGCCGTCGGCACATGCACGCCGGGCGGCTGTGGTCGAATTACCCAGCAGCGCAGCGACGTCCGCATGAGGGAGCCCCCCGATGTGGTGGTACGCGACGGCCAGTCGCTGAGTGTCGGGCAGGGCCGCGACCGCGGACCACAGGGCGTGGTTCTCGTCGGGCACCATCGTGGCGACGTCCGGAACGGAGTCGGTGGGCACGGGCCGGCGAGCTGCCGCGCGATGAACGTCGACGGCCTTGCGGTGCGCGATGGTCACCAGCCAGGCCTGCACGTTCGCGTCCTCGGGCAGATCGGGGTACGCCCGGAGTGCGGCGAGGAAGGTCTCCGACCACGCGTCGTCGGCGTCGACGGGACCGACCACGGCGCGACAGACCCGCAGCACCACGGGGCCGTGGGTGGCCACGACGGTCTCGAACGGAAGCATCACGATCAGTAAACGCGTGAGGGCGGCGGAACGTGAGAATCCACGGGATCGCGAGGTGCAACGAGCTGCGTGCACACCCCCTGCGTCAACCGCACACCCCCTCCAGCCTGCGGCAACGGGTGTTCACCACACGCCGGCCGTGTGCACACCCCTTCCAGCCGGCCACCGCACCAGCGCGCGCACCCCGACACTCAGCAGGGGCTGGGGACCCGATCGGCGTAGGACCGGTCGAGCCCGCGCTGCACCATCCACAGTGCGCGGGGGTCGGTGGTCAGTTCCATGTGCCCGGCGGTGTTGCTCGGGCAGCCGTCCTGCACCCAGACGTTGTCCACGGTCGCGCCCGGGCCCGCGGCGAGGAAGGTGTTCTCGGGCGGCGTGGAGACGGTGTCCGCGCGGGTGGCGATCACGGTGTAGTCGACGCCCGGGACGGTGTCGCCGCCCGCGTTGAGCACGTCGAGGAACGACGAGCCGACCATCTGCTGGACGAACGACGGTCCGACGGCCGCGGCGGCGACCTCGCCGACCGGCAGTCCGAACTGCTGCGCGAGCGATCCGACGAGCTGCCCCGCCGAGAACGTGGTGCCGTGATTGGTGGCGCCGAGGGTGACGAGGGTGTGCACGGCGTCGGCTCCACCTTCGAACTTCAGGTACTGACGCGCCACGACACCGCCCTGGGAGTGCCCGACGACGTCCACGTCGGCTGCGCCGGTGCGTGATCGGACGTCGTCGACGAAGGCACGCAGCTCTCGCGCGGACGTGGCGATGTCGTCGCCGCCGTAGGTCTGCAGCAGGTTCTCGCCGGGCTCGGCGCGGTAGCCGTACTCGAGTGTGAAGACGCAGTAGCCCTCCGCCTCGAGCTGCGGAGTGAGGGTGGACCAGGTGTCCGGACCGTCGACCCAGGTGCCGTGCACCAGCACGACGGGACGGGGATGCTCGGGTGAGCAGGAGCCGGCGGTGTCGGCCGCGGCCGGACCGGCGCCGAGAGGTGCGGTGCCCACGGCCACGGCGAGTGCCGTCGCCGCCGTCAGAAGTGCCCGTCTCATGCCCTCATCGTATCCGAGCGTGTTACTGGTGTGACGGATGGGACTCGTCAGTCGCCTTCCGGTCCGAGCGAGATACCGCGGCCGATCAACCACAGTTCGGGATCCACGTGCTTGTCCGCGACGACGGTCTCGAAGTGCAGGTGCGGCCCGGTGGAGTCGCCGCGGTTCCCCATCGTCGCGATCTGCTGCCCCGCCGCGACCCGCTGACCGGCCACCGCGACCAGGGTGTCCACGTGACCGTAGATGGACACGGTGCCGTCGTCGTGTCGCACGCGCACCCACAACCCGAAGCCGCTCGCAGGGCCGGCCTCGATCACCTGACCGTCCGCCACCGACAGGATCGGTGTGCCGATCGGGCCGGCGATGTCGATTCCGTTGTGCATCGTTCCCCACCGCGGGCCGAAACCGGACGTGTACGTGCCGCGAGCCGGTGAGGCGTAGCTACCGATGCGGGCGCCGATCACGGCCGGGGGCAGCTCGTACAGTCGGCGATCCTTCTCCTCGGCGCTCGCCGCCGTCGAGAGCACGGCGATCGCGGCCGCGTACTCCTCCTCCGCCGTGGCGCGGTTGACCTTCGCGATCTGGCGCAGCGGGCCCAGGTTGCGCTCCGGTTCCGCCAGGAAGCTCGGCCGCAGGTCCGCAGCGGGAGCGGCGACCGCCCCGACGGCCGGTTCCTCGGCCGTCGGCCGGGTCAGGTGGAACACGAGCACCGCGACGGCGAGCACGAGCACGATGGCCAGCGCCTGCGCCGAGACGGTCCGCACCGGAACGGTCGCAGGCGTCGTCACGGGCGGCCGATCGGCCGCCCGTGAGCGCGAGAGCAACTGAACCACCGGAGGAACGCTACCGCTCGGTAAGTCCTCCCGGACCGAGATTCACCGCGCCGGTCGACGCATCAGTCCCCGAGGCGGAGCGGGGCGATGCTCTCGAAGACGTCGCCCGGCCCGGGATTGTCCGGATGTGTCGATCCGCCGAGGTGGTTCATGACTCCCCACACCGCGTTGAGCGCGGTCTGGATGGCGCCCTCGGCCCATCCCGCCGTCCACGAGATGTCGTCGCCGGCGAGGAAGATCCCGCGATGCCGGGGGGCGAGCTCGTCCTGCACGAAGTGCGAGAACAGGCGTTCCTGATAGCGATAGTGGCCGGGCAGGTTGGCCTTGAAGGCACCCATGAAGTGTCGCTCGGTCTCCCACGACAGCGTCACCGGATCGGAGACGATGTGGCTGCGGAAGTCCACCCCGGGATAGATCTCCTCGAGCGATCCCAGCATCAGCGTCAACCGCTCGTCGGGTGAGAGCGGCAGCAGCTTCAGCGAGTCGTCGCTCCACGTGTACGACAGACAGATCACGCCGGGCCGATCGTCGCCGTGATCGAGGAGATACGTTCCCCGACTCAACCGGTCGGTGAGGGTCATGCTGACCAGTTCCCTCCCCGTCTCGGGGTCGACGTCCTTCCAGAACGGTCGGTCCACGAGCACGAACACCTTGGTCGACCCCATGTAGTGGGTGCGTTCGACGGCCGTCCAGTGATCGATGGGCAGCAGGTCGTCGTCGGTGTCGATCGTGTTGAGGAGCATCCAGCTCTGCGCGGTCACGACGACCGAGGCGAACTCGTCCGTCCGGCCCGAGGAGTCGGTCACCGCGAAGGTGTGGTCGCCGGTGGCGTCGTCGGTCCGTCGCCGGATCTCCGTGACACCCGGGCGGGGTGTGCCGCCGTGCAGCGACGCGACCGAGGTGCCCGCCGGCCAGTGCGCCGCGTCCGACACGGCCTCCGACCACAGACCACGTGGCAGGCGGCTGGATCCGCCGACGATGCCGCGGTGGTGATCGTCCGCCTCCGTGGCCACGACGCGCAGGATCTCGAGTATCGAGTTCGGGAAGTCGGTGTCCCAGCCACCGGTGCCGAAACCGACCTGCCCGAACAGCTCTCGACGCGCGAACGACGCGAAGTGGGGGGATCCGACGAGGAACCCGTAGAACGTCGTGTCGTCGAGTCGCACCACGAGGTCGTTCCAGATGCGCTTCACCGCCGCCGCGTCCCGGGCGCGGATGGCGCGCTGGAGAGGGACGAGTTCGGACTGTTCCTCGAGCGTGCGCTGCCACGCCCTGGCCACCTCGGCGTACTCGTCGGGGAGATCGGTCAGCTGCCGCGCGTAGTGACTGGTGCCCTTGAGGTCGATGACGGTGCTGGGCGTCGCCTCGGCGAGCGGGTTGGGGAACGGGGTGGTCTCGATGCCGAGGTGGTCGAGGTAGTGGAACAGGGCGGTGGACGACGGCGGGAACCGCATCGCGCCCATCTCGGCGACCGTGTCCTCGTGCCCCTCGAACGGGACCGAGTGCATGCGGCCGCCGATCCACCCCGCCTCGTACACCACGGGTTCGAGTCCCATCCGCAGCAGCTCCCGGGCGGCGACGGTGCCGGCGAGACCGGCACCGACGATGGCGACGCGGGTGCCGCGGCGCTCCGGAGGGACCGACCCGAGCCCGGCCGGGTGCGCGACGAAATCGTCGTAGGCGAAGGGGAAGTCGGGGCCGAACATGGTGACCGGCTGCTCACGGTCCCCTGCTGATCGCTCGTGGACCGAGCTGTCGGGAGTGACGGGCGTGGTCATGGGGTCGTCTCGATTCTGATTCTGTCGTGGCGGGATGGCAGGGACGGCGTCAAGACCCACAGCACCGTGGTGTCGACCTCCGCGCGGAAGCTGTGCCGACGACGAGGATCGAAGGTGAGCGCGTCACCGTCGTCGAGCTGCACGGTGCGCTCGTCGAGCGTCAGGATCAGCCGACCGGTGAGCACCAGGACGAACCCCACCTCGGCCGGCAGTTCGTACGACTCGTCGCCGCTGCCTCCTCCGCGCTCGATCCTGCCGTGGATGACCTGCACGCGCTGTTCGCCCGCCGGGGTCAGCAGGTACTCCGTCTGGGCATGACCCCCGAGGGCGATCGGGGGGTACTCGCCGGCGCGGACGACGTCGCCGTGCGGAACGTCGTCGAACAGCGACCCCATGGGAATCTCGAGCGCGTCGCACCAGCGCACCAGGACGGCGACGGACGCGGATGCGCGGTCGTTCTCGACCTTGGACAGGTATCCCTTGGTCACACCGACGGTCGACGCGAGCGCGTCGAGAGTGAGACGACGGGCGGCCCGGGCCTCCCGCAGCCGGTTTCCGATGGTGGACACGCCGCGATCATGCCCTGCTCCGCGTCAGGAAACAAGTGTTGACCAACCGCCTGAAGTGAGGAAACATCACTGCTCATGACCGACATCAGGGGACCTCTGGACGGCTCGCGATACCCGCGGTACATGGAACCGTCGACCTTCGCGCGGCTGCCGCGACTCGACGAGGTCTCCCGGGCCGACGTGAGCATCGTCGGAGTGCCCTTCGACTCGGGCGTGAGCTACCGGCCGGGCGCGCGCTTCGGTCCCGGCCACATCCGCGCGTCGTCCAAACTGCTCCGGCCGTACAACCCCGCGCTGGACGTGTCGCCGTTCGCGCACCGCCAGGTGGCCGATGCCGGCGACATCGCGGTCAATCCGTTCGACATCGCCGAGGCACTGACGACCGTCGAGCACGCGATCACCGATCTGCGCAAGGACGGCAGCACGGTCCTCACTCTCGGTGGCGACCACACCATCGCGCTGCCGATCCTGCGCGCGCTGCACCGCGACCACGGGCCGATCGCCGTGTTGCACTTCGACGCCCACCTCGACACGTGGGACACGTACTTCGGTGCACCCTTCACGCACGGGACACCGTTCCGACGGGCCAGCGAGGAGGGGCTGATCGACCTCGAGCGGTCGCAGCACATCGGGATCCGCGGTCCGCTGTACGGCAAGAAGGACCTCGAGGACGACGCCGTCCTGGGGTTTCAGATCATCCGGTCCGACGACTACGAGACGGACGGGGTGGCCTCGATCGTCGAGCGGATGCGCCGCCGTCTCGACACGGGCCCGGTCTACGTCTCCGTGGACATCGACGTCCTCGACCCGGCCCACGCCCCGGGCACCGGCACACCCGAGGCGGGCGGCATGACGTCGCGGGAACTGCTGAACACCCTGCGCGGGCTGGTGGGAGCGAACATCGTCGGTGCGGACATCGTCGAGGTCGCGCCCGCGTACGACCACGCGGAGATCACCGGAATCGCCGCGTCACACGTGGCCTACGAGCTGCTGTCGGTGCTCGCGCTGGGATCGTAGGCCCGCGCCGCGCCCTTCTCGGAGCGATGAGCCCGGACGCGCCACACGATCAGCGCGATCACCACCACCGCGACCACGATGATCGCCGCGTCCCGTCCCACCGTCTTCGCGACCTGTTCGTACGAGTTGCCGGCGACGAATCCGAGCACCACGAACCCCGTCCCCCAGACGAGCCCACCGAGTGCGTTGTACGCGAGGAACTTCGGGTACGGCATGCGCGACATCCCGGCCAACGCCGGCATCACCGCTCGGAAGAAGGCGACGAACCGGCCGAGGAAGACGGCCGTCCCGCCCTTGCGCGCCAACAGGTCCCGCGCCTTGTCCAGCTTGTCGCGACGCTTGTCCAGAATCTTCATGGCCAACAGTCGTGGGCCGAAGTGCTTGCCGATCTCGAAGCCCACCGAGTCACCCACCACGGCCGCGACGACCACGACCGCCGCCATCGCCACGACACTCACGTGGTCCTGACTCGCCGCGACACCGCCGATGACCGCGGCCGTCTCTCCCGGGATCACGAAACCGACGAAGATCGCGTCCTCGAGGAACACCAGCAGGAAGACGATGAGGAACACCCAGATCGGTGCGATGTCCAGCAGGCGCTCCATCACGGAAGTCATACGACCATGATGGCCCACAACCAGTGAATCGAGGTTCGATGTGGCTCCACGCAATCCGCACGCCATCGCGGACGGCATGATCGTGCGCAGTGTCACACGCCCGGATCGGGTCTTCCGGGTCAGCGGAAATCCCGGCGGGACTCGGGTCAATTTCGTGGCGCTGTCGCCGGGCACGCGCACCGTGGTGAACGGCAGCCCTCGCAACTACCGTCCCGAGACACCGGCCGAGGAGTTCGAGCGACTCGCGGACGCCGGGCGGGACGACGTGATCGAGGACGTCCGTCGGACCGAGCCGGCCGACGACGAATCGGCGGGTACGAGCGCCGTGGCGGACGAGCCGACAGACGACGATTCCGTCGCCACACTGTGCGTACGCATGCAGGATGCCGTCGCGCGCGTCGCCGACGGCGAGTGCGACCCGGACGACGCCGCCGCGATCGTCAGCGCCGCGGCCGCGCTCAATGCCGCCGTGATCGCGGAGCACGCACGCCGCGGTTGAGCCCACGACACGAAGAACCCCACCGGTGCGCAGGCACACAGTGGGGGTCTCCGAGACATCGGCGGGCTTCTTCACTCGACGGCTCTGGCACTTCGTGATGTCCGGACAACACGAGTACCTGATGCTTGCGATACCCGCTGGCCACCGAACTCAACCGGAGTCGCTGCTGGTGTCCCCGCGTCGTGCGATGATTCTCAACCGTGGAGAGCAGGGACAGCGCCGTGGCGGCGACAGCGGACTCGGAGCGCGCGGAGGCGGACGAGTCGACGTCGCGTGCGGCGGAGTTGGTCACCGAAGTGGCCACCGGGTCGGTCGCTCCCCGTCGACTCGCGGCCATGCTGAGCGTGGTCGGCGGCAGCGTCCGCGACGACGACCATCTGGCGGTGCTGCTGAAGCGCACCGCGGAGATCGCACACGAGGCCGTCGACGGTGCGTCCAGCGTCGGTGTGAGCATCCTGTTCGGCGGCCTGACGTACACGGCCGTGCACACCGACGACCGCACGCTCGAGGTCGACCGCCATCAGTACGAGATCGGTGAGGGTCCGTGCCTCGAGGCCGCCCGGACCGGGGAGATCGTGCGCGTCGACGTCGATGCGGCGCAGCAGCGCTGGCCGGAGTTCGTACACGCTGCCCGCGAGGAGGGCGTGCGCTCGTTCCTCGCCGCGCCCCTGCACACCGCCGACATGAAGCTCGGATCGTTCAACCTGTACGGCACCGCCCCCGACGCGTTCGGGTCGATCGACGAGTCGATCCTCGAGCTGCTGACGTCCACCGTGTCCACGGCGATCGGCGACTACGCGCGCGTGCGGTCGGCCCGCGAGGTCGCGTCGGGCCTGCAGGACGCACTCGAGCACCGCGCCCCCATCGAGCAGGCCAAGGGCATTCTCATGGCGCTGCACGGCGTCGACAGCGACACCGCGTTCGGCATGCTGTCCGCGGAGTCACAGCGTGCCAACCGCAAGCTCCGTGACATCGCCCGCGACTTCGTGGAGAGCGTCTCGCGCGGCGAGTGATCAGCTCGCGCTCCAGCCGCCGTCCATCGTGTACGACGCGCCGGTGATCATCGATGCCTCGTCTCCGACGAGGAAGGACACCAGTGCGGCCACCTCCTCCGGCTCCACCATCCGCTTGATCGCACTCTCGGTCAGCAGCACCTTCTCGAGCACCTCGGACTCGTCGATGCCGTGGACGCGCGCCTGATCGGCGATCTGCTTCTCCACGAGGGGTGTTCGCACGTAGCCGGGGTTGACGCAGTTGCTGCGGACGCCCCGCTCGGCGCCTTCGAGAGCGGTGACCTTCGACAGTCCCTCCAGCGCGTGCTTCGCCGTGACGTACGCCGACTTGTTGGCCGATGCCCGGATGCCGTGCACGGACGACATGTTGACGATGCGTCCGTACCCGGACTCGTACATGTGCGGCAGAGCGGCACGCACCAGCAGGAACGGTGCCTCCACCATGAGTGTCAGGATGCGGCGGAACATCACCGGGTCGAAGTCCTCGATCGGCGACACGTGCTGGATTCCCGCGTTGTTCACCAGGATGTCGGTATCGAGGGTGAGGTCCGCGAGCGCGTCGACGTCGGAGAGATCCACCTGCCACGCGTCTCCCCCGATCTCGTGTGCCAGCGCCGTGGCGGCGTCACCGTCGAGGTCGGCGACGGTGACCCGGGCGCCGTTCGCCGCGAGGGCGCGGGCGATCGCGGCCCCGATTCCGCTGGCACCACCGGTGATGAGAGCCGATCGTCCTGTGAGGTCCGTCATGGTCACGAGTCTGTGCCCGTCGCGCTCCGTCTTCAATGACGACCTGCGCACCCGCTTCCTGCACAAGTGCAGACTGGACCCATGACCGACGAACGACTCGAGTTTCAGCGCGTGATGCCGTTGCCCGCGGCGGACATCTTCGACGTGCTCTGCGATCCCGACGGCCACGTCGCCATCGACGGCTCGGGCATGTTGATGAGCGCGGACGGCGCACCCGTGACGTCCGCGGGAGACACCTTCGTCGTGCACATGGATCGCGAGGCACTCGGCGACCTCCCGATGGGTACCTACGACGTCGAGGTCACCATCGCGACCTTCGAGCGCGATCGGGACATCTCGTGGACGATCGTCGGCACGGTCCGACCGCCCATCGGCCACCGCTACGGGTACCGGCTCGCGCCGCACTCCTTCGAGGACGGCACGGAGGGCACCCTCGTCACGTCCTACTACGACTGGTCCGACATCCATCCCGACTGGCGGGAGCGTGACATATTCCCCGTGGTGTCCGGATCGTCCCTGCGCGTGACCCTCGGCATTCTCGAGCGCACCGTGCGTCGCGGTTACCCTCGACCGCTGCGGGTATCCGACACGGTATGAATCTCACACCGCTGTTCCACCCGCTCGAGAAGGCGACGTTCCTCGATCCGGTCAGCGACCCCGTCGCCGGGAAGCTCCGATCCGCTCTCGAGGGGACGAAGGTCGACGGCCTCCTCCGTGGGACCTTCGTCGGCCACCCGATGCATCCCATCATGGCCTACTCCTCGGTCGGATTGTGGACCAGCGCAGTCTTTCTCGATGTCACCGGTGGAGACTCCGCGGCAGCGCGGCGCCTCATCGGTGCCGGACTGGTGACCGCCCCCACCGCACTGGTGACGGGGTGGGCGACGTGGTCGACGCTCAACGCGGAACAGCGACGAGTGGGTCTGATCCACGCGAGCACCAACGCCGTAGCCCTGGCTCTGTTCACGGCGTCGTATCGCCGGCGCGCGAAGGCAGCGGACGCGTCGTCGCCGCCGGACACCACGTCGAAGGCGCTCGCACTCGCCGGATTCGCCGTCGCCGGTCTGGGCGGCGCTCTCGGCGGTCATCTCGGGTACAACATGGGAGCGGGAGTCGCGGCACGGGCACTCCCGGCGGGCGTGTGAGTACCGACGAGGTGTTCGCCCAGTTGCGAGCACGCGGTGTCACGGCCGAGGGTGCACGGCGCTTCGCGGACGGCAGTGCCGAGAACCTCGATCCGGAGGCCCTCGCGGCACTCACCGAGGCGAACCTCACCGAGGCGCAGCTGCACGACTACGTCACGCAGGCGGCGGAGTGACCGTCCGATAGTGCTCGGCGATGTCGCCGGCGGTGGTGAACCAGACACCGTCGGCGTGCGACGTCAGGTGATCCAGCGCGCGACGAAAGCGTCTGAGCCGGTGCGGTTGCCCGGTGAGGAACGTGTGGGTGGAGATGGCCAACACGCGCGGTGCGCGCCGCGACTGCTCCTTCAGCTCGTCGAACGAGTCGACGACGATGTGCTCGAAATCCTCCGCGGACCCGTGGTGATGGACGAACACCGGAAGGTCGTTGACCTCGTGCGGGTACGGAACACTCAGTAGAGGTCCACCGCGCGTGGCCATCCACACCGGCTGGTCGTCGATCGGCCAGTCGAGCGTGTACTCGAATCCCTGCTCCGCCAACAGGTCCTCCGTCACCCGGCTCGGGTTCGCGCCGGGGCTCATCCAACCCCGAGGCGGCGAACCCTCGTGTGACTCGATCGCCCGTCGTACCGCCTCGATGGTGCGACGTTCCGCGTCCTCGTCCTGCTGGTTCGGCTGCTCGGCGTTGGTGCGGCCGTGGGCGACGACGTCCGCGCCGAGTGCGCGATACGCCGCCACCAGATCGGGAGCGTGCTCGTAGATCTCGGCGTTGACGAGCAGAGTCGGACGAATTCCGCTGTCGCGCAACGTGTCGGCCAACGCGAAGCCACCCGCCCTGTTGCCGTACTCGCGCCAACCCCAGTTGTAGGTGTTCGGCTGGTCCATTCCCGGCGTCCATCCCAGCCCGGGAGCTCCGTCGTCGTACGGGAAGTGCTCGCAGTTGACGGCGACGTACACCGCGAGGGACGCGCCGCCCGGCCACGAGAACGACGGACGGGACGTGATGGGCGAGTACGGGAATCGGCCGTGCGAGGGCAGTGCCATCACTCGCCCCGACTCGTACGGATCGCGGCGCGGAGGCCGTCGAGATAGGGCTCCATGTCGGTCTCCGACGTCAGCGCCACCGCCTCGACAGGGTGGTGCCGCGCCTCGACCACCACACCGTGGTCGCCCACCGTCGCCGACGCCCACCACCGTTCCTGCCCGCCGTGCATCTCGAAGTCGGTGTCCGCGCCGTTTACCGGCACGACGACGCGACGCGCCTCCGTCGCCGCGATGGCCTCACGTCGCCGCTTGTACTCGGGCGACATCGGCGTCAGACCGATCGCCGACAGCATCGCCTTCAGCGCCGTGCGGTGCGCGTCCTTCGTGGTGGTGGTGACCTCGACGAAGGGACCGTCGATGTCGTCGCCGTCCCAGTCGACCTCACCGTGCCGCAGTGTCACGCTGGTCAGTACGTCGTTCTCCCGCGACCACGGGCCCATCACCCGCACCCCGTTCCACCCGTTCACCGTGTAGGTCGGGAAGGTGGTCGACTCGGCGCGGATCTGATCCTCGATCGCGCGTTGCTGGGTCCAGAACTCGTCGGGCGTGAGGTGGCCGGTGATCTCCATGCCTCCAGTGTGCCCACTTCGCCGTCGTGCGACTCTCACGCCGGAAGAAACACCCGGCCGCGATACGCCTCGCGCACCGTCCTCGTCGCCACCGTCGTCCACGCCGTCACCAGCACGGCGAACAGCACGACCGCCAGTGCCTCGACGACGGACGACTCCAGCGCGCGCCCCAACGCCGCCGCGCCGGTGACGCATGTTCCGACCGGGAAGGTGAACGACCACCATGCCAACGAGAAGCGCAGTCCTCGGCGCGCCGCGTGCACGGTCAGCGCCGTGGCCAGGGCGAACATCATCGCTCCGAAGCCGCCCATCACCATTCCGAAGAGGATTCCCGCCGCACGCAGGACCACCGCCACCTCGCTCCGGTCACCGGTGAACACCATCGCCGCATCGGCACCCAGGAGGTTGGCCGCGGTGACGGACTGGCCGATGACGCCGAGAGTGATCCATATAGTCGGTGCAGCCTGGACCGGGAGGACGGCGCCGTGCAGCAGTCGACCGAGAACCGCGGTCGTCACCATCAGCCCGGTCACGAGTGCCAATCCGAACAGCGCGTAGCAGCCGACGAGCATCGCGAGCCGCCACTGCCCGTCGGCGATGTGCGGGAGGAGAAGTGCACCGGTGGATGCCGAGACCATCGGCGGCACCACGGGCATCAGCCATGCCGGGAGCGCGACCGTGTCGGCACTGCGGCCGCGGGTGATCATCACGTACGGGACGACGACACTGGTCGCGAGCCCCAGCGCGGTACCCACCGTCCAGAGGACGACGAAGATCGAGGTGGCCAGGCTCTGCCCGATGATGTCCACGCCGAGGAGGCTCGTGCCGGCACCGACGGTGAGCAGGGCCATGGGCGGCGCGCCGTAGAACTGCATCATGACCGGGTGGGCCGCGTGGGCCTGCGCGACGCGGCGGTGCGCGAGCCAGTGCGCGGCGAACAGGGTCGACACGACGACGAGGACAGTCGAGGCGAGCAGCCACATGACGACGGCTGCCATGTGGAGCACGACATTCTGCACGGGCAGCGTTGCTGCGGCAGTGGCGACGATTCCGGTCCCCATCACCGATGCGAACCAGTTCGGCGTGATGTGCTCGATCACGCTGCCGGGCGAGTCGAGATCGCGGAGCAGCCCGTGCGATGTCGCGGTCCGGAAGGTCGTCATGCCTTCACAGTGCGCCGGGACGGCGACGATCAGTAGTGGTCGTGCTCTTGTCACCCCACAAACGCTGTTTGTGGCTACTGCCGGGCAATGTCGAGGAAGTCGCGACGTGGACCGCGCAGTGCTGCAGACAGGCTCCAGACCGCGCGCAGCTCACGCGTCATCGAAACACCGGGAACGTCGATGCGCACCAACGCGCCACTCCGCAGCTCCCCCTCCACCGCGAGGGACGACACCACCGCCGGCGCATTCGCCGATATGGCAGCAGACTTGACAGCGGTGACGGAGTTGAGCTCGATGAGCGGCGGAACCGTCGGGCGGACGGCGCTCTCGTACGTGGTGCGGGTTCCCGACCCCGGCTCCCGTTGCACCAGAGCCGTCGTCTGCAGCAGCTCCATCGACGCCGCACGTCTGGTCGCCCACGGGTGGGACGGTCCCGTGACGATGATCAACTCGTCGTGCGCGACGACGGCGACCCCGAGCCCGGCCGGCACGTCGGGCCCTTCGACGAAGCCGATGTCCGCGCGCCCGTCCAGCACCTGCTCGGCGACCTCCGCCGAGTTCATCAGTCGCATCTGCACCTGGACGTCGGGCGACTGTCTGCGCATCGACAGCATCCACGCCGGCACGAGGTGCTCGGCGACGGTCATACTCGCGGCGATGGTGAGCGTCGCATTGCCCTCGCGCAGAAGCGATGTCACTCCTGTCGCGAACTTCTCGGCCGAGTCGAGGATGCCGCCCGCCCACTCCATGACCGCGACGCCCTCGGGGGTCAGGGCGACACCGCTCGTCCCGCGATCGAAGATGCGGACACCGATGTCCCGTTCCGCAGCACGCACTCGCGCGCTGACCGCCTGCTGACTCAACCCGTGTTCGCGGCCCGCTGCCGTCATGCTGCCCAACCGGGCGACGGACACCATCACATCGAGGGCTCCGAGGTCCGGTACCCGCGGCGACAATGGCATCCGCCCACCGTAGCGACTGCGCCGGTGGGCTCGGGGTCAGCTACCGAAGCCTGCTCGGATACCGACGAGCTGGTACGTGCCGAAGGCGAGGCCGGGCGCACAGTTCACGAGGATGATGTCGCCTCGTTCGCGGTACTCCGCCGCCGTCTCCTGGCAATTCTTCGCAGGCGGGAAGTAGAACTCACCGAAGGTCTGGAAATAGAGCGGGCCGATCGATGGTGCTGCAGACGCCGTCGCCCCGCCCGACAGGGCAATGGCAGCGGCTCCGGCGCCTGCCACGGTGGCACCGACGAGTGAACGGGTGATTCGACGAGACATGGTGGACCTCCTGGTTGGACGTACCGTTCGGTCCGTTTACGGTAGACCCGGTCTCCCGCCGTGTACAGAGGTCGAGCTGCGTGCCGCTTCCCGCGGGAGTTACGTCGTACCGCGCCGGTTGCAGTGCCCGCGGCAACACGAATCGACCGCGGGAATTCGTCGGTCGAGTTCGCCGACGATCAGCTCCCGAAGAGATCCGTGCGGATTCCGACGAGCTGATAGCCGGGGTACGCGAGATTGATGGCGCAGTCGACGAGGATGATGTCGCCCCGTTCGCGATACCGTGCCGCCGTGTTCTGGCAGTTCTCACTCGCAGGAATGACGAGCACGCCGAACGATTGCCAGTAGATAGGGCCCTGAGCGGGTGCCGCCGACGCCGTTGCAGAACCCGACAGGGCGATGGCGACTGCTCCGGCGCCGGCGGCTGTGGCTGTGGCTCCGACGAGTGTGCGGGTGAGACGACGAGACATGGTGGACCTCCTGGCTGGACGTACCGTTCGGTCCGTTCACGGTAGACCCGGCCATTCGCCGTGTACAGAGGTCGAGCGACCCACGCACTACATCGTCATGGTGTACCTGACCTCGTTCTTCAGGATCTTTCCGACCTTCGACCGGGGCAGAAGATCCCAGACCTCGATGTTCTTCGGCGCCTTCACGCTGCCGATGCGTTCTTTGACGAAGGCGATCAGTGCGGCGGGATCCACCTCCTGCCCGGCGCGCAGCTCGACAGCCGCCACGACCCGTTCGCCCCATTTCTCGTCGGGGAGACCCACCACGGCCGACTCCTTCACTGCAGGGTGAGCGAGCAGAGCCTGCTCGACTTCGGCCGAGTAGACGTTGAAGCCGCCCGTGATGATCATGTCCTTCGCGCGGTCCACGACGTAGAGGAAGCCCTCGTCGTCGAGGTATCCGATGTCGCCCGTGTGGTGCCAACCGTGAGCGCCCACCTCTGCCGTCGCCGCCGGATTGTCGTGATAGCCGTCCATGACCAGGGGACCGCGCACGACGATCTCGCCACGCTCACCGGTGCCGACGAGGTCGCCCTTCTCGGTCATGATCGCGACCGTGGTCAAGGGTGTCGGACGACCGGCCGAGGTGAGCCGTTCCGTCGCCACCGTGCCGTCCGGACGAAAGTGGTCCGCCGGCGCCAGGGTGGCGATCATGTTGGGCGCCTCGGTCTGTCCGAACAGCTGCCCCAGCACCGGCCCGATGCGCGTGAGCGCTTCCTCGAGCCGCGTCGGCGACATCGGCGCCGCCCCGTACCAGAGGCAGCGGAGAGACGACAGGTCCCGATGATCCAGCTCCGGGTGGTCGAGCACGCCGTAGATCACCGTCGGAGGCAGGAACGCATGGGTGATGCGGTGCCGTTCGACCAGCGCCAGGAACTCCCCGATGTCGGGGGCCGCCATGATGACCACCTCGCCGCCGAGACTCAGGATCGGGAACGTCAGCACACCGGCGGAGTGTGTGAGCGGCGCCAGCGCGAGATACCGCGGACGCACACCGAAGGGATAGCTCATCAGCGCGAGCGCCGTCGAGGTCATCATGTTGTCCTCGGTCAGCCGCACCCCTTTCGGCTTTCCCGTGGTGCCGCCCGTTCCCGCCAGCATCGCGAGCCCGCGCGGCGGCCGCCTGTCCGCGTCGAGCTCGCCGCGGTGTTCGGCGAGCCACGACTCGAACGGGATCGACCACTCCGTGTCACCGTCGAGGCAGACCAGTCGCACGAGGTGCGGCAGATCGCCTCGGATCCGGTCGACCAGATCGGTGAATCGGCTCTGGAAGAACAGATTTCGGCATCCGAAGAGATCGAACAGCTGGCGGTTCTCGTCGGCCTCGTTCCGCGGATTCACCGGGCACCACACCGCGCCGGCGCGCGAGATGCCGAACACGCACGTCAGCGCCAGCGGGTCGTTACCGGACAGGACGGCGACGCGATCGCCGGCCTCGACACCGTCGTGTTGCAGCGCCGCGGCGATCTCGACCGACCGGTCGTACACCTCACCGTAGGTGGAGGTGTCACCCCCGGCCGTGAGGCACGGTGCCCCACGGCCGAGCGAGACGCCCTTGTCCAGGTAGTCGGAGAGTCGCATCTCAGCGGTGCACGGAGACGATCGGGTCCAGGACCAGACCGAACGCCCGCAGCGTGCCGAGCAACTCGCGATGACCGAACGCCTCACAGCTGGAGGCGAATCCGACCTTGCGCGGAGCTCCCTGCAGAAGTGCGGCAGCCCCGTGTGCGTTGAGCAGCGCGGTCTGCTTGTAGTTGCAGTTGCCGTGGATGACGCAGTGTGCGCGGCCCAGCGGACCCGATGCGTACACCGAGTCCAGCGAGGTGTTCAGGCGCGGATTCTCTCGGGGCGGCATCTCGCTGCGGATCGCGGACGACTGCTCGTCGATGATGCGGTACTTCTCCTCGTCGGACTTGCCCTCCATCTGTTCGAGGGCGGCGGCCACCAACAGCGGAACCGCCTTCATCAGAGGTGGATTGAAGACACCGCCGAGAGCCTTCGCGGTGGTGACCCGCGGGTCGTTCTTGAACCAGACCGGGTGCGACGTGCCGCCCCACGGCAACGCCAGGCCGAGATCGTGCTGACCGGGAACGCTCACGGTGTAGAGCCCGGCGTCGGCGGGCCACTCGACGTACTCGTTCTCCTCCAGGTAGTACGCCTTGGAGAACGCGGCGTTGGTGAGGATGGTGTTGGTCGAGGCGACGGTGGGGTGCCCCTTCCAGAACACCTGGATGTCGAGGCTGTTCAGACCCGGGTTCTCCAAGCAGATGTTCGCGGCGATCTCACCGATGGAGTACATCTGCGCGAGGCCCGGCGTGAGAACCAGTCCCTGCGAGGCGAAGTCGGCGCTGTACTGCGCCTCGGCGTCGATCATCCAGTTCTGCTCGCCGTTGGTGTCGGTGTAGTGCGCACCGATGGCCAGGCAGGCCTGCGCCACCTCGTGGCCGTAGCGGGCGAACGGTCCCACGGTGTTGAGGACCACGGTCGCGCCGCGGAAGGCCTCGGTCAGCGCCTCCACGGTGTGCTCGACCTCGACGATCTCGTGCTCGACGGTGTCGATACCCGGCACGGCACTCACGGCATCCTTCAGGCGGGCGTGATCGCGGCCGGCGGCCAGGAAGGGAATGTTGTACTCGCGCAGGTACTCACAGATGAGGCGGCCCGTGTAGCCGGACGCTCCGTAGACGACGACGCGCTTGTCAGTGGGCATGGTTGATCTCCTGGTTCGAAGTGGGGTGGTCGAGAGCCGTGCTGGTGGGGCGGCAGGTCACATGCCCATGCCGCCGTCGACGGGGAGCCCCGCGCCGGTGATGAACTTCGCGGCGTCGGACGACAGGAACACCACGGCGTCCGCCATGTCGTCGACCTGGCCGAGTCGACCGAGGGGCGTCAGTTCCACGACGGTCTGCACTGCCGCCTCGACGGACGGGAACAGGCCGAGTTCCGCGGTGTCGACCGCGAGCTTGTTGCCCATCGCGGTCGGGGTCAGTGCCGGATAGATGCAGTTGACGCGCACGCCGTAGCCGAGCTTTCCCGATTCGGCGGCCGCGACCCGGGTCAGTCGGTCGATGCCCGATTTCGTGGCGGAGTAGAGGCTGATTCCGGGGAACGCGATGGTGGCGGCGACCGAGGCGATGTTGACCACCGATCCGCCCTTACCGGCCTTGCCACCGGGGCGCATCGCGCGGAATGCGTGCTTCACGCCGAGTGCGGTGCCGATGACGTTGACCTGCAGCATCGCGGACGCCGCCTCGGCGTCGAGATCGGCGATGAGACTGGTGACCTCGATACCCGCGTTGTTGACGACGATGTCGAGGCCGCCCAGTGCGCCGATGGTCGACTCGACCGCCGCCTCCCAGGCCGCGTCGTCCGTGACGTCGAGCTGGACGAACTCCGCTTTCGCTCCTGTGGCCCGCAGCGCCTCGACCGTCTCCTGACCACCCGCGGCATTGATGTCGGCGATGGCGACGGACGCTCCTGCCGCCGCGAGAGCCTGCGCCATTCCCGCGCCGAGGCCCTGCGCACCGCCTGTGACCAGTGCCGTTCGTCCGGTCAGGTCGTAACTCGTCATGTCCGCTCTCCTTGTTCGAAGCGTTCTTCGCGTGGAATCACATCCGCTGTTCGATGTGATGCAGGCAACACTAGGGACAAGTCTTGACAGTCGTCAAGAAAACTCTTGACGACTGTCAAGAGTTCGTCGATGCGGCGGTATGCTTTCCGGGTGACCCAGACCACCGACCCCCGACTTCGCGTCGAGGAGCGCTCTCGAGACAAGTTCGAGGCGCGTCGCAGCGAGCTCGCACTGGCGACTCTCGCGACGTTGGCGGAACTCGGTTACGCCCGCACCAGCCTCCGCGAGATCGCTCAGAACTCCGAGTACTCGCACGGCGTCCTGCACTACTACTTCTCCAACAAGCTCGATCTCATCGCGCATGCCGTGCGGCAGTACGAGGAGATCTGTGTGACGCGGTACGACGACGTCGTCGCCGGGGCCGAGTCCGCGGAGCAGCTGCGACGCTCGTTCACCGAGACCTTCTTCGGCACTCTGCTCGCCGACGCGGCGATCCACCGCCTTTGGTACGACCTGCGCAATCAGAGCCTGTTCGATTCCTCCTTCCGTGCCGACGTCCTCGAGATCGAGTCCCGGCGCGAGGAGATGATCTGGCGCGTCGTCTCCCGGTACTGCGAACTCGTCGGAGCGGCGCCTGTTCTCACGCCGGCCACCGCCTACATCACCATCGACGGCATCTTCCAGCGCGCCCTGCTGAACCAGATCGCCGAGCGCCACCCCGACGTCGACGAGGGCCGGGCTCAACTCGACGCCGTCTTCGACATGGTGACCGGTGGCGTACCCTCCTCCCACTGACGACCGCGCCGCGGATCCGCTCGGCTATCTCGGCATCGTCCGATTACCCGGTGCCGCACGCGCTTTCCTCCCCGCACTGCTCGGCCGCCTGGCCTTCGCGATGGTCGGACTGGTCATCCTGTTGGCGGTGCAGCGTGCCACCGGATCGTTCGCGGTCGCGGGTTCCGCGACGGGTGCGTTCGGTGTCGCCAATGTGGTGGCGTCACCGTATCGGGCACGTCTCGTCGACCGCATCGGTCAGCGGCGAGCCCTCGTCTCGATGGCCGTCGGATTCGCTACGGCCCTGGGCACTCTGGCCGTTCTGACGTACGTCGATGCCCCGGCCTGGTCCCTGGTGCTCGGCAGTCTGGTCACCGGATTCTTCCCTCCCCCACTCGGTGCCTCGATGCGTGTCGTCTGGAGCTCGCTGACGCCGCCGGGGCCGACCCGCACCCGCGCCTACAGTCTCGATGCCGTGAGCGAGGAGTCGATGTTCACCATCGGTCCCCTCCTCGGCGCCACCCTCGTCACCGCCCTGTCCCCGTCGATCGCACTCGCCGCCACGGGATGCGTCGCCGTCGTCGGCACGGTCGGCATGACCACCAGCCGGCACTCGCGCGGACACGGCCCGCGCACGACAGGGACCACTCCCTCGTCGCGCCCACTCCGCCGGCCCGGCTTCGTCGGTGTCCTGACAGCGATGGCAGGGGTCGGGGCCGTCCTGGGAACCGTGGAGATCGCCGCCACAGCCTTCGCCGCGAAGCAGGGAGCCATCGGATCGGCCGGAACGCTTCTCGCGGCGCTCGGAGCCGGAAGTGTCTGCGGTGGACTGCTGTACGGGCGCCGGAGCTGGGCCGGCTCGCTGACCCGTCGACTTCTGACGACGGTCCTGATGATGGCCGTCCTCACCTCCCTGCTGTCGCTGGTCTCGACCACGGTGCCGCTGCACGTCGGACTGTTCCTGTTGGGCTTCTGCATCGCGCCCGCCCTGGTGACGGGGTACCTGCTGTCCGATCACCTCACCACCGCCGACGTGCGCACCGAGGCGTCGAGCTGGATCAACACCGCGGTGAACGCGGGCGCTGCTCTCGCCTCCGCGGGTATCGGCGTGGTGGTCGACTCCCGTTCTCCCGGTACAGGATTTCTGGTCGGTGGCGCCGCGGCGGCTCTCCTCCTCGTCCTGGCAGCGGTGACGAGGCCGCCCTCGTGACCGTCGTCGCCGTCACCGCGCGGCTCACTCTGCGCACCTATTCCCCCGACGACGAGCACCGGCTCGACTTCTACACCGATCCCGAGGTCTGCCGGTACCTCATGCACGAGCCGTGGACGGCGGAGGACGCACGGATCGCAGTGCAGAGACGCTGCGAGCGAACGAGTCTCGACACGGGGGCAATGAATGCTCTGGTCGAGCTGAACGGCCGGGTGATCGGCACTGTCTCCGCGTGGTTCGTCGCCGAGGACACCGTCGAACTCGGGTGGACCTTCGCGCGCGACGTCTCCGGCCACGGCTACGCCACCGAAGCGGTGCAGGCAATGCTCGACGAGGTACTCGCTCTGGACCGGGTCCGGCGCGTCACCGCGGAGATGGACGCGCGCAACGCAGCCTCCGCACGTCTGGCCCAGCGCGTGGGATTACGCGACGAGGAACTGCGCCTGCAGGACTGCTGGTGCAAGGGTGAGTGGACGGACACGCTCGTGTACTCGCTGAGCCGCTGACCTCGACCGGCCTCGGGCCTTCCCGCTGACCGCACAGGTTCTCGTAGGTGTCGCAGCGTCCGCAGCAACCGGGAACGTCCGCGGGAACCCCGACCCGCGTGCGCCATACTCGAGGAATGGCCGACATCGACTCTCTCCCCGTGGCCGAGTTCGCCTTCCCCGGGCCGCTACGCGATGCCCTCGTGTCGGCGATAGGCGCAGGCCGCAAGACGGCGACCACCTCACTGCGGGTGGAGTACGAGAACGAGCCGCTGCCCCGAGTGGGCGAGCGTCACAGGGTGATCGACTCCGGCGGCGCCACTGCCTGCGTCATCGAGATCACCGATGTACGCGTCAGCGCTCTCGGCGACGTCGACGATGCGCATGCCGTCGCGGAGGGTGAGGGTCACGCCGACATCGCCGCATGGCGTGCCGGGCACGAACGCTTCTGGCGATCCGACGAGATGGCGGACACGCTGGCCGGCCTCACCATCGACGACTCGACTCTCGTGGTCCTCGAACGGTTCCGGGTCGTCTGAGCCTTCGGCCTTCCCGCTGAGAAACGGCCGGCCTCCGGCCTTCCCGCTGAGAAACGGCCGGCCTCCGGCCTTCCCGCTGAGAAACGGCCGGCCTCCGGCCTTCCCGCTTGCCTTTCGTGTTCCCGTAGGCGTTGCATCTACCGCGGGAACACGAAACTCCCGCGGGAACACGAGTCACGGCCGTCTTTCCCGCAGGTCACCGCGGAGGAAAGCCACCCGCACGCCCGAGGAACCCCGGCACGTCCTTGCCCAGCGCCGAGCCGAGCCAGGTCGCGGCGTCGACCAGCACGTCCATGCTCACTCCCGTCTCGACGCCGGAGCGGTCGAGCGCGTAGATCAGGTCCTCGGACGCGATGTTCCCGGTGGCGGCGGGTGCGAACGGGCACCCACCGAAGCCGCCGATGCTGGCGTCGAGGGCCTGCGCCCCCATCTCCAATGCGGTCAGCGCGTTGGCGTAACCGGTGTTGCGCGTGTTGTGGAAGTGCCAGCGCTGCGGGATGTTCGGAGCGTTCCGGGTGGCGAGCTCCGCCAGTCGACGAACCTGCGCCGGCACTCCCACGCCGATGGTGTCGGCGAGGGCGATCTCGGCCGGTGCGCATTCGGCGATCCGTGCGACGAGTTCGCCGACTCGCACCGGATCCACCTCACCGCTGAACGGGCACCCGAACGATGCGGCGATGGTGACCGTGCCCGGCACCCCCGCCGTACGCGCATCCGTGATGATGTCGTGCGCCGCCGCCACCGCCTCGTCGACGGAGCACCCCTGGTTGCGCCTGCTGAACTCCTCCGTCGCGACGACCACGACGTTGACCTCGTCGACGCCGGCCGCCAGCGCGCGGTCGAGTCCACGTCGATTGAGCACCAACCCGATGTACGAGACGGAGCCGTCACGCGGGACGCCTGCCATGACCTCCTCGGCGCCGGCCATCTGCGGCACCCGCTTCGGGTTCACGAAGCTCACCGCCTCGATGCGCGTGGCACCCGAGGCGACGCTGCGCGTGATCAGTTCGATCTTGTCGTCGACGGAGAGGACAGCGTCCTCGTTCTGCAGTCCGTCACGGGGACCCACCTCGACAAGTTGCACCGCAGTCATGGGCCCATCCTGCGCCGACACGCCGTTGTATGCAATAGCGGATCGGAAACGAGAATTTAACGACGATTACCGGGACACGCCATCGTCATGGGCCTACATTGTGAACAATTCACCACCGACCACAGGGAGTCGCATCCATGGCGAGAGCCGTCGACCGCGTCTACGCGCACATCCGCGACAGCATCGTGTCCGGGACGTATGCGCCCGGTGCACGTCTCGGAGAGGTCGAGATCGCCGAACTCACCGAGACCAGCCGGACACCGGTGCGTGAGGCGCTGCGACAGCTCGAGATGGAGGGACTCGTCGAGGTTCTGCCGCATCGCGGGGCTCGGGTGTACCAGTGGACGGCGGACGACCTCGAGGAGATCTACGACCTGAGGATGACGCTCGAGGCCATGGCCGCGGCACGGGCGGCCTCACGTATCGGCGAGAAGGACGTCGACCGACTCGCCGAGCTGTGCGACCTCATGGAAACCGCGGCCGGGGAGGGAGCAGATCAACGCCTGGACCTGATGGCGCAGCTCAACGACGAGTTCCACGCCATCGTGCGCACTGCCGCGGCCAGCACCCGCCTCATCTCGATGCTCGGAGCGGTGATCCAGCTGCCGTTGGTGATGCGCACCTTCCATCGCTATGCCCCCGTCGATCTCGCACGCAGTCACGCCCACCATCGCGACCTGGTCGCGGCTCTACGCGCCGGCGACGAGACGTGGGCGGACTCGGTGATGCGCGCCCACGTCCGCGCCGCCAAACATGTTCTGCTTCAAGCCCTCACGACCGACGAGACGAAGGAGTCCTCATGAGCGAGGCCCCCACCGGCCCACTGTCCGATCTGCGTGTCGTGGAGATGGGTCAGCTTCTCGCCGGCCCCTTCTGCGGACAGTTGCTGGCCGACTTCGGCGCCGAGGTGATCAAACTCGAGCCGCCCGGCACCGGCGATCCGATGCGCCAGTGGGGTCGGGAGAAGCCGCACGGCAAGTCCCTGTGGTGGCCCGTCGTCGCGCGCGGCAAGAAGTCCGTGACCTGCAACCTGCGCAGCGCCGAGGGTCAGGACCTCGCCCGCCGGATCATCGCGGACGCCGACATCGTGGTGGAGAACTTCCGCCCCGGCACGATGGAGCGTTGGGGCCTCGGGTTCGACGCACTCCGGGAGATCAATCCGCGCCTCATCATGGCCAGGGTCACCGGGTACGGCCAGAACGGCCCCTACGCACCGCGGGCGGGCTTCGGGTCCATCGGCGAGGCCATGGGCGGAATCCGCTACGTCACCGGCAATCCCGAGATGCCGCCGTCTCGTACCGGCATCTCCCTCGGTGATTCACTCGCAGCCGTGTTCGCCACGATCGGCGTCCTCACCGCGCTGCATCACCGGGAGAACACCGGACGGGGGCAACTCGTCGACTCGGCCATCTACGAAGCGGTGCTCGCCATGATGGAATCCCTGCTGCCCGAGTGGGAGATCGGCGGGTACCAGCGTGAGCGGACCGGCTCCGTGCTGCCGAACATCGCGCCCAGCAACGTCTATCCCACCCTGGGCGGCGAGATGATCCTCGTCGCGGCCAACCAGGATTCGGTGTTCGGCCGATTGGTCACCGCGATGGACCGGACCGACCTGATCGAGGACGCCCGCTACCGCGACCACGAGGCGCGCGGGAAGAACATGACCGAGCTCGACGACATCGTCGGGGCCTGGACGTCCGCCCTCGACACCGACACCGTGCTCGACCTCCTGCACGAGGCGGGCGTTCCCGCCGGTCGCATCTACACAGCGCGGGACATGTTCGACGATCCGCACTTCGCCGCGCGCGAGGCCATCGTGCGTCTGGCGCACCCGGACTTCGGCGAGATCCCCATGGCGAACGTCGCACCGAAGCTCAGCGACAGTCCCGGCTCGGTCCGGCACGCCGGACCCGAACTGGGAGAACACAACTCCGACATCTACGGACGACTCCTCGGAGTCACGGAATCCGACCGGGCGGCGCTCGCGGAGCGCGGCATCATCTGACCTTCGCTCCTCTCACCCTCACAGCACGGGAGAACACCATGCGTTATCGACTCGGCGTCGACGTCGGCGGCACCTTCACCGACGTCTTGCTTCTCGAGGAGACGACCGGCACCACCTTCAGAGCCAAGACACCGTCCACCCCTGCGGACCAGTCGATCGGTGTGCTCAACGGCATCGCGAAGGTCTGCGCGGAGGCCGAGATCGAGCCGTCGGAGATCGGGCAGGTTCTGCACGGCACCACGGTCGCGACCAACGCCATCCTGCAGGGACGTGGTGCGCGCGTCGGGCTCGTCACCACGGACGGGTTTCGCCAGGTGCTGCAGATCGCGCGCTCCTTCGTCCCGGGCGGGCTCGCGGGGTGGATCATCTGGCCCAAGCCGGAACCGCTCGCGGCGCTCGAGAACACCGTCGAGGTGGTCGGGCGACTGGCTGCCGACGGGTCGGAGATCACTCCTCTCGACGAGGAGCAGGCCCGCGCGCAACTGCGTCGACTGGCCGGTGCGGGCATCGAGGCGCTGACCATCTCGTTGATCAACTCGTATGCGAACGACGCGCACGAGAAGCAGGTCGCGGCCTGGGCGGAGAGCGAACTGCCAGGCATTCCGGTCTCCATCTCGAGCCAGGTGCTTCCCGAGATGCGCGAGTACGAACGCACTCTGACGACGGTGGCCAACAGCTACGTGCAGCCGGAGGTCTCTCGCTACGTGCGGAACCTCGACCGGTCGCTGCAGGAGAAGGGCATCACGGCGCCGCTGTCGATCCTGCGCAGTGACGGTGGCCTGGTGCAGTCGGCCAAGGCGGCCGAGTCACCGGTGTCCCTGCTGCTGTCGGGCCCGGCGGGAGGCGTCACCGGCGCGGTGTGGTTCGCCGAGCAGGCCGGCTACTCCGACTTCCTGACCTTCGACATGGGCGGCACGTCGACGGACGTCGCACTGGTCCTCGGCGGTGAGCCGCGGATCGGTCGTGAGACCAAGGTCGGCGACCTCGCTGTGCGCGCCACCAGTGTGGACGTCCGGACGGTCGGTGCCGGCGGCGGGTCGATCGCCCATGTCCCCGAGCTCACGAAGGCGCTGCGGGTGGGTCCGCAATCCGCGGGAGCCGACCCCGGACCCGCGGCCTACGGCAACGGCGGCACGGAGCCGACGGTGACCGACGCCAACGTCGTGCTGGGGTACCTGCCTGCCGCTCTCGCGGGCGGTGAGGTGAGCCTCGACGTCGACGCGAGCAGGACGGCAGTGGCGACCATCGCCGACGCCATCGGGCTCGGCAGTCCCGAGGAAGCGGCGTCGGGCATCGTCGACATCGTCAATGAGAACATGTTCGGCGCACTCCGACTGGTGAGCGTGCAGCAAGGCTACGACCCCCGCGACTTCGCACTGGTGTCGTTCGGTGGCGCAGGTCCGCTGCACGCCAACGCACTCGGGCGTCTCACCGGCGCGTGGCCTGTCATCGTCCCGCCGTCGCCCGGCGTCCTCTGCGCCTACGGAGACGCCACCACCTGCGTCCGCGACGAGAGCGCTCGCACGATGATCCGTGCGTTCTCCGACACCGACGACGCCGAGCTGCGCACCGCCCTGGCGGAACTCGCGACGTCCGCGGCCGCACGACTGTCGGCCGAGGGCGTGCCCGCGGATCAGCAGACGGCGAAGTACCAGGTGGATCTCCGGTACCAGGGCCAGGGCTTCGAGATCCCCGTGGATCTCGACGCGAGCGCACTCGAGTCCGGCGATCTGCTGTCCACTCTGGGAACGGCATTCGACACCGAGCACGAGCGTCTCTTCTCGTTCCTGTTGAAGAACGAACGCGAGGTCATCAACCTGCGCGTCACGGTCAGCGGGCCGCGACCGGACGTGGCCTTCCAGCCGCTCGAGGAGGGCGGTGCGGATCCGTCGGCCGCACTGGTGTCCACGAACGACGTGTGGATGGACGGCGAGTACGCGAAGGCCGGCATCTACGACCGGGTGAAGTTGCTGGCAGGCAACGTCGTCGAGGGACCCGCCGTGATCACCGAGATGGACTCGACCACGTTGGTCCTCTCCGGTCACGCCGCGACGGTCCATTCCAGCGCCAGCCTTCTCATCGCTCCCCGCTGATCCCCTCTCGCCCGGAACTCATCTCAGGAGACCTGATGGCCACGATCATCGAGACCTCGACCACGCCCTTCACCACGGTTCCCGTGGATCCGATCACGCTCGACATCATCGAGAACGCGCTCCGCAACGCCCGATACGAGATGGACGAGGTGCTCTTCCGTACCGCACTCTCACCCGGTATCCGCGAGCAGCACGACGAGTTCCCGCTCATCGCCGATCCGAGCGGGAAGATGGTCGTCGGGCAGTTCGGTCTGTCCGTGCCCGACTTCCTCGACAATTTCAACGGCACCGTCGGTGAGGGCGACATCCTCCTCACCTCCGATCCGTACGCGTGCGGTGCCGCCATCAGCCACGCCAACGACTGGCTCATCGTGCTGCCGATCTTCCACAGCGGCCGCGTCGTCGGATGGTCGTCGATGTTCGGCCACATGTCCGACGTCGGCGGAAAGACCCCGTCGTCGATGCCCACCGACGCGCACACCATCTTCGAGGAGGGCGTCATCATCCCGCCCTTCAAGCTGTACAGCGAGGGGCAGCTCAACGAGACCGCGCTCGACATCATCCTCAACCAGGTCCGCAAGCCCGACTGGAACAGAGCCGATCTCAACGGCCTCGTCGCCGCGTGTTCGACGGCGTCCCGGCGCATCGTCGAGTTGTGCGACAGATTCGGTGTCGACGTCTACCTGTCCGCCCTCGACGCACTGCTGGACCGCAACTACCAGGCGATGAAGGTACTGCTCGCGATGCTCTTCGTCGACGGCGAGACCATCGAGTTCAACGACTTCATCTGCGACGACGGATGTGGTTACGGACCTTACGAACTCGCGATCACACTGACCCGGCACGGCGAGAAGATCCACCTCGACTTCAGCAAGGCGGCGCCGCAGGCGGTCGGTCCGATCAACTACTTCATCAACGAGAACCTCGTCCGGATGTTCTTCGGGATCTACGTCATCACCGTGGCGGATCCGCAGATCCTCTGGAACGACGGCTTCTATCCGCTGATCGACGTCACCATTCCCGAGGACTCGTTCTGGAAACCGCGCTATCCCGCGGCGCTCAACGGCCGCAACCACGGCATCGGGCGGGTGTTCGACCTCTTCGGTGGGCTCCTGGGCAAGAACAATCCCGACATCCTCAACGCCGCCGGGTTCTCGTCGTCACCCCACTTCATGTACTCGGGCCATTACGACGGCGGACCGCGGGACGGTGAGTGGTTCCAGCTGTACTCCATCGGTTTCGGTGGCATCCCCGGCCGACCGATGGGTGACGGTCCGGACGGACATTCGCTGTGGCCGTCGTTCGTCAACATCCCCTGCGAGTACCTGGAGTCGTACTACCCGCTGCGCATCGAGCGGTGGGAGACGGTCACCGACACGGGCGGCGCCGGTCTGCATCGCGGCGGCAACGGCGTGGACGTGGCCTACTACTTCGAGGAGCCGGGCACCATCGCGATCCACGACGATCGCTGGCTCACCTATCCGTGGGGTGTGAACGGCGGCAAACCCGGTGCACGCGGACGCAAGTGGCTGATCCGCGCGTCGGGTGAGACCGAGATCCTCCCCAGCAAGATTCACGACGTCGAGGTGTCGCGGGGCGATGTGCTGCACTTCGTGACGTGGGGTGGCGGCGGCTGGGGCGACCCGCTGACGCGCGATCCCGAGCTGGTGGCGCTCGAGGTGCGTCGCGGCCTCGTCAGCGCAGACGGCGCTCTGACCGGCTACGGCGTCGTCTGCGACGCGGACGGTGTCATCGATGCCGACGCATCCGCGGGCCGACGCGAGAGCATGGCAGCCGAGCGGGGCGAGATCGAGGTGTTCGACAAGGGTCCGTCCCTCGAGGTCATCCTCGAACGGTGCGAGGAGGAGACCGGTCTGCCGGCGCCACGTCCGCCCGTCAACGTACGGAAGGCGGTGCGCGCGTGACGGACACGCTCGGGTCGTATCGCGAGTCGGGTTTCGCCGGCGATCTCGGACCGGGGCGCAGCGCGGCGGTACTGGTGGTCGACGTCGTGCAGGCGTACCTCGTCGACGGGTCGCCCCTGCGCGCTCCCGTGGAGGACGCCGTCGCCGCTGCCGCGACTCTCGTCGCGGCAGCCCGCGACGCCGGGGTACCGGTCGTCTTCACTCGCGTGAGCTATCAGGCCGGCGGCGCCGACGGCGGGCTGTTCATGCGGAAGATCCCGGCGCTGAGCGTGTTCGAGGAGGGCTCGGATCTCGGCGACTTCCCGTCGGCCCCGCGGCCCGCAGCGGGCGAGACCGTCGTGACGAAGCAGTACGCGAGTGCCTTCTTCGGCACGTCGCTCGCCGCGACCCTCACCGCACGCGGTGTCGACACCCTCTACATCTGCGGCCTGACCACCAGTGGCTGCATCCGCGCCAGCGCCACCGACGCTCTGCAACACGGATTCCGGCCACTCGTGGTCGCGGACGCATGTGGTGATCGGGAGGCGGGGATGCACGAGTCGAACCTGCTCGACCTGCGTGCGAAGTACGCGGACGTTCTCACCCTCGACGAGGCGGTGGGGCAGTTAGGTGGAGTCGCCGACTGACGCCTGTGAATCACCGAGCACCGCCGCGAGGCTCGATCCCGTGGGGTACCGACTGATCCACACCGCCTGGGCTGCGTGGTAGGTGTCGGGCTTCCCGCCCCACACACTCGTCGCCACGGCGTTGTGCTCGTCGAGTTCGTGGTGCCACGATCCGCGCGCTCGGTCGACGTAGCAGTCGGCTGCGTGATCCCACCACGCGCGATAGTCGTTCTCGTACTGCCCTTCTCCGGTCCACCGCAGCAGGGTCGCGGCGGCGGCGATCGCCTCGCACAGCACCCAGTGCAATCGCTGGGTCACGACGGGCCGGCCGGTCCAGTCGGTCGTGTAGACGAAGCCGGGCGTCGACCCTTCCTGCCATCCGTCGGCAGCGGCGCGCCGATACAGCGATCGAGCGACGTCCACGTGGTCGTGGCCGCGCGCGCTGGTGGCCACGAGGGAGACCTGCAGCATCAGGCGCGACCACTCGAAACCGTGACCGACCGTCGCACCGTAGGGCTTGAACTGATCGGCCGGACTGTCGGAGTTGTACTCCAGCAGCGGTTCCCACTCGGTGGTGAAGTGTTCGGGGATGCGCCAGTCGTTGGCCTCGGACCACTCGATGACGCTGTCGCAGATGCGAGCGGCCCGCTCGCGCCACACCGTGGGGGCGCCGGCGTCCACTGCCGCGAGCATCGCCTCCACCATGTGCATGTTCGCGTTGATCCCGCGATAGTCGTCCAGTTCCGACCAGTCGGCGTTCCAGGTGTCCACGCACATGCCACTGCGGTCGTCCCAGAACCGGGCATCGACGACGGCGAGTGCCTCGGCGAGCAGTGCAGGTCCGCGAGGGTGACCCGCCGCGGTGGCCGTCGACGCCGCGAGAACGACGAAGGCGTGCGTGTAGGCCGACTTGGTCGCGTCGTCGGTCGACTCGACCCAGCCGTCGTGTCGGTCGTCGCGCAGCACCGTCAGGAGTCCGTCGAACAGTCGGTCGGCTCTGCGGCGAGAGCCCGGATGCCCGAGCAGCGCACCGAGGTACTGCACGTGCACCATGCGCGCGGTGATCCAGGTGAACACCGGCCGCGTCAGGTCCGGCTCGCCCGTGTCGTCGAGCCACGCCGCGCCTCCCGACGGGTGATCGAGAGTGCGGCCGAAGTCGAGCAACCGGGCGGATTCGCCGTCGAGCCACGACCTGTGGGACGGAAGCGTCGGCCAGGAGGGACCCGCAGGTATCTCGTTCGAGGACACCGCGTCACCCTACGAGACCGTCGGCGCCTCCCGGCTCGGAACAGCGGCACCGGTGCTGACATGATCGGGTCCCGCATCGAACAGGAGTCCCTCTGATGGCAGCACCCACGCGCGTCCACGTCACCCACAAGTTCACGTCCGCACCGGATGTCGTGTTCGCAGCCCTGTCGGAGCACGAGAACCTCGGCCCCCTGTTCGGAGCGAAGATCACGCGTGTTCGTGACGGAGACAGCTCGCGCAACGGTGTCGGCTCCACGCGCGCACTGAAGCTCGGCCCGCTGCCCGCCTTCCACGAGACGACGATCGTCTCCGAACCGAACACCCTCATCGAGTACAAGATCACCAAGGGCTCACCGCTGCGCGGACACTGGGGCACCCAGCGCCTGACCCCGACGACCGACGGCGGCACCGCTCTCGACTACACCATCGGATTCGACGCTCCGGTTCCCGGCCTGGCTCTCGTCGTCGCGAAGGTTCTCACCTCGACCATCTCCGCCAAGATCGGCAACCTCGTTCCCTGACGTCGGTCAGTACGTGTAGTTGATGTCGCGGGAGAACGTGAACCCGCCCGTGGGTGCGGTGCAGGCGATGATGTCGTCCGGCCCGGACTTGCACACCACCCCGTCGACAGAGAGCACCTGGCCGACGTCGAGCACCAGAGCGTTCTGATCGACGTAGATGCCCTGCGTCGTGCAGAAGCTCCCCGAACCCGCACCGGTGACACGAATTGCCACCTTGTCGTTGGCCGCGTTCGAACACTGCGCACCCTCGACTGGGTTTCGGCCGTCCTCGGCCTGGCATCCCACTCGTCCCTCTGGACCGTCCGACGCCCAGATACCGCAGTGCAGGTTTCCCATCGGCGACGTGAAGTTGTACTTCCCGGGTTCGGTCAGGAACACCGCGGGATCGACGTTGCCTGCCTCGTTGCCGGACGGCTGGAAGGGCGCACCCCCGGGCACGAGATCGGCCGCTTCTTCCGGAGTTTGCTCCGGTGGGGTGGCAGTGGACTCCTCCGACGCCGGTGTCGCGGTGGTCGACTCCACCGCCGGTGTCGCGGTGGTCGGCTCCACCGTCGACGTGGCCACCGTGGTCCCAGCAGCCGGCGCATCCGTCGCGGAATCCCCGCCGGAACACCCCATCAGAGCCGACGCACACAGTGCAGCGATCGGAACGACGAACGTCCGCATCGCCGTCATCGGGCCGGCACCTCGAAAGTGGGGCTCGGCGTGTGCGGGGTGTTCGTCCTGAACGTGACAGTGACCGGTCCTGCACCCGTGTCGATGTCGAGATAGGGGTTGGTCACGTTGGGGCCCTGGAAACGCCAGCTCGCCACTCGGTGTCCGGCGGTACCGCGAGCGCCGGTGTCGTGATTGTGCCAGTCCGCGTACATGGTCACGTAGCACTCGTAGTCGGCCAGCCCCACCCACGCGGGGCTGTACAGATGGGTCGTGAAGTCAGCGTGAATCTCGTCAGGGGTGTAGCCGCTGGTCACTCTGACATCGACCGTTCCGGCGAGGCACTGGGGAACCTCGGCGAGAGTGTGGATGCGCTGCTCCGGTGAGAAGTACATCGGTTGCGCACCGGCGTTCACGGTGCCACCCACCGTGACGACTGCCGTCAGGGCGCCGGTGACGACGACGGCGCGAGTGCTGATCGGGCGCTTCTTCATGACCCTCCTCGAGTGGACTGCACGACCCGTCGAACCTAACACTTTCCGGTACGGAAAGTGTTAGTGTTTCCGTCATGGAAAGCCATCAGTCGCCAGACGATGCTCGCGCCCTGCTGAGTGAGATCCATGCCGACCGAGTCGTTCTGGCCGACCGTCTCGTGGCGCCGACATGGTTCTATCCAACCTTCGCGGCACTGACCGCCCTGTACGTCGGTACACCGTCGCTGCCCGACGGCCACGTGCGTTCGGTGTCGACGTCTGTTCTGGTCGCGGCCGCGATCGTGACGACGGTGCTCTATCCCCGCCTGACGGGGGTACGCCCATCAGGAGTGGGTGTGGTCGGGTGGTGTGTTCTCGGTGGGCTGCTGGTGACCGTGCTCGGATCGTTGAGCGTCTCCTACGGTCTGGTGGCATCTCTGTCCGCGTGGTGGGTCCTCGTGCCACAGGCGCTGTGTTTCGTGCTCGTGCTGTTCGGCGGCCGCCTGTTCGACCGCGAGTATCGCCGCCATCTGCACGCAGACGACGTCCGACGCCCGTCCGGCCGGGCGCACTCCGGACCACGGTCGTGACCGAGGATCGCGGCCCCGAACCACGATTCGATGCCGTCATCCACGCACCGGTCCGGCTGCGCATCTGCGGGCTTCTACGCCGAGTCGACGAGATCGATTTCGCCATCATCCGCGACACCCTCGAGATCAGTGATGCGTCTCTGTCCAAACATCTCCGAGCTCTGTCGGACGCGGGCTACGTGTCGACGAAGAAGACGACATCACTCTCCCGCGGCGACTCGCGACTGGTGACGTGGGTCGAGCTGACCCGGGTCGGTCGCGATGCTTTCGACTCTCACATCGCAGAACTCGGACTCATCGCGCACGGTCGCCCGGAACAGTCGACGGCTCGGCAACCACTGTCGACGAGACTTCCCCACTTCGGACCGACACCCGAATTCGGCTGACGACCGCACGGCGCCGTCGCCTGATCCACGTCGTATCCACGTTGTTCATGCCGACGTCGACTCACCCGCCGTTCGAGTTCACCGGGGCTCGATATCAATGACCCGTCACCGTCGAACAGCGCAGCGGCACAGACAGAATTCGGGTCGCATCCTGTGCGCGGGGAGACCGGTGACGCAACGATCCGAGCGCCCGCCGACACGGGCACCCTGCTCGGCTCGGGCTCGCTCGCGCACGATTGACGTGAGGGCGACGACGGTGCACAGTGCGCGCATGACACCGCCGCGCGAGACCGCCGACCGTCACCGCGCCGTCGCCGCGACCTTCACCACGCTCGTCGAGTCCACGTCGGCCTGGGATGCCCCGGCGCCCGTGGACGGTTGGACCGCACGTGATGTGGTGGCGCACCTCGTCGACTGGTTCCCGGCGTTTCTGACGACGGCCACCGGGCTGGAACTCGATCATGGGCGCTCACCACTCCAGGACCCGGTCGATGCCTGGCGTGTCCACAGCGACGCCGTGCAGAGAGTGCTGGACGGGCCGGACGCCGCGACCCCGTTCCACCATCCGATGATCGGCGAGATGCCACTTCCCGCGGCGGTCGGCCAGTTCTACGTACCCGACGTCTTCATGCACTCGTGGGACCTCGCCGCGGCCGGCGGGCAGGACCTCTCACTCGACGCCGACTACTGCGCCGAACTGGTCGACGGCATGCGGCCGATCGAGGAGCTCATGCGGTCGTCCGGCCAGTACGGGCCGGCTGTCGCCGTACCCGACGACGCCGACGATCAGACGAGGCTACTCGGATTCATCGGGCGCGATCCGCATTTCCTCGGGCGCTGAGGCGCCGCGTCAGTCCTGCACTTCGTCTCGCTCGTGCTGCGTTCTCTGCTCGAGCTCGTCGTCGTCGAGATGGCTCGGTGTCTTGGCGTGAGCCCGGCGGTCCGGGTGCGCGTCCTCCGTGGGAACCAGGACGTCGTCGAGTGTGGGTTCGTCGTGTGGATCGGTCATGAGTGCGGCGTGCCCGCGGACGAGTCATCCAAACGTCCCCGTTCTCACTCCGCGATAACGACCCTGGACGCCCCAGACCGTGCAGGTGTGATCTGGATGAGAATCATTCACCGAGTCACGGAGGTCTCCATGAGCCAGAACCCACGCGTCGCCGTCGTCACCGGAGCAGCCCGAGGAATCGGTAAGAGCATTGCCGAACGCCTGGGCCGAGACGGTCTTCACGTCGTCGTCGCCGACCTGCCTGGTTCGAAGGACGGTGTCGACGAGACCGTCGAGACGATCGTCGGTGCCGGCGGTGTGGCCACGGGCGCCGCGGTCGACGTCGTGGACGAATCCTCGGTCGAATCGTTGGTGCGTACCGCGGTGGACGCAGGCGGGCGCCTCGACGTCTTCGTCGCGAATGCCGGAATCGCCCAGGTCGAGGAGCTGCTGAAATACGACAGCGCCGACTTCGACAAAATCTTCGACGTCAACGTCAAAGGCATCTTCAATTCCTACCGAGCCGCGGCCAACCAGTTCATCGCGCAGGGAGGCGGCGGCAAGATCATCGGCGCGGCCTCGATCGTCGCGTTCCGACCCTTCGCACTTCTCGGCCCCTACTCGGCGACGAAGTGGGCCGTACGCGGTCTCACCCAGGCCGCGGCCATGGAGTGGGCCGAACACGGCATCACCGTCAATGCCTACGGCCCCGGCATCGTCGGCACGGCGATGTGGGATCTCATCGACGAGAAGCTCGCCGCGAAGCACGGCCAGCAGAAGGGCGAGGCGCTCGCCGAGAACGCCCAGTCGATCCTGCTGGGCCGAGTATCGGTGCCCGACGATGTGGCGAAGCTCGTGAGCTTCATGGCATCTCCGGATTCCGACTACGTCACGGGTCAGACGATGCTCGTGGACGGTGGCATCCAGTTCTCCTGACGCGGACGAGGTCAGCCGGTGCGCAACCACCGGCTGATCTCGTTCGCCGCGGACCGCAACGCGTGCTCCACCTCGGCCGCCCGTCGACGGTCCACTTCCCGATCGGGGGTGCTGATGGCCGCGGCTCCCATGACCGCACCCGACGCATCATGGACAGCCACTGCAGCGCACGCTTTCGTCGGAACGAATTCCTCACGCTCCCATGCCACCCCACGACGGGACACCTCGGCGAGGTGGTGTTCCAGTTCGTCGCGGTCGGTGATGGTCGTGGACGTGAGCCGTTCGGTGCCATGGGTGTCGAGGTACTCGGCTGCGTCCTCGCGGGACATCGCAGCGAGCAGGATCTTGCCGAAGGCAGTCGCGTGCCCGGCCTCGTGGAAACCAAAGTTCAGCGGCGTGATGCGGGGGTGGGTGGCGCAGTCGGCGACATGCGCCACCACAACGTCGGACCCGCGGTAGACGGCGAAGTAGCTTGCCGTCCCCAGTGTCTCGTGCAGCTTCGAGATACGCTGCCGCACCGGCACAGGCACGCCGACCTGGCGATGCAGGCTGACACCGAGACGAGCCAACTTGTATCCCAGCTCGAACCGCTGTCGCGCTCGGAGATGAACGAGGTAGTCGCAACCGACGAGTACCTGCAGCAGACGGTAGGTCGTGGGCAGCGGGAAGCCCAGCACCTCGGAGACCTCCTTGGCGGTGGCGCCGCCGCGATCGGCCACCACCTCGAGCACGGCGAGGGTCTTCTCCACCGTGGCGACTCCGCCGGCTCCGGCGCGCCGCAACCGCGTCGGGACGTCGGGGGTCGGGGGATCACGGGGAATTCGATCGTCGTCGAGCACACCCCCATCGTCTCTCAGCACCGCCGCAGGGGGCGGAAGATCGAGCCCACGGGTTTCGTCGATCACAGAACTCGACGGGCGCGACGGTCCAACTCGCGGCGCACCCGGGTGCACTCGTTGGAGACCGACACGACGTCGTCCGGTGGCGCGTCGCGGGCAATGGCGGAACGGCGGTCCGTCACCAGCCGCTCGTACCGTTCCTGCAACAGATCGGTGGACATTTCCGCATAGTTCATCGCCCGACTCAGCTCTGACCGCGAGGGTGACCCGGCAGGTCACACCACACTCTCGATCTCCACGATCAGGATCCATCACCGGAGGTCGACTCGGGCATGAATGGCAGATCCCCCACGGACGGTCCATTGACCCGTTCCATTGTGGCGCCACCCTCTCGCGACGCGGTTGACGTGGAGACCGGCCGCGCCTAATTTGGGTGAACCTTCACCTGTATGGAACTGGAGCCCAGCGATGGCAGAGTCGATCGAGCAGCTGATGCACGCCAACCTCCTGCAGGTCTTCGGCGAACGGGACCCCGCGGCGAGGCGGGCCGCCATCGCGCGGACGTACACCGAGGACGTCGTCTTCTCCGATGCCGAGGCTCGGGTGCAGGGCCACGACGCACTCGATGCCAAGGTGCAGGCGATCCTCGACGACGCACCGGGATTCGTGTTCACCGCGGACGGCAGCGTTCACCTCATGCAGGACGCCGGCTACCTGGCGTGGGCACTCGGACCCGAGGGCTCCGATCCCGTCGTCCGCGGAGCCGATGTCGGCATCGTTCGCGACGGCCTCCTGGCACAGGTCTACACCGTCATCCTCACCTGAGGTCGGTGGCCGCCTCGATGCGGGCCGTCCGTCGTCGGCCGGGTACAACAGGACGATGACCGAGTACGACGTGGCATCCGAGTCTCCTTACGCCTTTCTCGGCGAGGAGGAGACACGGGCCTGGTACGCCTACATGAAGGTGCACCTGCGGCTGCGCTACGAGATGGATCACCAGCTGCGCGGCGATCACGGCATCTCCCTGGCCGACTACGACGTACTGGTGGCGCTGGTCAGCGATCCCGAGCGCACGCTCTCGGTGTCCGACCTCGCCACCCGCATCGGCTCCGAGCGCAGCAGGGTCTCGCATCAGCTCCGCAGCCTGAGCGCACGGGGACTCGTGACCCTGGCGACCGACCCCGACGACCGTCGAGTGACCCGAGTTGCACTGTCCGACAGAGGTAACGACACCCTCGCCGATGTCTCGCCGCGACACATCGACTTCGTGCGGTCCGTCTTCTTCGATGCCCTCACTCCCCCTCAGGTGCAGGAGATGTCGACGATGTTCGAGGGCATCTACGACCAGTTGATCCGACACGGGACACTGCCCCGGCCTGTCGACCATCCGTGAGTCACCCGACGCCGATCAGTCGGAGTCGGACGGGAACCCGGGAGAGCAACGACACATCGGATCTCACGGCGCTTCTCACGGGTTACCGACCCTCGAACACTTCCTGACACCGAGACTGGCGCGATTCACGAACTCCTGGTCGCCCGCTGCTCAGGAAACGGACCGCACGGCGCACGACGCGAGATACGCGGTGTCCGTTCATGCGAGCGTCGGGGCCCGCATGATGCAGAATCAGTCCATGACCACGGCGGAGTACGCATCTCCGCGACGAGCGCGCCCACCATTTCTCGATGTCGATCGGTCCGATCGTGCAGCGACCGAGGCGAAGGCCGCTGCGCTGGACCGAGACCTTCGCGACCGATGCGGTGTCCTGCTCGGCCTGATCGCCTCCGGGGACGACCGCGCGATGGTCGAACTGATGCTGGTCACTCGACCCGTGGTGTTCGCAGCGGCGTTGCGAGTTCTCGGAGACCGTGCGCGCGCCGAGGACACGGCTCAGGAGACGTACTTCCAGGTGTGGACCTCGGCCGGAACGTTCGACTCCGACCGAGGGACACCTCACGCCTGGTTGGCGACTCTCGCGCGCCGACGAGCGATCGACCGTTCGCGCTCCGACACGGCGTCGGCGAGGCGGGACACGGCGTACACCGCATCGCATTTCGACCGCGCTCACGACGGCGTCTGGGAAGCGGTGTGGACGAACGCCGACAACGATCTGCTGACGAAGGCGCTGATCGAACTGACCAGTCTGCAGAGAACCGCTGTCGACCTGGTCTACTTCCAGGGCCTGTCGTGCCGCGAAGCAGCCGAGCGGCTCGGCGTACCTCATGCCACCGTCAAGACCCGCGTGCGAGACGCCGTGCTGCGCTTGCGACTTCACCTCGCGCGCACCGCCTGAGCGAGCGCTCAGAGGGTGCAGCGAGTCCCTGCCTCGGGTGTGGCCAGCTCGACGAGATAGTCGGCCACGATGTCGTTCACGCAGGCATTCGCACCGGAGATCGCGACGGTGTGCTGCTCGCCGTCCACGGGGAGCAGCGTTCCGCCCAGAGTGTCCGCGAGGTTCACACCTCCTTCGTAGGGCGTGGACGGATCACCCGTGATCGAGATCGTCAGAGTGTCGGGAACGCCCTCGACATCCTGTGCGTAGGGAATTCCGAGTGTCGGCTCGGCCGGCCAGAACTCGCACGGATCACGAGCTCCCTCCGGACCGAGTCCCGCGTCCGTGAACGGCGCGATCTCCTGAATTCTCCGTTTGAGCTCGACTTCCTCCTCCGGTGTGTTGCGGTCCTCGTCCATGCAATTGACGGCGTAGAGCGCTTCGCTGAAGTTGGGGTGGGTGCCGTCCTCGTCGCGGCCGCCGAACACGTCGAGGATCTTCAGCAACGTGTCTCCCTGTCCCGCAGTGACCTCGGCTATCCCTCGGATGATGACAGGCCACACCGTCGAGTCGTAGAGTCCCGCGACCACCGCTCCGTATGCAGCGTCGAAGTCGAGGCGCCGACCGCTCTCGGTGACGATGGGATTCTCGACGAGAGGCCTGACGATGTCCTGGAACCTCTCGACCGCCCTGCTCGGATCGGGGCCCAGCGGACAGTCCGGAGACGCCGCACAGGACGCGGCCATCTCGTCGAACGAGCGCTGGAAGCCGGTGAACTGGTCGACTCTGCGGTCGGCCGTGCTCTGAGCGGGGTCGATGGCGCCGTCCAGGACCATGGCGCGCACGTTCTGAGGGAACATCTCGGCGTACACCGCTCCCAGTCTCGTTCCGTAACTCTGACCGAGGTAGCTCAGTTTCTCGTCGCCGAGCACCTCTCGCAGAATGTCCATGTCCCGCGCGGCATCTCGAGTTCCGACCGCCGAGAGGACGTCGTCGCCGCCCGAGCGCTCGGCGCAGCGTTCGACCAGGCGACGCGAGTCGTCCTCCGTCAGCGTTCTCGAGCCGGTCAGCACCGTGGTGTACGCCTCGCCGGCGTCGTTCTCGGCATCGGTGAAACAGTCGATCGCCGGTGTCGACGCACCGACCCCGCGAGGATCGAAGCCGATCAGGTCGAAGTGTTCGGTCACGCGACTGTCCGCCAAGGTCGTCGCACCCGCGGCGGCCATGCTCATTCCCGGCCCACCGGGCCCACCCGGATTGAGCAGCAGTGACCCGATTCGCTCACCCCGCGCGGGTGCCTTCAGCAGGGCGATCTGCGCCGTCCGACCGTCGGGATCGTCGTAGTCCAACGGCACGGTCACGTGAGCACACTCGAAGGTCGGGTCGGCGGCGAACGCAGTGGCATCGGCCGATGTCACCGCGTACCCGTCGCACGATTCGAAGGCCACGTCCTGGCCGTGAACACTGCTCAGATCCGGCTCGGTCCGCGGTTGCGCACACCCGGCGAGCACCAGCGCAGTGACTGCCACGGTGACTCCTGCCGTCCTGCGGCTCACGACAGCGACCCGCTCGGTGCGTGGACGGACGAGGGACTCGCGGAATGCTCGCGCCCACCAAGGTGCTGGGCGAGGAACCGCTCGACCTCGCTGTAGAACGCGATGGTGTTCTCGGGGTTGACGAACCCGTGTCCTTCGTCGTCGAAGACGAGGTAGTCGACGTGGACCCCACACGAGCGGAGGGTGGCGACGACGTTGTCGGACTCGGCTCTGGTGACACGAGGGTCGTTGGCTCCCTGCGCGATGAGCAGGGGCGCCATGGACGCGTCGAGACGGCTGATCGGGGACCGCGCGAGCATGTCCGCTTCCTGCTCCGGGTCACTCGGGTCGCCGACGAACCGGTACCAGTTGTTGACCAGGCTGGCCCGGAGAAAGGACGGTTGTGTCCTCATGAAGTTGGCGAGGTCCGAGATGCCGACCAGATCGACCGCCGCGGTGAACACGTCGGGGGTGAAGGTCGCGCCGACCAACGCGGCGTACCCGCCGTACGAGCCGCCCATGATCGCGACGCGCTCACGATCGGCGTACCCCTGCTGTACGGCCCACTCCACCGCGTCGACCAGGTCGTCGTGCATCGCGCCCGCGAATTCCCCCACCGCGGCGTTGGTGTGAGCCTTCCCGTAGCCGGTGGAACCGCGGAAGTTGACCTGCAGCACGGCATACCCGCGGTTGGCGAGCATCTGCACGACGGAATCGAAGCCCCACGAGTCGCGATACCAGGGGCCGCCGTGCACGAACAGCACCAGCGGCAGCGCGGTCGGGTCGACGCCGAGAGGCAACGTCAGGAAAGACGGCAGCGCACGCCCGTCGCGCGCCTCGATGGTCACCGGTTCCATCGGCGCCATCGCGGTCGGCTCGAGATGCGGGTACGGACGGAACAACTGGCGGCTCGCACCCGCGGTGTGGTCGTAGAGAAAGGTGACAGCGGGATCCCGATCGTGCACGAAGCTGACGGTCCAGCGCAGTCCGCTCCGGTCCGAGGACAGTGCGCCGACATCGCCGTCCGAGAGCTGTTCGAGTGCGCGCAGGATCTCTCCGAAGCGCGGGTCGAGCACCCGTATCTCCTGACGCTCGCCCAGGTATCGCACCCCGAGCAGGTCGCCGGTCTCGGCGTCGCAGATCAGGGGCGACAATGTCTGTTCGACAGCGCGGCGGGCTGCGTCGAGTTCCAACGTCGGGTGCGAGTCGACGACGGTCTCCTCGCCGGTGTCGAGGTCGACGCGCACGAGGTGAGTCAGATCGCGCCCGCGGGTCGAGCCCATCCACAAGCCTGTACCGTCCGGGGTCATCTCGGTCGGGGTGATCCCGATCGGGTAGTCCGTGGCGTCGATCGACGCGATCGGAGTCCGTGTTCCCGACGGGGTGACCCGGGACAGGAGCAGGTGGCCGTCGTCGGTCGTCTCCTGCTCGACGAGAATGTCGCCATCCGCGAGCATCAGCAATCGGTCCGTTCCGGCGCTGCGCCCGATCATGGTGATCTCACCGGTCGCGACGTCGATCCTGTGAAGGTCGAACTCGGCAGGGTTCCGCGCGTTGAGCATCACCGTGTAGCTGCCTGTACTCCCGCGCACCGGCAGGAGTCCGACAGCACGAGCGCCGGGGAACGGCGTGAGATCGACGGCGGGACTGCAGGGATCGTCGAGATCGACACGGAACACGTGGTGGTTCTCGTCGCCTCCACTGTCCTGCAGGTACAGCAGCCACCGGGGGTCGTCGGTCCACTCGAACTTCATGACGCTGCGGGTCTCGTCAGCGCTCACGCATCGTGCATCACCCACGGCGGAGAGATCCGGGGCGATGTCCTGCACCCAGACGTTGAGCCTGTTCCTCCACGGTGCGAGGAAGGCGATTCTGTTGCCTTCCGGAGAGATTCGGGCACCGACCGCGGCGGGCGGGCCGAAGAGGTCGTCGATCGCGATCAGATCGGGTGCAGTGGTCATGGGAGGTCCTCTCCTCTGGTGGGGCGGGTGTCGAGCTGTCTGTCAGTGGTGTCTCTCAACGGACGAAGTGGGTGGTCGAACGCCGGAACGCCCAGACGGTGACCACCACGGCGACCGCGAACAACGGCGCACCCATCGCGATTCTCGCGACGGCGAGCCAGCCGGTGGCGTCGGTGTCGTACAGCCAGTCCTGCACGAGGTACCGGGCACCGAAGAGCACCGCGAAGGTGAGAGTGGCGACGTCGTGGGCGCGGCGCACCGAGGAGTTCCGTCGCCATGCATATCGGTTGCCGTGCAGCGCGTTCCACAGCAGGCCGGTCACCGGTCTGCGGATCAACACCGATGCGAGTACCACGACGCCGGCCACCAGGCTGGTCCAGATGCCGAGAAGGAAGTAGCCGCTCGCACTGCCACTCATCGCCGCGACGGCGCCGGCGGCGAGAACGCCGACGAGACCGCCGCTCGCCCCGGCGATCGACTCACCACCTCGGACGCGATGGACGGTCAGTCCCAGTGCGACGAGCACCGCGGCGCCGATCGCGACCGGCAGCGTCCAGACGGCGTTCGCGACGACGAACACGATCACCGGTATCGCGGTGCGGATCATGCCGCTGGTGCCACCCAGACTGTCCACCACCCTCGCGCCGGCATCGGTGGTCGGTGCGTCCTGCGTGCTGTCGTGCGGCGGGTTCGTCATGTCGCCCTCCTTGCGCCTCGGTCGATCCGGTCGAATGTGTTCATCGACAACCAGAGTCGTCGAGCTGACCGACCGCTGCCAGTGCCTGCGTGCACCGGATACGGTGACACTGTCATCGACCGGTCATGACAGATGTCACGGCGTCAGCCGGTGCTCACTGCGTCGCCCGAGGACACTGCGTCGCCCGAGGACACTGGGCGTCCTTCTCCGGCATGGTGCCGTCGACGAGATAGTCGGTGACCACCTCCTGCGCGCAGGGGTTGGTTCCGAGTGCGAAGACACCGTGCCCACTGCCGTCGACGGTGAGCAGCCGGGAACGATCTCCGAAGTGCTCGTCGAGCAGTTCACCGCCGCTCGAGGGCGTGACCGGATCACGTCGATGCTGCGCGATGAGGATGTTCGTCGGTCCGTCGGAGTCGATGGAGACCGGGGGTTCGGTCGGGGCATGGGCCCAGAACGCGCACGGCATGATGTTCGCCGCCGCTGCGCCGAACAGCGGGTAGTCGACCCTGTCGGTGGCGACGGCACTCTCGTAGGTGGTCACGTCGTGCGGCCACTCGACGTCGTTGCAGGTGACCGCCAGGAAGACGGACCACGAGTTGTCGCCGGCCGACGGTACTGGAGCCCCCTGCGGAAGGTCCCCACCCTGACCCGCCGCGAGGCCGTCCCGGTACGAGACCCACGCATCGGCCGCAGTCTCGTACGTCGCCGGGTTGTACAGCGTGACGAAGGTGGCCAGACGGAACGAGCGACCGTCGACCCCGTTCACGGGCGTGGCATCGAGCCTGGAGGCGATGTCGAAGTACGTCGCCCGCACCTCGTCCTCGGTCGCACCGAGACCGTATCGGTCGTGACGCTCGGCCATCCACCGGGCGAGATCCGGGAAGGTGTCTTCCATTCCTCGGGAATAGCGCCGCATCCCGGCTCGATCGAGATGGGTGTCACCGATGTTGCTGTCCAACACGATTCGGTCGGTGCTCTCGGGGAACATCGACGCATAGGCCGCGCCCAGCGCCGAGCCGTAGGAGTAGCCGAGGAAGCTCGCGGTGTCCTCGCCGAGAGCAGCTCGGACGCGGTCGAGGTCCCGCGCCATGTTCGCGGTGCTCACGTGGCGCAGCAGGCCGTCGTCCTCGGCGGCGCACCGGCGCGCGACTTCTCTCGCAGTACGAACCTGCTCGTCGAAGGCAGCCTGGTCGTACGCGTACGGCGGGACTGCGCCGTAGTAGTGCAGGTCGTCGGTGAAGCCGCAGCTGATGGGACTGGAATGGCCCACCCCACGGGTGTCCATGCCGATGAGGTCGTAACTGTCCAGCACGGACTGCGGCATGCCCCGATTCACCAGGAACGTCGGTTGGTCGAGCCCCGTACCACCGGGGCCGCCCGGGTTGAGCAACAGCACCCCTCGCCGTTCCTCCGGCTTCTGGGAGGGCAGCCGAGAGATCATGACGTCGATCTGTCCAGCATCGGGGTCGTCGTAGTCGATCGGCACGGGCACCGACGCGCACTGCAGGCGCGACGGTTCCTCCGCTGGGTCACCGACGTCGTCGGGACATGAGGCCCACTCGAGGTCGGGCATGGAATATGGTTGCTGCACTGCAGTATCGGGCTGAGACGCGGTGGAGGTCGTCGAGCAGCCGACGAGAACGAGGCTGATCGCGGCCACCGCAGCAGTACGCGTGTCGTATCGGTTCACGGGATGTCCATTCGGTAGCAGGGGTGGCCGACGGCCGATCAGTTGCCGGCGGCGTCGAGCCAGTGATAACGCAGTCGCAGAGCGCGTTCCGTGCTGCCCACGGCGGCACCGACGGTGGAGGCGACCGTCGACCACGTCGGCAGATCGATCGGTGCGGCGATGACACCGACCGACTCGGCGATCGGCGGAATTCGAGACACCGTCTCGACGAGATACACCGCGAGCGACAGGACTCCGCTGAGAACGAGGGCGATCGAGACGACGCCGATGACCGAACTCGCCGCGGGGTGTCGCCTGTCGAATCGGGCCCGGCGCCCTTCGGCCGAGCGAGGGTCGGGGCTCAGCTGCCGCTCGCTCCCGTCAGCGGAGACGAGATGGCACCGCTTGACACCGAAACCACTCATCGCGACCTCGATGCGGCCGTCCTCGACGGGGAACGCGGCGGGCAGTGCCGACCGTGCTTCGCACAGACCGTCTCTGTACAGATCGGCCGTGACAGAACCGGAGGCCTGGTCCTGCCAGTGCCTGATGTCGACGGACCATTCCGGCTCATGGGGGCCCGACGGTGGGAGATGAAACAGCGCACGTCCCAGCAACTGCCACCATCGGAACGGCTGCAGTGCTCGCCCGTCGCCGGGTCGCACCCGACGAGCCGCGCGGCGGCGCCTGACTCGATCGAACATGATTCGCTCCTCTTCCGCCGGCCGTGCCATTAGCACGCTGTACTGTCGCGAACGATGGCGACGACGCTAGCACACCGTGCTAGCACATTGTGCTGGTCGCGTGATCGGTCCTGCTCCGAGCAGGAACGAGCGCAGAGGAACAGAGGGGACGCGATGCCGACACCGGAGGAACCCGGCCCGGACACGCGGGCGCGGATACTCATCGCTGCCTGCGAGATGATCGGTGAGGACCCGGCGTCGACACTCAGCGTGCGATCGGTCGCCGCGCGCGCCGGAGTGAGCATGGGTTCTCTCCGTCATCACTTCCCCACCCAGCGCGCACTGCGCGAGGCCGTTCTCGCCACGATCTACGACGTGGTGACACCGGACGCCGACGTCATCCACGACCGATCGATACCGGCTCGGGATCGCCTCGTGCGCTGCCTCGAGCAGGTCCTGGTGCCTGCCGTCGGTGCGCAGGCGCGGCGCGCGTTGATCAGCACCGTCGAGGCGTTCGCAGTACCCGAACCCACCGCAGACATCCGAGCCGCCTACGCGTCCTTCGCCGAGGAAGCGCACCGGAGAGTCGAGCAGTGGCTCGACATTCTCGCCGCCGAAGGTGCAGCGCCACAGGGTGATCAGTCGCTGAACGCCGCGTTCCTCAACACGGTTCTCGACGGCCTGTTCTGGGACCGGGCGATGCCCACCGATCCCGCCACGCTGCACCGAGCGACCGCCATTCTCCAGCATGCAGTGGATTCGGTCCTCACGCCGCCGTGACCACGTCGAGGATGTGGCTCGGGGCTTCATCCTCACCGCGAGGAGAGGGATGACCCGCGCTGCGCCGTCTCGACACCGCCCGGTGGTCGTGATATGCCTGGCGGCATCGTCGCCACCGCGCACGCATCGACCGACCGGAAGGTCCACCCATGACCGCCGACCTCGCCGCAGGCCCCGACACCCACTCGTCCTCGGCATGGGCGCCGCTGCGTGGCCGGGTGTATCGCACGCTGTTCATCGCTCAGTTGGTGTCGAACATCGGCCTGTGGATGCAGACGGTGGGATCACAGTGGTTCCTGGTGGAGCAGAACAGCAGCGCGACGGTGGTCGCCCTCGTGCAGACGGCCAGCCTGCTGCCCACCTTGTTCTTCGCCCTCCTCGCCGGCGGACTCGCCGATCTGCTCGATCGGCGCAAGTTGTTGATCGCGATCAGCACGTACACCGCCATCGCCGCGACGGCCACCGCGGTGCTCGCCTTCACCGACGTGCTGACCCCGGTGATGTTGCTGGCGATGACGTTCCTGCTGGGGTGCGGCTCTGCGCTGTCGTCTCCCGCATGGCAGGCCATTCAGCCGGAACTGGTCCCGGCCGAACAGATCCCGGCAGCATCCGCCCTGGGCGGCGTGACCGTGAACGGTGCGCGCGCCGTCGGCCCGGCCATCGGCGGCGTGATCGTGGCTGCGGCCGGACCCGCCGCGGTGTTCGCCATCAACGCCCTGACGTTCGTCGTCATCATCGGCGCGCTCGTGTGGTGGCGTCGGCCCGCAGACGATCGATCCGTCGACCGAGAGCGCCTCGGCAGGTCCATGCTGACCGGGCTGCACTACATGCAGTCCGCACCGATCGTGCGCCGGATCCTGCTGCGCTCGGCCCTGTTCGCCTTCCCGGCATCGGCGCTGTGGGCCCTGCTGCCCCTGGCCTCTTCGCGCCACCTGCACTTCGGCGCGTCGGGGTACGGGCTCGTCCTGGGAATGCTCGGTGTCGGCGCAGTGTCCGGCGTGGCGCTCTACCCGCGGTTGCGACAGTCGATGTCGGGCAACGCCGTGCTGGCACTGTCCGCGGTGACCTATGCCGTCGGCGTCGTCTCCGTGGCCTACCTCCCCGCCGGCGCGGCCGTCCCGTTGCTGCTGCTGTCGGGCGCCGCGTGGATCGCCACCCTGACCACTCTCAACGCGGCGATTCAGCTCTCTCTCGCGCACTGGGTGAGAGCTCGGGGGATGTCGATCTACCTGTTGGTGTTCATGGGCTCCCAGGCGCTGGGCTCGTTCGTCTGGGGTCTGGTCGCGTCGCACGTCGGTTTCGCCGCGGCGCTGCTGATCTCGGCGGTGCTGTTGGTGGTCACCGCCGCCAGCGTCACGGTCCTGCCTCTGCGCGCCGACACCGGCACGCTGCCGCGCGGGGTGTCGACGGCGTGGCCGACACCGATGGTGATGTTCGAACCCGAACCCGACGACGGCCCCGTGGTCGTCTCGGTGACGTACCGGGTGCGGCCCGACTCGACGACCGACTTCGACCGCGCCATGGCGGCCGTCGGGAAAGCTCGCCGCCGGACCGGCGGGTACTCCTGGGCACTGTTCAGGAACGGCGAGGACCCGTCTCTGCGTGTCGAGCAGTTCACCGCCCGGTCGTGGGGCGATCTCGAGCGGCAGCACCGTGAGCGCTGGACCGAGTCGGATCACCAGCGGATGACCGAGGCTCTGTCCTACACGGTGACCGGTACGACCGAGAAGGAGGAACACCTGTTCGGCGTACCGGCCGACCGGTAGTGCGAGACCCCGGCCGGACGTGACGACCCCCGGTCAGGCGTGCAAAAGCGTTGTCGTCAGCCACTGATCGGAACCCACGAAACCTGGAGGTCGCCATGCCCTACATCACCACCACCGACGGAGCCGAGATCTACTACACCGAGCAGGGCACCGGAAAGCCCGTGGTGCTGAGCCACGGATGGCCGCTGTCGTCGGATGCCTGGCAGGTCGAGCTCAAGCTGCTCGCCGACGCCGGCTACCGGGCCATCGCCCACGATCGCCGCGGACACGGCCGGTCGTCCAAGACCTACACCGGCAACGACATGGACACCTACGCCCGTGACCTCGCCGAGCTCGTCGAGGCTCTGGATCTGCAGGAACTGACGTTGATCGGCCACTCGACCGGCGGCGGCGAAGTCGTCCGCTACGCCGCCCAGCACGGCGGATCCCGCGTCGCCCGCGTCATCACTGCCGGCGCCGTCCCGCCCATCATGCTGAAGTCGGAGTCCAACCCGGAGGGCACCCCGATCGAGGCACTGAACGACATCCGCGACGGCGTGCTGACCGACCGCTCGCAGTTCTACCAGGATCTCGCGCAGCCATTCTTCGGCGCCAACCGTGACGGCGCCGCGGTCTCGCAAGGCGCGATCGACGACTTCTGGCGTCAGGGAATGCTCGTCAACCTCGCTGCCGCCTACGACTGCGTGAAAGCGTTCTCCGAGACCGACTTCACCGAGGATCTGAAGGCGCTGACGGTCCCGATCTTCATCGCCCAGGGTGACGACGACCAGATCGTCCCCATCGCGGCGGCGGCCCTGAAGTCCATCGACCTCGTCCGGGACGGCACGTTGAAGGTGTACCCGGGCGCACCGCACGGCATCTACGGCGACTACCAGAAGGCCCTGGACGCAGACATTCTCGACTTCCTCGCCCGATGACCACCCCCCTCGCCCTCGGGCCCGTCGGCAACGTCTTCTACTTCGTCGACGACCTCGAGGCCGCAGTCGAGTGGTACTCCGCCCGGCTGGGTCGCACACCGATCCAGCGGGGCGGGGCACTGGTGGCCTACGACATCGACGGGGTACGGCTCACGCTGCACGAGAACGACGACTACAACTCGTCCGGGCCGGACGGAGTCTCCGCCTACTGGACCGTGACCGACGTGGATGCGATCGTCGCGGACTGGACAGCCCACGGAGCGGTTGCACACCGGGGACCCAAGACGGTCTTCACCGGTGAACGTCTGTGCCAGCTGCTCGATCCGTTCGGCAATCTGTTCTCGGTGCGACAGGCTCCTGCGCAGACGAGTGTCGACGGCTAGGACAGGGGATCAGAGATCGAAAAAGCGGCCACGTATATCGCGTGGCCGCTTTTTCTGACTGTTGGAGCCGCCTAAGAGAATCGAACTCTTGACCTTTTCATTACGAGTGAAATGCTCTACCGACTGAGCTAAGGCGGCGCGGCTCCCTGAGGAGCCATCGCAAGTTTAACCGGTCCCCCCGCCCGAACCCAAAACGGGGGTCAGCGGGCCGCCGCGCCCAGTGTGGCGACCATCGCGTCGACCGCGAACTTGGGCTTGACGTTCATCTCCAGCGCTTCGCGGCACCGGAGGATCGCCTCGATGCACTGCAGCAACGACTCGGGAGTCGACACCGAGGCGAGGCCGCGGGCCTGGTCCTCCATGTCGGGGTGCGTCATCGTCGACGAGGCGCCGTACGACTGTGCGAGAGCGTCGCGGTACAGCCCGGCGAGGTCGATGAGTGCCCGGTCCAGCGAGTCTCGACCGGTACGAGTGCGCCTCGACTTCTGCCGCTGTTCCAGTTCCTTGAGCACGCCGGCGGATCCTCGCAGCGCGCCCGCTGCACCCTTGCCGGTGCCGCCGGCGCCGAGTGACGTCCGCAGTTCGTCGGTCTCCCGCTCGTCGCGGTCGGCGTTGATCTGCACCGCGTCGGACTCGGCGGCCTTCACCAGTTCTTCGACCACCGCGTACTGGGTGGCGGGGCGGAGCGCCGCCTTGGCGATGCCCAGTGCCCGCTGCCGTCGCTCGCGTGCCTCGGGGTCCGTCGCCAAGCGGCGCGCGCGGCCCACGTGTCCGCCGCCCACCGAGGCGGCCCACGCGGCGGTCTTCTCGTCCAGGCCGTCGTTCTCCCGCAGTACGCGTGCGATGTCCGCGGGTTTGGGCGTCACCAGAGCCACGTGCCGGCAGCGCGAGCGGATGGTGACGGCGATGTCCTCCGGATCCACGGACGGTGCGCAGAGCAGGAATATGGTGCGGGCCGGCGGCTCCTCGACCGCCTTGAGGAGCGCGTTGTAGGCGCGCTCGCCCAGCCTGTCCGCGTCCTCGATGACCACGATCTGCCACGTCCCCGTGGTGGGGCGACGCGCTGCCATCTGCACCACCTCGCGCATCTCCTTGACAGAGATGCTGAGGCCCTGCGGCACGATGCGGCGCACGTCGCCGTGGGTGCCGTGCAGGGTGGTGGTGCAGGCGTGGCAGTGGCCGCACCCGATGACGTCCGGATCCGTGCACTGCAGCGCAGCCGCGAAGCAGACAGCGGCGATGGAGCGGCCGGACCCGGGAGGCCCGGTGAACAACCACGAATGCGTCATGCGGGAACCGATGTCACCCTCACGCGCAGCCGCCGCCGCGTCGGACAGCTCGGCGACCACCTCGTGCTGACCGACCAGCCGTTCGAACACTCGCGCCATGGGAGGAGAGCTTAGTGCTCCTGTGCGACAGCCCCACCGCGACGCTTGGCCAGCAACGAGGACACCCCGGTCATCACGGCCACGACGATAGAGCCGACGACGAGACCGATCAGCGCGGATGCCAGCGTGTTGACGATCCAGGCCAGCACACCCCCGATACCGGCGACGTCGTGGACCGCGTCCTCCATGTGGTGGACGAACTCGTAGATCGGGTGGAAGCCCAGCTCGTCGATGCCGTTGAGCAGGATGTGGCCGCCGACCCACAACATCGCCGCGGTGCCCACCACGGACAGCACCGCCATGACCTTGGGCATGCCCTTGACCAGGCCGCGCCCGACGGTCTGCGCGATGCCCGACGAGGTGTCGGCCAACCGGAGACCGATGTCGTCCATCTTCACGATGAGACCGACAACGCCGTAGACGAGGACGGTGATCACCACGGCGACGACGGCCAGGATGATCAGTCGGCTCCAGAAACCCTCGGCGGCGATGGTGTCGAGCGCGATGACCATGATCTCGGCGGACAGGATGAGGTCGGTGCGCACAGCTCCGGCGACGACAGCGTCCTCGTCGCGAGGTCCGTCCTCCTCGTGATCGTGAGCGCCGTGTCCGGAGATGGCGCCCCAGATCTTGTGCATCGCTTCGTAACTGAGGTAGGCACCGCCGACCATGAGGATCGGCGTCAGCAGCCACGGCAGGAACTGGCTCAGCAGCAGCGCGATCGGCAGGATGATGAGCAGCTTGTTACGGAGCGACCCGAGGGCGATGCGCCGCACGATGGGGAGCTCACGTTCGGCGGCGAGGCCGCGCACGTACTGCGGCGTCACGGCGGTGTCGTCGATGACCACACCGGCGGCCTTGGCCGTCGCCTTGCCTGTCGCGGCACCGACGTCGTCGATCGACGCCGCCGCCAGCCTGGCAAGCGCTGCCACGTCGTCGAGCAGGGCTACGAGTCCGCCGGCCATCAGTACTCCCGAAGTAGGTCAGTGGTTCGAGAGTGAGAGTACCGCTCCAGGGGTGGGCTCGGCCGCGCATCGACTGTGGCCGCTGCACCGGGTGCGCACACCCTCTCCGTGACGTGCACACCCCCTGCAGCCTGCTACAACCGGTGTCCGCCCACTGAACCCCGTGCGTCAGAGCGCGCGCCTAGAACTCCAACCCCATGTCACCCGCCACCACACCCATTGTCGACTGCCCGTCCAGAGCCTCGCGGAGGATGTCGGCGTGCCCGCTGTGGTGGGCGATCTCGCGCAACAGGTGCAGCAGTACGCGCCGCGCGGTCCACCAGATGCGCTCCGGCGCCCACGGTGCGGTGGGTTGCGGGATCAGGTCGTCGAGGTTGCCGAGCGCGGCGATGCACTGCTCCAGCGCTCGGCCGGCACAGTCGAGTTCGGCCAGCACCTGTTCGATCGACTCCGGCACCTCGGGCTCGCCCGATCCCGAGAAGTCGACGGTCGAGTTCTCGTCGCGCTCCTCGAGCATGGTCACGTTCCCGCGGATCACCGACGCGACGTGCGCGATCAGCGAGGCGAGCGTGAACTCACTGACGGTCGTGCGCCGACGCGCCTGCTCATCGGTGATCCCCCGCGCCGTGATCGCGAGCATCCCGCGCTGATCGGCCAGGATGGTGACCAGATCGAGCTTCTCGCCCGTGACGTCGACCGACGGCCCCACGGATGTGTACGTCCCCGCCATGATGTGACCCCTCTCCTCGTGTGTGAGGAGAACGCTAGGGGCAATCGCGGACAGATGCGGTCCTCAGGACTCGGCGGGCGGCGTCTTCTTCGCAGCGGTCTTCTTGGCGGCCGCCTTCTTCGCGGGAGCCTTCTTGGCCGGCGTCTTCTTCGCTGCCGCCTTCTTGGCGGGAGCCTTCTTCGCCGGCGCCTTCTTGGTGGCCTTCTTCTTCACGGGCCCGCGAGCGCGACGATCCGCGAGGAGTTCCATGGCCCGCTCGTCGGTGATGGTGCCCACCTCGTCGCCCTTGCGCAGGCTGGCGTTGGCCTCACCGTCGGTGACGTACGGACCGAAGCGGCCGTCCTTGATCACCATCGGCTGACCACTGACAGTGTCCACACCGAGTTCGCGCAGCGGCGGCGTGGCCGTACCCTGACGTCCGCGACGCTTGGGCTCGGAGTAGATCTTCAGAGCCTCCTCGAGGGAGACGGTGAAGATCTGGTCCTCGGTGGCCAGCGAGCGGGAGTCGGTACCCTTCTTGAGGTAGGGACCGTAGCGCCCGTTCTGCGCCGTGATCTCTTCCTTGCTCTCGGGGTCGACGCCCACCACGCGCGGCAACGACAGCAGCTTCAGCGCGTCGTCCAACGTGACCGTCGCGAGATCCATCGACTTGAGCAACGAACCCGTTCGCGGCTTCGGTGCGGTCGCTTTCTTCGCGGCCTTCTTGGCGGGAGCCTTTTTCGCCGTCTTGGTGGCCACGGCGGTGCCGCCGCCCCCGTCGGACGAATGCTGTTCCACCGGAACGATGTCCGGGGTGGGCTCGGGCTCCTCGGGGATGACCTCGGTGACGTACGGCCCGAATCGTCCTTCCTTGGCGACGATCTCATGACCCGACAGCGGGTCGACACCGAGCTTGCGACCCTCCTGCGGAGTCGCGAACAGCTTCTCGGCGAACTCGAGCGTCAGCTCGTCCGGCGGAAGGTCGTCGGGCAGGTTGGCGCGCTGCGAGATCGGATCCCCGTCGGGATCGTCCGGGTTCTGCACCATCCGTTCGAGGTACGGGCCGTAGCGACCGACGCGGACGTGTACGTCGCGACCTTCGGAGTCGTCGAACAGGTGGATCGAGTTGATGACGCGGGCGTCGATGTCCTCGAGGTTCTGGCCGACCATCTTCTTCAGTCCGCCGGACCGTGCGACCGACCCCTCCGTGCCGTTCTCACCGCCGAAGTAGAAGGCGGACAACCAGTCTCCACGTCGTTCGCGGCCACCGGCGATGGCGTCGAGGTCGTCCTCCATGCCTGCGGTGAAGTCGAAGTCGACCAACCGGCCGAAGTGCGCCTCCAGCAACGCGATCACGGAGAACGCCACCCACGACGGCACCAGGGCGCTACCGCGCTTGTAGACGTATCCGCGGTCGAGGATGGTCTTGATGATCGACGAGTACGTCGACGGGCGACCGATGCCGAGTTCCTCGAGCGTCTTGATGAGCGACGCCTCGGTGAAGCGGGCCGGTGGGTTGGTGGTGTGACCGTCGGGATCGAGACCGGTGGCCGTGACCGCCTGTCCCTGCTCGAGAACCGGCAACCGGGACTCGGCGTCGTCGGACTGTCCGCCGGCCTGGTCGTCGACACTCTCGACGTAAGCCTTGAGGAAGCCGGCGAACGTGATGGTGCGTCCCGACGCGGCGAAGGTGCACTCCTCACCGGTACCCGCGGTGCCCGAGATACGCAGCGACAGAGTGGTTCCGCGCGCATCCGCCATCTGGGAGGCGACGGTGCGCTGCCAGATCAGCTCGTACAGCCGGAACTCGTCGGTGTCGAGCGAGCTGTGCAACTGACCGGGAGTCGCGAAGGAATCACCCGCGGGGCGGATGGCCTCGTGCGCCTCCTGGGCGTTCTTGACCTTCCGGGTGTACTGCCGCGGAGTGTCGTGCACGTACTCCGGGCCGTACAACTCGGTGGCCTGGCGACGTGCGGCATCGATCGCCGACGCCGACAGGTTCGTCGAGTCGGTACGCATGTAGGTGATGTAGCCGTTCTCGTACAACCGCTGCGCGATACGCATGGTGCGCTCGGAGGACATGCGGAGCTTGCGCCCGGCCTCCTGCTGCAGGGTCGAGGTCATGAACGGCGGGTACGGACGACGCGTGTACGGCTTGGACTCGACCGACGCGACGGTCAGATCGACACCGTCCAGAGCCTCGGACAACCGGCGTGCGCGCGCCTCGTCGAGAACGGTGACGCCCTCGGACTTGAGTTTGCCGTCGGCACCGAAGTCGCGTCCCGACGCGACGCGAGAGCCGTCGACGTTGACCAGGCGCGCACCGAACGCCCGCGGCGTCGCCTCGGCGCCCGCGTCGAGCTGCGCCGAGATGTCCCAGTACTCGGCCGATCGGAACGCCATGCGCTCACGTTCGCGCTGCACGATGACACGTGTGGCCACCGACTGGACGCGGCCCGCCGACAGCTTCGGCATGACCTTCTTCCACAGCACCGGCGAGACCTCGTAGCCGTACAGGCGGTCGAGGATGCGGCGCGTCTCCTGGGCGTCGACGAGGTCGGTGTCCAGTTCGCGGGTGTCGGCGGCGGCGGCGAGGATGGCCGGCTCGGTGATCTCGTGGAAGACCATCCGTCGAACCGGAATCTTCGGCTTGAGCGTCTCGAGGAGATGCCACGCGATGGCCTCGCCCTCGCGGTCGGGGTCGGTGGCGAGGTAGAGCTCGTCGGCGTCCTTGAGCAAGCTCTTGAGCTCGGCGACCTTGCCCTTCTTCTCCGGGCTGACGACGTAGAGAGCCTCGAAGTCGTGGTCCACGTCGACACCGAGACGAGCCCAGGACTCGCCCTTGTACTTGGCCGGAACGTCTGCAGCACCACGCGGGAGATCTCGGATGTGCCCGACCGAGGCCTCGACCACGTAGTTCTTGCCCAGATAGGGCGCGATCTTCTTGGCCTTGGTGGGTGACTCGACGATCACGAGACGCCGAAGCCCGGACGCGCCGGACGACGAGTTCCCCGTGCTGTCTCCTGCTGCCACCTGCTGCCGAACCTTCCTGGTCCCCGCGAGAGGGAACCCGTTCACCTGCGTCGATACCCCGAACCGTTCGAAGCCGACACACTACAGAGTGACACACACGTGCAACTCGTATGTGACACCGCGGCCCATCGACCATCGGTGACCTCCGTCCGAGTCCCCCTCTTCCTCTACACGAGGACGGGCCACCCGCCCGCGGCGAGAGCGCCCGGTGGCGGCTCGCCGATGTTCTCGATGAGCCTGGTCACCCGACGTCGACCGGTGATCCGGAGTGCCGGCGTCCCTCCGTGGGTTCCCACCAGAGTCGGCGCCACACCGGCGCGCATCAACGACTGGGCGAGCACCGGATGCGTGTCGGGGGCGTGCGGATCGAGTCCGAGGACGAACCGGGCGCCGCCTGCCTCCTGCCGTCCCGCCGCGACCACCCAGGCCCGCAGGGCGCGCGGTCCGGGCACCCAACCCCCGGGCACCGCCTTCACCGCTCCCCGGACCCACTCCGCGGCGAGCGACGCCAGCTCGGGCACCGGCTCGGTCCGGACCAGTGGCCGTCCCTCGTCGGTCGTCGTGATCTCGGCGTCGAAGCCGCACGACTCGATCAGGTCGGCCACCGCGTGGGCACGCCAGGTGGCGTCGACGACGACGGAGATGCGCGTGCGCCCGGACACGATCACGGGCTGACCCTGCGCAGCCAGCAGCCCGGCGAGGTCGGCCGCGTCGGGCGGCGTCGACTCGGCGGAGAAGAAGGACAACTGGCTCACGATCGCGACAGTAAGCCACGAACGCCCCGCCGGCGTGGTGTCCGCGACGCAGTGTCACGGAAACGAGACGTCCCCCGCCACCTCGGAAGGCGACGGGGGACGTGTCGGTAGAGACTGTCCGATCGAGATCAGACGGCGCGGACGCCCGTGGCCTGGGGGCCCTTGGTGCCCTGTCCGACCTCGAACTCCACGCGCTGGTTCTCCTCGAGGGTGCGGAAGCCGCTGCCCTGGATCTCGGAGTAGTGGACGAAGACGTCAGCGGAGCCGTCCTCGGGTGCGATGAAGCCGAAGCCCTTTTCGGCGTTGAACCACTTCACAGTTCCCTGTGCCATGCTTGTCTATCCTTTTCTTGAACACCGGATGCGATGAACGGCACTTACAGTCCATCGGGCCGGTTCCGACCGCTGTGATGATCCCCCCCCAAGAGTCACCCCGTGGGCAGAGCTTCACGCACCGCGCTCGCAACATTAGATCCTGCGAGCGTGAAAACGAACACAGAAGCTGCGACCGAGAACAGTGAACCACGTCGGACGGCGGCGCGACAGTCGACGAGACAACAACTTCGTAAATATCCTCGCGGGCTCTGTCCGCCCGTTCTTCTACGATCGACACGAGCACCGAGGGAGTGAGAGACAGTGAGCACGACGACCGACGCACCGGCCTCCTCGTTCGGCGGAATGCTGCTCGGACGAGCGCTGGCGGGAACGTCGCCGGGAGAGTCTCCGCTGACCCATGCGGTGGAGCTGCCGGGACGTGAGTCCCGGTACGCCGCATGGCCGCAGTGGCTCGAGCCCGCGGTCGTCGAGGTCTTCCAGGACTGCGGGATCCCGCAGCCGTGGACCCACCAGGCAGAGGCCGCGTCGCTCGCGTGGTCGGGCCGCAACGTGGTGGTCTCGACGGGCACGGCATCGGGCAAGTCGCTGGCGTACCGGATGCCCGTGCTGTCCCGTCTGTCGACCGACGCGCGCGCCACCGCGCTCTACCTCGCGCCCACCAAGGCGCTGGGGGCAGACCAGCTTCGGGCTGCAGTGGACATGACGGACTCGCTCGCCGCGCGGGGCTTCCCGGACATCGCACCGAGTGCGTACGACGGCGACACACCCCTCGAGGTGCGCCAGTGGGCCCGGGCGAATTCACGGTGGATCTTCACCAACCCCGACATGCTGCACATCTCGCTGCTCAAGGGCCATCAGCGGTGGGCGCACTTCTTCCGCAACCTGGCGTACGTCGTCGTCGACGAATGTCATTCGTATCGAGGGGTGTTCGGCTCCAACGTCGCCCTGATCCTGCGACGACTCCGGCGCATCGCCGCGCGCTACGGCGCCGCGCCCGTCGTCGTTCTCGCGAGCGCCACCGCGTCGAATCCCGGGGCTGCGGCCAGTCGCCTGGTCGGTGCACCGTGCGAGGAGATCACCGAGGACGGATCTCCCCACGGTCCCCGGACCGTCGCCCTGTGGGAGCCACCGCTTCTGGACGTCACGGGTGAGAACGGGGCGCCGATCCGGCGCGCCGCCGGTTCCGAGGCCGCACGCATCATGGCCGACCTCGTCGTCGAGGGCGCCCGAACACTGACGTTCGTCCGTTCCCGACGCGGCGCGGAGCTGACGGCACTGGGTACCGCGCGGCTGCTCGCGGACGTCGATCCCGATCTGCCGCAGCGCATCGCGGCATACCGGGCCGGATACCTCGCCGACGACCGCCGCGAACTAGAGCGGTCGCTGTCCGACGGCACCCTGCTCGGCGTGGCCACCACCAACGCACTCGAGCTCGGCGTCGACATCGCGGGGCTCGACGCCGTCGTCGTCGCCGGCTTCCCGGGGACGGTCGCGTCGTTCTGGCAGCAGGCCGGCCGCTCCGGTCGCCGCGGCCAGGGATCGCTGGTGATCCTGGTGGGCCGGGACGACCCGCTCGACACGTACCTCGTGCACCATCCGGCCGCGTTGCTGGACAAGCCCATCGAGGCGACGGTCACCGATCCCACCAACCCCTACGTGCTGGGGCCACAGCTGCTCTGCGCGGCCATGGAACTCCCGCTGACCGACGACGAGGTGATCGAGCTCGGCGCTCAGGACGTCGCGCAGTCCCTCGCGGACCGGGGTCTGCTCCGCCGTCGGCCGCACGGGTGGTACATCACCGCGGACGCGACCCCCCATGCGGCGGTGGACATCCGGGGCGGTATCGGGTCGCAGATCGCGATCGTCGACGGCTCCACCGGACGCATGCTCGGCACCGTCGACGCCGGCCGCGCGCCCTCGACGACCCACCCCGGCGCTGTCCACATACATCAGGGCGAGTCGTTCGTCGTGGACACGCTCGACTTCGAGGACGGCCTCGCGGTGGTGCACCACGAGGAGCCCGAGTGGACCACCTCGGCGCGCGAGATCACCGACATCGTGATCGAGGACGTGCACGAACAGCAGTCGTACGGGGAGGTCGACGTCGCGCTGGTGCAGGTCCAGGTGAGCCACCAGGTGGTCGGATACCTCCGCAGACTGCCGTCCGGAGAGATTCTCGACTCCGTGGAACTCGACATGCCGATGCAGGAACTCCACACGCGCGCAGTCATGTACACGATCACGCCGGAGTTGCTCGAGTCCGCCGGCGTGACCGCCGAACGTGTCCCCGGGTCGCTCCACGCGGCGGAGCACGCGGCCATCGGTCTGCTGCCCCTCGTCGCGACATGCGACCGATGGGACATCGGCGGCGTGTCGACGGCACTGCACGCCGACACCGGCCTGCCGACGGTCTTCGTCTACGACGGGTACGACGGTGGCGCCGGATTCGCCGACCGCGGCCACGCCGTCATCGGCACCTGGCTCTCCGCGACCCGCGAGGCCATCGCGTCGTGCGAGTGTGTCTCGGGGTGCCCGTCCTGCGTGCAGTCACCCAAGTGCGGCAACGGAAACGATCCGTTGGACAAGGACGGCGCCGTGCGCGTGCTCGACGCCGTCCTCGCCTGTCTGGAGGGTTAGGCAGACACGGTGGCCGGTTCGCCGAGCGCCACCGGTAGCGTGCGGAACCCGTGCAGCACACGGGTGTCCCGCTTGACGCCGGTGCCGGCGGACGACAGATGCGGGAAGCGGTCGAACAGCGTGCGCAGTCCCACCTCGCTCTCCGCGCGCGCGAGTGCGGCGCCGAGGCAGTAGTGGCGCCCACCCGAGAACGACAGGTGCTTGTTGGCGTTGGACCGACCGACGTCGAAGGTGTCGGCGTCGTCGAAGACCTGCGGGTCCCGATTACCGGCCGCGAGGACGCACACCACCAGATCGCCGGCCTCGAGGTCCATGCCTTCGAGGGTGACGGAACCCTTCGCGACGCGGGCCGTCATCTGCACCGGCGACTCGAGCCGCAGCATCTCGTCGACGGCCGTTCCCCACAGCGACGGATCGTCCTGCAGTCGCGCGAGCTGGTCGGGGTTGTTCATCAGCAGATTGATGCCGCTGCCGAGCAGGTTGACCGTCGTCTCGAACCCTGCCGCCAACACCAAACCCGCGGTGGCACGGAGTTCCCGATCGTTCAGGTACACCCCGTCCTCGGACGCCGCGATGAGCTGACTCATCAGATCGTCGCCCGGGTTGTCGCGCAATCCCGCGATGTGGGTGGCGAGCCACCGGTCGAAGCCCTCGAGGCCCTGCTCGACCTCGCGGAACTGCGACCACGTCAGACCGACGTCGAGACTGGGCGCCGCGAGTTCGCCGAACTCGAGCACCTTGTCGCGGTCCGCCTCCGGCACGCCGAGGATGTCACCGATGACGGCGACCGGAAGCTTGGCGCAGTACGACGACACGATGTCGACCGTGCCGCCGCCCGCAGCCACGAGTTCGTCGAGAAGCGTGTCGGCCACCTGCTGCACGTTGTCGCGCATCGCGTTGACGGCGCGCGCGGTGAACACCGACGACACCAGCTTGCGGTAGCGGGTGTGCGAGGGCGGCTCGACCGACAGCAGCGACGGCGGCGCCAGCGGGTGCAGAGCGGCGGTTCGGGTGCGACGCTCGATCGCCCGCAGCGGCTTCGGGAGATTGCCGCCCACGACGACGGTGCGGTAGTCGTCCGAGCGCAGGAGGTCGAAGATCAGCCCGTGGTCGACGGTGAGGTAGGCGACGCGGCCCTTGACGATCTTTCCCCGGTCGCGAATCTCCTGGTAGACGACACCGGGGTTCGCGCGAGTCACCGGATCGGCGATGAGCTTGGCCTGCGGGTCACCGATCTTGATGCCGCGTTTGGCGAAGAAGCGCACCACTCCGTGCACCGCGAACCACCGCAGCCGCGATCGTGCCTCGTCCTTGACGTCCGCCACTCTCGACATTCCGATTCCCCCGATGCTCGGCCTGCGATAACCCGGTTGCGCGTTACCGCACGTCACACGTGTGACTCACCTCATGATGCGCCGGTCACGACGCCGGTGTCTACCGTCGTGTCATGACCCTGCGTCGGAGCGTCGCCTCCTTGTGGATCGCCACAGTCCTCTACTGGCCGATGCAAGTGATCGTCTCGCGTTCCTGGACCACCCCGTACAGCTGGCGTGACGACGTCATCAGCGCCCTCGGTGCGGCGACGTGCACCGACTACTGCTCGCCCGATCACGTCGTCATGAACGCGACGTTCGTCGCCGTGGGCGGCGCCACCGCAGCGGGCGCGGCGCTCCTGGTACGTCCCTGGGTGGGCATCGCACGGACGGGGTGGATCCTCGTGGCGCTCTCCGGTCTCGCGACGTGCGCCGTCGGGTTCCTCCCGATGGACGTCGCACCGGTCCCCCACACCGTCGCGGCGCAGGTGCACTTCGGCCTGCAGCTCGCCGGAATGCTGTGTGTCGCAAGATCCGTCGGGCGAGTCGCCTCGCGATTCACCTACGCCTGCAGTGCGATCGCCGTGGTGGGCGGCATCGCCTTCCTCAGCCCCGGGAAGTGGGGACTGGGCTCGGGTGTCACCGAGCGGCTCGCCCTCGACACCCTGAACGTGTGGACCATCGGCATGGGCGTGCTCCTGCTGGCGCGATCGTGGAATCCAGGCCCCGGAATCCGGGGTCGATAGTCCACGATCACCGAGGCACCAGTTGCGTGTCTCTGTGAGGCGGGCAGCTGCACGAGCCGCCGTGGCCGCCAGTGTGAAGACCGGCCGCCCCGTCGCACCGGAAGTACGCAGGCTCGCCGAGTCGCGCTGACCGACATACCGAGGTGCTGGTTCACTCCTTCACCGGCCCCGCCCGCGCAGAGGCCACCGCATCCCTCTCCCCTAAGCGCAGCAGCGCGATCCGCACTCGCACCCGGACCTGCACGTCCCACTCCTCCACCGCGCATCCGTCCAGCACCGCATCCATCCGGGCAGCCGACGCCGTCGCCGCCGCGCACCCCGCCTCGGACCCCGACGTCAGTGCGGCGGCACCCGCCAGCGCAGCGAGGTCCGCCGCCGACTGCGCCTGATGACGGGCCGAGACGGCGGCACCCACCGAGACCACCGCCGCGGTCACCACCACCAGCGCCGCCGTGACGAACGCTCCCAGCACAGTCGCCGAACCGCGGTCATCCACCCGTCGGCTCCGCCGTCGCCACCGCACTCGCCGACACCGTCAACCCCGGCAGCGGCGACGACGCCTCCACCCGCACCGTCACCAGATCGCCGACGCGCGACACCGTCACCCGCGCACCGGGCGGGGCCACCACCGTCGCCGACGTCACCGCGCTCTCGTCTCCGAGCGCCGAGAGCCGGGCACCCTCCCGCGCCGCGTCGATGCACCGGATGTGCTCGGTGACGGTGACCAGCGCACCGAGGCACAACACCAGGACGGCGACGATCGACGAGATCGCCAGCGCCGCCTCGACCGTCACCGCCCCGCGGTCGCCCGTGAGACCCGAGTCCCCCGTCAGACCTGTGTCTGCAGAGCCTTGTCGATGATCGACGTCAACGCGGTCACGATGCTGTCGCCCGTCACAACGAGGGTACGAATGGCACTGCATCCGAAATGATGCGGCCCCGGTGAGAGGTGCAACTCTCGACCAGGGCCTCAGCCACCGACAGATCGGACCTGCCCGTGAACCGTGCCCGAAGTGTATCGGCACCCATCAACAACAACCACGATGCGCGCGACTTCGCCATCGTCACAAGCGTTTTCGTCGCCCTCTACGCCACCGTCTACTACGGCCTTACCGCCGTTGTCGCCCTTGGGTGGCACGCATGAGCACCCACGGACGTGTACGCCTCTACTGCGCCACATGCGGTCACCTGGTGGCCGAAGTGCACCCACCCGTCCCGCCCGTGCCCACCCACTGTGTCGGGTGTTCCCACCGCGTCGTAGCCGCCGACGACCACGAAGTGACCATCACGCCCGTCGCGTCGCATGACGCACCCGGGGCGCCCATCCGCGTAGACGTTTCCCGGTTCCATGTCGGCCCCGACGAAATCGAGTTCGGCCTGAGCCTGCACGGCGGGACCACCGACGTGTGGACCCTCGACACCGCCCGCGCCGCCCTGGACGCCATCGCCGCCGCCGTCGACACCCTCGAACGGGAAATGAACGCGCACCGCTGACCCTCTCCGCACCACGTCGTTCTCAGGGCGCGCCCGACGCTAAACAGCGGCCCCCAGTTGAACTGTGCTGACAATCCCACGAGACCTGGCCGTGGGAGCCGCCCCGCTGACCGATCACCGGCGGGGCGGTCAACCAACAGCTCCCCGCGCCCACCAGGCCGGGGGGCCAGAGGTCGTGGAGCGGAACGACGGTCAGCGGACAATGGGGGTCACCCTGGGGGGTTCCGGACAAGCCCCGAAGGGTCCGCGCCTTACACGCTCCGGTGCACCCAACCGCTACGGTCCAGTCCATGACCATCCCCGACCCCCTCCTCGCATACGTTCAGGCTTCGCTCGCCGCCACAGTCGAAGCCGCCGATAACGTACTCACTGCGGCCGACTACGCGCCGCCGTCCGCAGAACCCGAAACGGACCCCGACCCTTACACGGCGTTCGTCTCTACCGTCCGGGCTTCCGCACAACGGCTGGCGGAAATGGTCAGGGAGCTGGACGGCGAGGAACGGTTCCGCGCGGGACAGTGAGCTGGCTCATCGGCCCCTGCGCTGGTCGGACCACACCAGGTAAACGGCGAACGCTTCGAGGGCGAGCATCGCGGCTTGCACCGCAAAATCGAATACTTGCGTGGACATGGAACCTCCGGGGACACCCTTGGTGGGAGCCAGGCCCGAGGCCATCAGCACGACACCGGAAACGATACCCCAGGACGCCGACAGCGCCACAGACGCAAAACGATGCCCAAGGGCGGGTAGCCCCCTTACTGTGGTGCGCATGGCTAAATACGAACTGAAAAGTACGAAAACCGGTGACCTTGTGGCGGAAGGTGACTTCGACTCCGCGAAAGACGCGTGGACCTGGGGCGTTGCAGAAGCCAACAAGCACGGCATCCACGCTTACCAGGTCGCAGATGAGCACGGCGAAAACTGGATGAAGTGCGGCGGCGTCACCGCAGCCGAGTAGTCCCCCTCCCACTGCACCACCAAAGCGCCCCCAATCCGTGGATGGGTTGGGGGCGCTTCTCGGTTGGTTGCTGTGCGGGTTTCGTTCGGCAGCGACGACGGTAGCACGCCGGTCCCGTACACCAGTACGGGTGTAAACCGTTGCCGCATAGAGTGATCGAGTGAATACGCCATCCACGGAAGCTGTCTTTGTCAAGCCGTCCGACCTAGCAGAACGCTGGGCAACGCCCGTCCACACCATCCACCGACTCTGCGCGCGCGGCGAGATACCGCACATGCGCATCGGCAAGCTCATCCGGATACCACTGGACGCCATCTATGTCTACGAACGACTTACCCTCCGGTGGCCCACCACCCTCGACCACGAGAAGATCACCGCCGTCATCCGCGGCACAGCGACACCTAACACGCGCCGCCGACGCCCGCTCCCCGCGCATCCATCCCCAGTCGACGTCATGGGGGAGCCGAAAAAATTCTGACCAGCAACGATGCCAGCCTCAGCCCGCGGACCAGCGGGCTACATAACGGAACGGTAACGACCCCACGGCTGAGCGCACCACACCAGGCACACTCACACCCACGGCGGGGACCGAGACTGATGGCGTCAGCCTCGGCACCCGCCCCAAAAAACACCAGCTCACAGCCTTGAAACCCCGAAATCAAGGCCCCACGGCGTTTCTGACAGCGCTCGGGGAGGGATTGGACAGTATGCCCAGGGGAGGGCCGCCATCCGCGCTCGGGGGCCCCCCCCCCGGCCGGTCAGTGACCGGGGCCGCTCGGGTTCCCGCTTATGAATAGCAGACCACAGCTACCCGTCCGATCTATAAGCACGCGCCGTTACGACACCCGCTCACACTAAAGATCCTGGAATCTTACCGGTCCGGTCTGGGAAGACTGGTGCGCAATGATGGGTCACCACCGGGGTCTTCAAGCAAGGCGCTCAAGACTTGTTCGTTCGCACGACGCCGTTCACATCACTGGTCATCCTCGACCGTCCGTGGGATCGGTATATCAGTTGCACTCTGCTCAGGATCGGCACCAGCGCCCTCCCGTCCGCTCAGCTCTGTTTGCCCGATCGATTCCGCGACTAGAAGCTCCCCCTGCGTATCGCGTCCCAGCACATCGGATAAACGACTCCGGTCTTCATCCGAGCCCAAATCCACGAGCAGGTTCCATGTAGCCCACCCGATATCTTCCAGAGGCAACTCGGCACGGGTATTTAAACTTGCGGTGCCAGTGGCGAAATGGAGATTCAGGTCGCGATCCCCAACTACGGTCACCGCTTTACGCACAAGACCACCAGAACCCATAGTATCTGCGATCTCACCAAGCAAGGCATCACCCGCCACGCCGACTCGCGACGATGATGCGAAGCTGACTGCCCGAACATCGTCTGCAACATCTACACCTATCAGCGGCAGTTCCGCGTTAGCAGCACGACTCTCGATTCTAGTGATCGACGGCGGTCCCTGAATAGAGAAGTCAGACGCAGTGGCCAGACCTGATGCGCCCGAGAACCAGCTCTTAAAACCGCCACCACGAAGCGCGATCGACCCGCTGTCGATCTGCCAGAGAAAAGGGTCATCTTTCGGGACTGCGAGTTCATTCCTACGAATCAAACATTTCTTCGCGCGCATGCCTGGCAGCGCAGTCGTCATCAATAATTGCAGTTGTTCATCTGCGCCAGAGCGTTCCAGGCCCTCGAATGAATGAACGTCAACAGCTCTGCCTATGTTGCGCCAGAAATCTGCGTGGTCAGCGGGCACAATGCGGAATAGCTCACGTAGAAGCTGCGGCGATAGCTTCCCACCCAAGGAGTCTACTGGACCTGGAAATTCGAGCGGAGCGCCGCCACCCGAAACCCATGCTGCTTCTAACAGGTGGGTGAATTGAGTCGCTGACGGCGCATCGAGCAAACTATCAACTACGTCCAATGCCTCGCTCGTACTGTCCCTATCAAGTTCGATAGCACCGGAGAAACCGCGCTCTACTCGTGCCGCCGACTCCTCGGCCGCATCGCCTGCTACAAGACCCTGACCGCCTCTGAGAACATAAGAGGACAAGATGCCACCGGTCTGGACAAACTTTGGCGCCGTAAACTGTTCTAGTGCTGGGAGGCTCGTGACAAGACTGCGGCTAGACTTCGCGGTTTCGCTTAGCACATTCTCGACAACGGCGGCTGAGTGATCCTCGGTTGACCCCTCCTCGGGTACGATAAGATCGGCAAGCTGTAGGAGAATCGGACGACGGTCGGAAAGCGTCCGCACGTCCTCCGCAATCTCCTCGGAGAACGGCGATGTTCTGAGGTAGACGTGACGGTCTAGACGTGTGCCGCCCCTCCATTCGAGAACGAAATCCGGCAGGTAAGAATGGTTAAAATTGCCCGTTGGCACCAACACGGCGTCTTGATCCGCCCGTTGCAGAATTTGCGCAGCCAACGATTTAATCATCCTGACTGACTCAATTGGATTTTCAATTTGCGTGGCTAACCGGACCTGCTCAGCGGATGTCAAAAGTCCACCCCATTCCTAATCATTTCGCTTTCAATAAGCGCAAAGTGGTCACGGGTAAGCATAAGGTTGTCGACCTGCTTGTCGGATAAGACGATGATCCACAGGTTGTCAGACACCTCTTTAGCAACCTCGGCCGAAAATTCGGCCTTGGGGTCTTCATCCTCAAGAAAATTCACGTCGACCAAATCCGAATGCATGACCGCTCTTTGGATGGACTCGACCGTCGTATGCGTGTCCCAAGCTCTGGACTGGTGGGGAGAAAACGAAATCCAGAAAAAATGGTCCGCGAGGAAGTGATTAGTTGCCCGTGCTCGGTAGCAGTGCGCTAGAAAGGCCCGATAATGAGCCGGCAAGTCGGACTCATTTTTGTAATTCTTACATTCGGCAAGGAACCCCTGACCCTTAAATTCCTCGCCGCGCATGAAACCACCCAGGTCGAACGAAAAGCTTTTACTGTTGCCCTTCGGATTTGCTTTCTTTACAGTTAGTTTATGGACTGCCACACCGTCCGGATTTAGGAATGACGCTTGAACGCGCGTCGTTCGATCCAGCCACAGCTTGGCACGACGCGCTCCCGCCCGACCCTTACTCTGCTCAACCTCACCTGCCATCGACGCGACCTTCCAAGTGCAACGTGAGTTGCATAACACCATACGCAAACATGTGTCGAGGCTACGTCACGAACGGATGAAGTACAGCTCGCTACGGGCACAACAACCAGCTTGCGTGCGCTTCTGGTCGTCAAGCATCCGGGGCGTCGACAACCTGGGTTGGATGAGGAACCGACTAGCTCAGAGACTTCACCACATCGCGGACCGCTTTCGGCACCATGTCTTTTGAGACCTCCACGTCCGAACACCCCCTGACCCTGCGTCCTGTGGACTGGTATGTGGTCTTGAGCCGAACCACGCCCCCGTACGGCTCAGCACAGATGTTCACCGGTGATGCCAACTTGAACGGATGGCTTTTCGCACAATATATGTGGTCGACGTGAAGCACTCGTTCCCAACCACGACGACCTTCTACCGCCTGTACGAGTGCATTGCCGAAATCGTCCGCAGATTCGAACCTCTCGGAAGGATTTTTGCGCAGCGCCTTTCTCACCACCGAAGCCAACGACTGCGGCACATGAGGTGCAACATCGCGCAAATCATCAAGCTGCCCCGTTCTTATTCGCTCAATTTGTTCTTCAAGTGGAAGTCGAATCGGAACTGGATACTGACCCGCCATAGCGAAGAAAGCGGTCGCGCCTAAAGAATACAGGTCGGAACGAATAGTGCACCGATCAAGAGAGATCACCTCTGGTGCAACCGTTTGCCAAGTCCCATTGGCTTCCGTAGATCCTGTGGCGTCGAGGAGCGAACAGAATCCCAAATCAGACACGCGAACTTCGTCACCGTCGACCAATATGTTTGCAGGCTTAATGTCACGGTGCAGCATTCTCTCCGCATGAATACGATCAACACCCGCCGCGGCGTGTCTCATCAACCTGACAGCGCGATGAATCTCTAAACCGACACCTTTAGCGACGGATTCAAGATCGCCGCCCTCGATAATTGGCGTGACGATAAATCGTATATCGCTTTCGCTATCAACGTCTGCATTCAGCACTTCAATGAGGCACCTACTTTTTAATTCCTCCAGTAACCGTGCTTCATCCCAACGAGTGGGGTGAAGCGTGCCTTCAACTGGTAATAATTTAACCGCGACCATTGTGTCAAGATGCTCATCGTGCGCCCTATAGACGTCGCCATCGGACCCTAGTTTGCCCCGAATGTCATACCGGTCATTGATGCGAGTGCCGATTGCGAAGCGAGGTAGAGGCGGGTTCACCCGTGTAGCGTACTGTCTCTTCATGGCTGTTCTAGGCGTTTGCGTGGTTCCCGGTTCCGGTGCGCCCAGACTGTACGGGGTGATGCTCGATGGAAACTACGCGCAACCTCAGTTGCAAGACCCTGGCTTTCAGCTTCGAACCAACTCGAGCGACCCCTCCGAACAAGCCGTGGACCTCGCGCGTCTGCTCCTAGCCAAGCTACCGGCACTAGGACCGACAGTGACAGCGATTCGGACAGCCGGCACTACACCCGTGCCACGCCGAAACAGGGCCGCATTCTCACGAGCACACGCCGAGGGCGCGGTGCTCTACGTTCTACGCGAACACCTCGGCGCGCCAGTACTGGCTGGGGACCCCAAATTCCTAGCGAAGCACCTCGGCGCACCACACCTGGAAGTCGAGGCTAGGGCTAAAGGTTTAAATAGCGCCAACACGCAGGCCGCGCTCGCAGCGCTTTGCGCCCTTCCCAAAGACTAAACCGCTGTACAAATTCTCGCCCCATTCGCTCGTAACGAACAGGGAGTCGACTTCGGGCACCTTCCATTCTGCCCAATCGGGCGAAAGTGAGTTCACCACAATTCCGACCACTACACTCCTGTTGCCGAGTAAACGAATCTTGGCGGCGGCGCGCGCAAGTTGGGTGCCGCTCGCAATATTTATACCGAGAATTATCGTATTCCCCGAGAGATCAGCTCTTATACTTGGATCAAGCATCATTGCCGCACCAATGAGTCTTTCCGACCGTGGATTAGCTGCCATAAGGCCGTACGTTTCGAAGTGCTCACGGCGAAAAGCCAAAATCTTCTCAACATTCATACGCAGGTCATCGGCACGGTTGAGCCGGTTCGCGCGCCCATGACCTTCGTTCATCACGTCAAGCATGCTGGCCATTGCGTTGTCCCTTCGCGTTTCGAGCATTGTTTCTAGTGCTCTTAAAAGTCACTCCCGGAGATTCTATTACGATAGAACATCTTTCTCCGGCGCACACGCGAACCGCCCAAACAATTTGTGCCACCCGACCGCACTCAAACTATTCGCGGGACGAGCGCGACCGAGTATTTTCGCGAGGTGTGGTGCGGCTAGACGATGCTCAGATGGCGACGGCTTTTTCCCTACCGAAGCGCTTGTCTGCCTCGTCGTCCCCTGCTCGCCTCCCACCCATGGGGAGGTACCCAGGCGGGTCGGGGCGACGGTGGTTCTTTTGCGTCGACTTACCGAAGCGCCGCTCCGCCTCGAGGACACCGGAGTAGGCGAAGCCGTACTCGTCGCTCCACGGCTCATCGACAGTGCCGCCGCCTTCCGTCGTGCGAGTGCGGCTCATGCGGTGCTCCACCGGCTCACGAGGTGCGCAGTCGTCCATCCAGCGCGGGTTGGCGACCATCTTCACCCCGAACCGCTTTTCTGCGACCTCTGTAGCGTGGCGCTCCGCGGAACCGGGGGTCATCAGGTACGACTCGGGTACCTCGTGGTCGAAGTTCGGGTCACTCATCGCCGGTCACGTCCTCACCGAGCACGCGGGCAATCGCTGACGCCATGACCGCCTGGGCGCGGTCCTCGAGCGCTTGCACGCGGTCCATGTCGCGGGCACCGCGCATCTCGGAATCCACGACCCCCATCAGGTGCGCACGTTCGCTCTGCGCAGCCTTCACGGTGGCGGCTTGCGCCCGCGTCGGAATCCACAGGTGCGCCTTGTTCGAAACGGCCCACACCAAGAACGCGTCCAAATCGCAGTCCGGCACCCGGAGGTCCAGGTGGTTCGCGATGAACAGAAGGCTGTCCGTTTCGTTGGCGTCGGCGCCGTTGGATCGGCGGGCGTCGAACCACGACGGGTCGAAGCGACCTGAGTTCCAGATGCTGGCCTGGGCTTCGCGCAGTTCCGTGTATCGGTCCCGCAGCGCCCGAAGTTCCATCCAGTCGGTGGCGACTCCCCGGTCCATTGCGCCCATCGCGGTCGTGGCACCGTTCAACCTGCCCACGATGGTGCGGACCTCGGACATGAGCGCCTGAAGATCACTGTCCAGTTCCGCGAGCATCGCGTCGGCGCCGTGTTCGGCGGCGTACTCCATCCGGGCGGCGCTGTCGTTGACGATCAGGTTGCATTGCTCGAGCGTTGCGCGGGCGTCCGCTGCGGCGCGCACCTTGTCCGCCAGTCCCGTGAAGAAGCCTGGGGGGATTTCGCCGGACTCGTACAAGTCGCGGCCCTGCTCTGCCGCTTCAGCTTCGGCTACGGTCGCCGCGAGGTCTGTCAGCGCGTCGTTCGCGGCGACGTTCACGCGGCTCGCCGCACTGTACGCCGGGAGATGCCCCAGCATCTCGGCCAGTCGTGGGTGGCGTAAAGCCCGGTCGAGGAACGGGGTAGCCAGGAACCCAATTTTGTTTACTGTCATGCTTTTTGCTTCTCCTTGTGTGATGCGGGTCGGTCGCGCCAGATGACACGACCGTCGATGAAATCGGCTCTACCGCCGTAGGTTCGGGGCCGGGTGCGCACGGGCGCATCGGGCTTCGGGGTGGTGGTTGTCGTCATGGTTTCTCCGCGTGTTCAGCGACCGCCCAGACCAGCCGCGCAAGACCGCCGTACCGGGCGACAGCACCGGAGAACGCCGCATTGAACGATTCGGTATCTCCGTGTTGCACTGCTGCCACAACCCGGGTCGCTTCGGCGCGGTCCACGTCGGTGGGTCTCATCGGGTGCCACCGGGTTCGGTTGCGTACCTGCGGGCTTCCACGGTGTCGAGGTGGTCGGAGATGGCGTCCCGGATGGCGTAGAGCTGGGCGGAGTTGAACAGTAGGTAAACCGTCCCCGCCCGGGTCTTGGCGATCAGGGTTGCGCGTGCGCTACCGGGTTCAGGTCGTAGGCGGTGTGAGGTCGCACTAGGCATTTCGTAGTTCCTTCCGGATTTTGGTGACGGTCGCGGTTGAGCAACCAATGTCGCGGGCGATGGCGGCGCCCGTTTCCCCGTCGGCGAGTCGTCCGCGGATTTCTTCGGTGGCGGGGTGACGGTTACCGCGTCCGTAACCCGCGACGAATGTTCGTTCGGCGTAGTTCCGCTTCATGGCCCGGTGGGTGGCCACGAGCGTTGAGAATGCGTACACGGTTCGCCCGCCGCGCACTGCCTTGCGGACAGTTCCGGTCGCGCACCACCTGTCGAGAGTTCGCCGCGACTTGCCCGTGCGCGCGAGCACTTCGTCCCTGGTAAGCCAGCGTTCCCCGAAGTCGGGGGCATCAGTCGAAGTCATATGCGTCACCGTTCGTCTCCTCCGCGTGGGCCAAGAAGTCCTGAAGTGGTGGGAACCGCCGGCAGTGTCCGGCGCGGACGTCGGCCATGCGGTCAGCCATGTCAGCGGGCGGTGTGAAGTGCGGCTCCGTGAGGCGCGCCAGGACACGTTCTGTGAGCCGTTTCGCCGCGAGTGGAGAGTCGTAGAGGACTCCTCGAATGTCGCCGTTGACGCGCCACACCGGACCCAGGTTCGACATATCGCAGCCGATTTCTCGTGCCCAGTACGCGAGGCTTTCGAGCTCGAGGTCGGCGGCCTGCATTGCGTCGAGGTTGATCGGTACCGATGGACCGAACCCTGATCCGCCTGTGACGTTCTCGGCGCCCTCGGGCTTCGCGGTGGGGCGTCGGTACAGCATGTCCCGTAGGAACGTCATGGTCTCGGGAACGGTTTCGACAATGGTGGTGAGTGCGTACATCAGGCGGCACCGGCCCGAATGAGCGCGGCAATGCGGTCCCGGATGGTGTCCGTGAGGGGTGGTGCTTCGTCCACGAGCGCGGCGATGTGCGCTTGCAGGTCGGGCGTCAGGGTGGTGGTGGACACCGGGCCTCCTGTTTCGGGCATGAAAAACGCCCCCCAGCGCAACGCTGAGGGGCTAACGGGTGATCGGGGTCAGGTGGTGCGGGGGCGCCCCACCGTGGACGCGTGGCGGCGTTTATGGCGCTTCGCACACTCCGCGAGGCTGGCCGCTTCGTAGAGCGTCAGCGTTCTCGACTGTTGATGCGCGCGGACTTCGCCGCTTTGCCGCCACCGTTGCAGGGTGCGACGTGCGCGCCCGGTTTCGGCTTGAGCCTGACTCTCAGTAATCCAGTCGACCGCCGTTTGCTCGGCCACGTCGCACCTCCTATTGGCGTTAAGCGCCATGATTTTTGGGCAAGAAAAAAGGGGGTGGGGAGCGCAACACGAGAATGGCAGCTTCGGCGGCGCTCAACCCAACGTGGCGCCGCACCACCAGCACCACACCAATAAGATTACCGACCGACACGGCGGGAGCTTTACCGCCCGCCAGGGCAACGGGTGAAGAACACCGACCGTTCGAAATCGGATTTGTCGTACGGGCGTACGCGCGCCGTATCAACTACGTACGCCCCCTCATCGGGAACCTGGTCACGGGCCGATTGCGTCATTCAGTCGCTAGCATTTGCTTCGGTTTTGTCGAAGCAAATGCTTCAGTTTTGCTTCGACCATGCGCGCCTGGCTATCGGCCCGTCACACTGGGAGTACCGCCCACGCTGGGCGGGACAAAAAGCGATCTTTCCAGTTCAGGCGGCATATCGCGTCGACCGGCGGAGGACTGGCGTTTCGCGTTCGGGGCTTTGCCCCCCCTGGATGGCGGGCCGGAACTTGGGCGTGGTACGCGTGTGCGCGGACGGGCACGCGAGTGTGCGCGCCTGAGCGCGCGGGCACGTGCGCAGGCGGTTCCCGTTGGTTTACCTTACAGGTAAACGATAAAGAGACTTGGCTAAGTACGTATTAGCTAGAGAGAAACAACCACTCTCTTTGAAGCTAGCTTTCCGCGCGTGAGGCGCAACCACCCCGAGGGGGACACCCGCTACGCGGTCCCAAGATTCTTCAGCCGAGAGACGGATTGCAGAGGCGCGCAATGGGGTCTGATTGCGATTCTAACGGGCTTTCCGCCTCAACGTGGGTGGAGTGCGCCGGACAGACCACTCCAACGGCTTAGAACGCAAATGAGCCATTCTACGAACTGTCAGGCCGATGACGCCCAAAAGGGCGGGCCGCGCTGACGCGTTATCACCCTTCCGGCGATGGATCCGAGAAATGTCCCCGACGGATGACGCTCGTGGCGAATCGGCTTGGCCGGTGCTGCGGCTGGCGCCGCAGGGCTGGGGAGGGCGTTAGTGGTCGAATCCCCCCTCAGGTGCCCGCTGAGCATCGTTCAGTACCTCGCCCAAAACCGTGGGCGCAATGCGAGGTTTAGTCGCTCTGCGTGGGCGCTGGGCGGTAGGAATGACGCTTCGCGATTGTTTAAGTGGTTCGACTTCCTGGCCCCGCCTGTATCTCTTAATCGGGTCGGGTCGGGACGGTCAGACTCCCCACGGGACTCCCAACAGGACTCCCCACGGGACTCCGCGCGCTGTCCCCCTGGGACACTTCGGAATCATCGCTGGTCACGGCCAAATCACCCAGACCGGCGGATGTTTCGTGTTTCGCGTTCCGTCTCACGCGTTCGGAATTGCGTTTCGGTTGCCGGTACGACCGGACTTGCTCGCCGGTCCTAGTCCAGTGCACCCGGACTCGCTAACCGGTCGTATCGGACTGACGCGTGGGTGCGCGTCTTCACTGCTTCCACTCGATCCGGACGCGCCTCGGGTCCAACCCACCACCCGCGGGCCTCTGGCCACTCCCCACCGGCAGCACTGTCACCGTCATCAGGTGGTCGATCACCTTCCCACGCGCGTCAGGTGTCAGCTCCTCCCACACACCCGCAATGTCCCCTGCACCCAGCAAACCCGCGATTGGCGACGACTCACGCGCCGCCGCCAACTGCGCGTCGAGCCGACCCAGGGACGTCTGCAAATCGGCGCTCCCCCGCCGCAACTGAGAACCATCAATCTGCCCGTCAGCGAACAACCCGGCCAGCTCATCCTTCCGGGCCTGCAACCCGTCCCGCTGCACCTGAAGCGCACCAACGTCCGGACCGTCATCCACCACAGGAATCGCGGCATCAGCACGCGACAACCGCTCAATCACAACGTCTCTCACGAAATCATCAAGCGGTTCCTTCCGGGCCGACAAGTGAGGCCGGTCCACGCACCGATAAGACTTGTACCTCCGGCCCGACGAAGCACCCATGGTGTAAACCTTCATGGGACCGCCACACTTCCCGCACCTGTAAATTCCGGCTCCCTGGTGCGCTCTCTCGTACGACACGCTGGTCCGTCTGGACGGGTCCGTGACTACCGCCCGAACCGCATGCAAGGTGTCGACGTCAAAGATCGCGGGCCACTGCGCCGGACCGACAATCACGCCATCCTTCTCCACCAGACCCGCGTTCCGCGCGCGCACCAGCACTTTCCGCAGCGCCGTCACAGTCCACGTCTCGACACCACGGGCAGTCTTCAGTCCACGGTCCTTCCACTGTCGCGTAATCGCCATCAGTGTGACCCCACGGAGCAACTGGTCAGCAGCCTCGCGCAACGCGTCAGCTTCCGTCTCCCGCAACGTCACCCCGTCCGCCTCGTACCCGAAGGGGCGCGGACCGCCGCGGAACTTACCGTCTAACGCCTGCTGGTCCTTCGCCGCTTTGATCCGCTCCGCGGACCGTTCAACTTCGTACCTAGCGATGCTCGCGAACATGGAAGCGTTCAGTCTTCCGCTGGGGGTGGACAGGTCGATTCGACCAGCCTTCACGGTCCGAATATCGACGCTGTTCTCGTCGCACACACGCACTAAGTCCGCCAGATCGGGAAGCGACCGATAGAGGCGGTCTGTGTGCCAAGCCAGCAACCCGCCCAGCGTGCCCGTCGACAACCGCTCAAGCATCCGGGCATACTCCGGGCGTTGCTTGCCTGAGTACGCGCTAACGTCGTTGTCAGTGAAGACGTCCACGACCGTCCAACCGAGTTCGTCCGCGAGAGCCTGGCAGTCGGCGCGCTGACGCTGCACACCCGCACCTTCGCCGCCCCGGTCCTGCGAGATGCGGCAGTAGATCACTACGTCGGTAGACACGCCGACAGTCTAACTTGATTCTTCGTCACCACCGTGTAGAGCACCGCACCGAACGCCGCAGCCGCGATGGTGCCGATCGCGTACTCGGCCGTCGACATCCCGTCGTCCTTCCGCGCCACCATCAGGATGCGCGCGCCCACCTCGGTCAGGAACTTTCTCATGTTCTCCCCCTTCTTGTTCCGAGGAGGACGTTCCCCCTCGGCGTTCTCGGGCGGGGGTCACATCACCCCGCCGTTCAGGACGGACCCGGCCAGCCCGATCACCACGGGCACGATGCCGAGGCAGACGAACGCGGGCAGGAAGCACAGCCCCAGCGGTCCGCTCACCATCACTCCGGCGCGTTCGCCCGCGGCAGCGGCGGCATCGTCGGCCCGCACGCGCAGATCGGCTGCCGCCTCGGCGGTCGCGTCGGCCATCGAGGTTCCCGACCGCGCCGAGCGGAGGATGACGCGTGCCACCGACTCGGTGTCGGGATGCGCCGCCAGCGCCGACCAGACTGCATCGGGATCCGCTCCGAGAGTGAGCAACTGGGCGGCGCGGCGCAGTGCCGACGCCATGGGTTCGGGCGCGACGGAGGACACCGCCGAGGATGCGCTGCCGATGTCGAGTCCCCCACGGAGACAGGCGGACAGCAGGTCCAACGCGCCCGCGGTGGCGTGGTGGTCCGTCGGCGCCACCCCCACCGATGCGGAACCGTTCGCGCCCGGCACCCGGAGCCGGGCGCGCACACCGACGGCGGACGGGAGCGCGAGCACCGCGGCGGCGAGGAGCACGAGAGTGATCGTCACGGTGCCACCTTCGCGACGATGGCGTCGGTCCAGAGCAGCCCGGCGCAGGCGAGGGCCACTCCGACGACCAGCATGATGCCGCCGGCGCCGCCTCCGGTGAGAACCGCGAGGGGCGCTGCGCCCATGGCCTGGCCGAGCAGGACGCCGACGGCGGGCAGCGCGGCGAGGACCATCGCCGTGGCGCGCGGGCCGGCCATGGACGCCTCGATGCGCCGGGCCGAGCGTCCGCGATCGCGCAGATCGGAGCGCACCGCGTCGAGCAGTGCCGCGAGACCCAGCCCGTGCACCTCGGCCACGCGCCACACGGCACCCACCCGATCCCACGCCGGCCCGTGTCCGCCGACACGCACGGCATCCGACATCGTGCCGCCCAGTTCCGCACGGGCCGCGGCCGCGGCGAAGACGGTGCCGACCGGCCCGGGGTGCTCGCGCGCAGCGGTGCGGCAGGCCGTGGCCGGGTGGGCTCCCACGCGGAGTTCGGCCACCATCGTCTCGAGCGCCGCCGCCAGGGTGTCCCCCGCGCGCCGCCGGTCCGCCCGCACGGCGCCTCGGCCGCGCCGCAGGGCGACGGTTCCCAGCACGACGGCCACCGCAGCGCCCGCCGCGGCACCGAGGCCCAGCGCTGCCGCACCTGCCGCCACGGGTATCCAGGCACGCGCCGGCACTCGCACGGACACGAGCGAGCGTCGGCGCACCGGTCCGAGGCGCCGGCGCGCGTCCGTGCAGGGCAGCACCAGCAGAGCCGCCGCGAGACAGGCCGCCGCGAGCATCACGTGGACCCCTCCCGCCGGCGCAGGATCGCGGTGAGAGCGTCGAGTCCTGGACCTCGTGCCCGCGTTCGCGACCAGGCGTCGACCACGGTGCACAGCCCGCGGTCGTCCCGTTCGAGCACGCCGATGGACGACAGCACACGCTGCCCGCTCGGCGTGCGGGCGGTGTGCAGCACCACCTGCACCGCGGCGGCGAACTGGCTGTGCAACGCCGCCCGGTCCATGCCACCGAGGGCCGCCAGCGCTTCGAGTCGTGCGGGTACCTCGTCGGGCGAGTTGGCGTGCACGGTGCCCGCGCCGCCGTCGTGTCCGGTGTTGAGCGCGGTGAGCAGGTCCACGACCTCGGCACCGCGGACCTCGCCCACCACGATGCGATCGGGACGCATGCGCAGGGCCTGACGCACCAGATCGCGCACCCCCACCTGGCCCACTCCCTCCACGTTCGCGGGCCGGGCGACGAGCCGCACCACGTGGGGGTGCGAGGGCGCCAGTTCGGCGGCGTCCTCGACACAGATGATGCGCTCGGCCGCGTCCACCTCGCCGAGGAGTGCCGCCAGCAATGTCGTCTTGCCGGTTCCTGTGCCACCGACCACGAGGAAGGCCAGGCGTCCGGACACGATGCGGCGCAACAGATCCTCGGCGCCGTCGGCGAACGCGCCGGTCGCGGCGAGCGCTGCCAGACCCTGCGTCGCGGGACGGAGCACGCGGAGCGACAGGCACGTCCCGCCCTGCGCCACCGGCGCGAGAACGGCGTGCAGTCGCACTCCGAACGACCCGGGATCGATTCCGGGCAGACGACCGTCCACCCACGGCTGCGCATCGTCGAGCCGCCGCCCGGCCGACAGCGCCAGCCGCTGGGCGAGGCGGCGCACGGCGGCCTCGTCCCCGAACCCGACGCCGGCTCGCCGCAGACCCTGTCCCCGGTCCACCCACACGTCGTCGGGTCCGGTGACCAACACGTCGGTCACGCCGGGCTCGCGCAGGACGGCGTCGAGCACGCCGGCACCGCGGAACTCGGTGTCCAGGAGATGCAGTGCGCGCAGCAGATCCGCGTCACCGAGCACGCCGCCCGCCTCGGCCCGGAGCGCCTCCGCGATGAGGGCGGGCGTCGGATCCCGGTCGGCGTCGACGAGGCGCACCCGGACGCGATCGAGCAGATCCGTCGACACCCATCCCGTCATGTCGTGGGCGCCGAGGTGAGCAGTGCCAGGACGTCGCCGGCAGCTCGCGCCAGGGGAGATCGGCGGCCGAGGACCAGTCCACGCCCGTCGAGCATCGCGGCGAGTCGACGCTCGGGGCGCACGGAGGCGAGCAGGGGAAGACCCACCACGTCGGCCACCTCCGCGGCCGTCAGTCCGGACGGCGCGGGACCGCGGACCACCACTCCCACGTTGGCCGATGTCGAGGTGATCGACCGGGCGAGACACTGCGCCGCCGCGGCCGACCGCACCGTCGCCGGGACCAGCACGACCACCAGATCTGCCGCCTGCACGGACATCTCGTGAATGGGGCCTGCGCGCGGTACGTCGCACACGACGACCTCGCCCGCCGTGACTCCGGCGTCGACGACGGCGCGCCAGGCCGCTGCCGTGATGGTGTTCGTCTGCTCGCGCCGGGTCGAGAGCACCGCCAGATCGCCGCGCCCGGGCAGCGCGTGATGCAGTGCGTCGGCCGTGACGGTTCCGCCGTCGATCACCAGTTCCGGCCAGCGCAGGCCCGGTGTGCCGTCGAGTCCCGTGACGAGGTCCATCCCGCCGCCCGCCGCGTCTCCGTCCATCAACACGGTGCGCCCGGACCGGGACGCGACGACGGCCGATGCCGCGGCGAACACGGACGCACCGGCGCCGCCGCAACCGCCCACCACCGTCACGACCACACCGCCACCGACGGGGACGCGTGCGGCCGCGGACAGCACCCCCATGAGATCGGCCTCCTGCGCCGGCAGCGCGAGCACACGGGAGGTGCCGAGCCGCGACGCGCTCTGCCAGGCCTCGACGTCCGCCGGTCCGTCGGTCACCACGACGACACCGGGATGCCTCGGAAGGTGTTCCCGCACTGCTCGTTCGGCAGCTGCCGTTCCCAGCACGACGATGTCCGAGGACTGCCACAGCGCGCGGTCAGGCAGCGCGCCGAGGTGCGTCGACTCCCGACCCGCGGCGGCGGCGATGCGCCGGACGCGATCGGAGAGTGCGGCGTCGGGCACGATCACCAGGAGTGCTGAATCGAGGTCGGTCACGCCGTCGATCGTGCGGCGTCCGCGGTCGGTCCGCCAGGGCGACGAGCCGAACCTGTGGACAACTCGGTACCCGGGGACGGCGCCTGCGCCAGCGCGGAGAAGGTGCTAGCGCACCGGAAGTAGGGGACGACCCCCGCCAGGGGGGGAGGAGGCGGGGGTCGTCGGAGTTCAGCCCCGGGGGGTCGGGCTGAACACGCCCGGTTCGAGACCGGGTAGTCGAAATCTTACACCGCCGACCACCCGCACCGACACGGACGACCGTCGGTCCGTCGCGCCGTCGAAGCAGGTGGAGACACCGTGACCCGCGATCCACCTCCGGGCACCCTTAGGCTGACGGGGTGAGCACACCCCTCCGCCCGGACGCCCCCGGCCGCGTCGCCGCGTTCTTCGATCTGGACAAGACGATCATCGCCAAGTCCTCGACGCTGGCCTTCAGCAAGCCCTTCTTCGACGGGGGTCTCATCAACCGCCGGAGCGTGCTCAAGAGCAGCTACGCGCAGTTCCTGTTCCTGGTGTCGGGCGCGGATCACGACCAGATGGAACGGATGCGCATCCACATCGCCAACATGTGTACCGGCTGGGACGTCGAGCAGGTCCGAGCCATCGTCGCCGAGACGTTGCACGACATCGTCGATCCGCTGGTCTTCGCCGAGGCTGCCGACCTCATCGCCGACCACAAGCTGCGCGGCCACGACGTCGTCATCGTCTCGGCCTCCGGCGAGGAGGTCGTGACGCCCATCGCGGAGGCTCTGGGCGTGGACCACGACATGGGTACCCGGATGGCCGTCGAGGACGGCAAGTACACGGGCGAGCTCTCGTTCTACTGCTACGGGCCCGGCAAGGTCACCGCCATGGAGGAGTTGGCCGAGCGCGAGGGATACGACCTGTCTCGGTCCTACGCCTACTCGGACTCGATCACCGATCTGCCGATGCTCGACGCGGTCGGACATCCCACCGCGGTGAACCCGGATCGAGGCCTGCGCCGCGAGGCGTCGGCCAGGGGATGGCCGATCCTCACGTTCTCCGACCCGGTCTCGCTGCGCGCCCGGTTCCAGGCCCCGTCGTCGGGCACGGTGGCCGGCATGGCCGCCGTCTCGTTCGGCGCCCTGGCCGCGGGCGCCGCGACGTACACGCTGCTGCGTCGGCGACGCTGAATCGATCGGGTTCGCGAAACCCTTGCTGTGGCGCGAGTCACAGAGTACAAATGGTCTTACGGGAAGACGGAAGGCCAAGAGCGGGCCGGAAGAGAAGGATCGCTCTCCCAGCCGGGCTTTCCCCAGCACGACCGATCAGTACCCACGCGTAGCGCGCCGCTATGATGGCACAAGCGTTGTGGGCCTGCGAAAGTCGCGCATCAGGGATGAGAACTTCGCACTGGTTGCGGACACGAGTCCCGGGCGCACGATTTCCCGCCGAGGCCTCGCGGAGTCCGCTCCGCCGCAACCCACTCTGCACGCCTGGTAACCGACGTTCGTGCTGACGGGCGACGTCGTCGAGGTGAGAACTCGGCAGCGTCGCCCGTTTCATGCGTCAGACGGAGTTGTCCGCGATGGTGGTCGCCTCGGCTGCTCCGGCCTCGAAGGTGCCGCAGCACAACAGCACCCAGCTCCCCACGCCCTGCTCGGTGCCGCGGGCGAAACCGTCGGCGCCGGTGCGGTACGCGGCGAGCCGCTTCGCCCAACTGATCTCCGGGACCCCGAGATTGTGGGGGTCGAAGCCCGTGGACACGGCCACCAGCCGCGAGGCCGCCCGGGCCACGATGCCGTCGGCCGTGCCGAACGGCTTCAGCGCCAACAGTTCTCCGTGCACCACGGCGGCCAGCACCGGGGCGGGCGCCTTCGTGGCGCCGGTCACGAGATCCGCCAGGAACGCGAGGCGGTCGGCTGCGTCCGCACGGGGTCGTCCGAGATCGTCCTGTGTCGTCGCCAGGTCCGCGGCGGCCAGGAGGTGCAGCCTCGCCAGCGCCTGCAGCGGCGCCCGTTGCCAGACGCCCACCATGATCGGCAGGGAGTCGCCGTCGAGAGCCTGGGCCACCCGGAGCGCGCCGGCGAGCAGGGGCGGGGCGGCCTCACCGTCCTCGGGCATCGCCGTGGAGGACCCCTCCATCGCGGCGGAGGCCCGCGCGGCCCGGACCGCCGCCTCGGCTGCCGTCGCCTTCCATCCGCGCCGGTTGGCCTTGTGCCGGTGCACCTCGCCCAGCGCGTTCCGCGCCCGCTCGGCGGCGTCGCGCACCCCTTCGAGCTCCAGGATCGGGCCGAGGGGATCTGTGGCTGAGCTGGTCATCCGGTCAGGCTATCGGTGGTCCTACGTCGCGGTGGATCCGGCGTTCCGCTCGGCAGCCATCAACTCGGCACGCTCGCGGCGCCGGACGGCCTGCTGCTCCGGGTCGGGAACGGGCACCGCGGCGAGCAGCCGCTTCGTGTACGGGTCGGCCGGCGCGCGCAGGATGGTGTCGGTCCGATCGAACTCCACCAGCTTGCCCGCACTCATGACCGCGATGCGGCGAGCCAGCACCTCCACCACGGCGAGGTCGTGGCTGATGAACAGGCACGCGAAGCCGTACTCCCGCTGCAGCTCCTGGAAGAGCTCGAGCACCTTGGCCTGTACGGACACGTCGAGCGCGGACGTCGGCTCGTCGGCGACGAGGAGGGTGGGTTCGAGAGCCAGGGCGCGGGCGATGCCGACACGCTGGCGCTGACCACCCGACAGCTGATGCGGGTAGCGGTTGCGCATGTCCCGGGACAGGTGCACCTGATCGAGCAACTCCTCGATCTTGGTGTTGCGCTGACCACGGTCCATCTCGGTGTGCAGCAGCATCGGCTCGCCGATCGACTGGCCGATGGGCCACCGAGGGTTCAGCGACGAACCCGGATCCTGGAACACGATGCCGACCTTGCTGCGCACCGGACGCAGGTCGCGGGTCGACATCGACGTGATGTCCGTTCCGGCGATGGACAACGACCCCGAATGCAGCTTGAGCAGGCCGACGGCTGCCTTGCCGATGGTCGACTTGCCCGATCCGGACTCACCGACCAGACCGACCACCTCGCCCGGCTCGATGGTGAGGCTGACACCGTCGACCGCGCGGAAGCCACCGGAGCGACGCGAACCCGGGTACTCGATGACGGCGTCGACGAGTTCGAGCGCGTACCGCACGTCGGGGGTGTCGTCGGTGCCCGCCTGCCCGGTCCGGGAACCGAGGTGGGGCACGGAGGCCAGGAGTTCGCGGGTGTAGGCGTGATCGGGACGATGGAAGATGTCGCCGGAGGTGCCCTGCTCGACGATGTCGCCACCGCGCATGACGAGGATGCGGTCGGCCATGTCGGCGACCACGCCCATGTCGTGGGTGATGAGCAGGATCGCCGCGTCGACCCGACCGCGGAGGTCGCGCATGAGCTGCAGGATCTCGGCCTGCACGGTCACGTCGAGTGCCGTGGTCGGCTCGTCCGCGATGAGCACGGACGGCTCGGATGCCAACGCCTGGGCGATCATCGCGCGCTGGCGCTGGCCACCGGACAACTGGTGGGGGTAGTACTTGACGCGCTTCTCCGGCTCCGGCATCTCGACGAGCCGCAGCAGCTCGATGACACGGTCCTTGGCCTGCGCCTTGCTGAGCTCGCTGTGCGCGCGGATGGCCTCGGTGATCTGCCACCCGATGGTGTAGACGGGGTTCAGAGCCGTCATCGGCTCCTGGAAGATCACGGCGATGTCCTTGCCGCGCACCGAGTTCAGCTCACGTTCCTTCAGGCCGATCAGTTCGCGACCGTTGAGCGTGATGCTGCCACTCACGCGGGCGTTGTCGGCCAGCAGGCCGGGCACCGCCATGGCGGTGGTGGACTTACCCGAGCCCGATTCGCCGACGATGGCGAGGATCTCGCCGCGAGCGAGGTCGAACGAGACGTTCCGTACGGCTGTACGCCACGTCTTGTCGACTTCGAAGTCGATCGTCAGATCCGAGACTCCGAGAATCGGGCCGGTCTTGTCGTCACTCATGTCCGTCAGCTCCGTTTCGGGTCGAGCGCATCTCGCAGCGCATCGCCCATGAGGATGAAGGCCAGCACGGTCACCGACAGGAACCCGGCGGGGAAGAGCACCAGGTGCGGCGAGGTGGAGATGTAGTTCTGGCCGAGGTTGATCTGCAGGCCCCACGAGATCGCCGGCAACTGCAGCCCGATACCCAGGTAGGACAGCGTGGCCTCGGCCGCGATGAACGTGCCGACGGCGATGGTCGCGTACACGAGCACGGGTGCGAGGGCGTTGGGCAGGATGTGGCGGACCAGGATGCGGAACGTGCTCGCGCCCAGTGCCTGTGCGGCCTGCACGTACTCGCTCTGCTTGATCGAGATGACCGACGAGCGGACCAGCCGCATGGCCGTCATCCACCCGAAGGCGATGAGGGCCAGCGCCACCGTGGTGACGGTCCGCTCACTGGTGACGGTGAGCAGGACCAACGCGCCGAGCAGGAGCGGGATGCCGAAGAAGATGTCGGTGAAGCGGGCGAGCAGGCTGTCGAGAACGCCGCCGAAGTACCCGGCGAGCGCGCCGATCAGGACGCCGATGATCAGCACGCCGATGACGGCGAGCAGTCCAATGGTCAGCGAGATGCGGGCGCCGTAGATGACGTTGGCGTAGTAGTCGCATCCCTGCAGGTCCGTTCCGAACCAGTGCTCGGAGCTCGGCGAGAGCCGGGTGTCCGACAGGTCGCAGGCGCGCGGATCGATCCCGCGAGCGAACAGCTGGGGCACCACGGCCATCAGGACGAGCACCGCGGTGATGACGGCACCGAACCAGAAGAAGACGCTGCGCCGCAGCTTCTTCCACGCGTTACCCCACAGGCTCGCCTGGCCGACCAGCTCCTGTGCCTCACCGGTCACGACGTTGCCCGGCTCGCCCTCGGCGGCGACATGCTGTGCATCGTTGGTCATAGCGCCTACTCGTATCGAATTCGGGGATCGAGGAGCGCGTAGAGCACGTCCACGACGAGGTTGAAGAAGATGTAGAAGAAGACCATCAGCGTGACGATGCCGACGACCACCGCGCCTTCCTGACGCTGCACGGCGTCGAAGATCGCGCGTCCGAGGCCCGGCAGGTTGAACACCGACTCGGTGACGATGGCGCCGCCCAGCAACGCACCGATGTCCGCGCCGATGAACGTCACGACGGGAATCATGCTGTTGCGCAGTGCGTGACGCAGGACGATGCGCCGGTACCCCACGCCCTTGGCGCGGGCGGTGCGGATGTAGTCCGCCGCCATGGCCTCCGACACCGCGGACCGCGTGAGTCGCGCGACGTACGCCATGGACAGCGACGCCAGGACCAGGCCGGGCAGCAGGTAGCTGTACCACCCGTCGTTGATACCCGCGATGGGGAACAGGTCGAACTTGTAGCCGAAGAGGTACTGGGCGACGAAGCCGAAGACGAACACGGGAACCGACACCAGCAGCGTCGTCGACACCAGCACGAGGTTGTCGAAGAACGAGTTGCGGCGCAGACCGGAGAGCACACCGGCCGCGATGCCGATGACGGCCTCGAAGACGATGGCCACGATGGTCAGCCGCACCGTCACCGGAAGACGCTGGGAGATGGTGTCGAGCACCGGGCGCCCGGCGAAGTCGGTACCGAAGTCACCCTGCAGGAGCCCGCCGACGTACTTGACGTACTGCACCAGGAACGGGTCGTCGAGGTTGTACTGCGCACGCAACTGCGCGACGACGGCCGGGGCGAGCGGGCGATCGCCCGCGAGCGCGCGGATGGGATCACCCGGAAGGGCGTACACCATCGCGAAGATCAGGAACGAGGCGCCGATCAGGACCGGGATGGTCAACAGCAATCGGCGCGTGATGAAGCGACCCACTGGGTTCTCCTCTTCGGGGTCTCACGGTTCACGCGTCGGTGGGGCGCCCTGCGTCTGCACGGCGCCCCACCGAGTCGAGAGAGAGGTCAGCTGACCGTGACGTCCGCGACCTCGATGTCACCGAACAGGTCGATCTTGACGTTGTCGACCCGCTCGCTCCACACGGCCTGGTTCAGACCGTAGAAGAGCGGAGTGGCCGGCAGGTCGCGGAACAGGATGTCCTCGGCCCGCTGGTACTCGGTCGTCGCGGCGTCGATCGACTCCGCGTTGTTGCCCTGCGAGAGGGCGGCGTCGAACTCCGGGTTGGAGTAGAAGCTGACGTTCGAGCCCGCCGGCGGCAGTGCTGCCGAGCTGTAGACCGGCGACAGGAAGTTGTACAGCGACGGGTAGTCCATGATCCAGCCCGAACGGAACGGACCGGTCATACCCTGTGCGTCCTGCAGCGGGAGGTACTGCGCGAACTGCAGATCGCCGCGGAGCACGTAGTCGACTCCGAGGTTGGTGCGCAGCTGGTTGCCCACGGCGGTCATCCAGGTGTCGTGTGCCGCACCGGCGTTGAACCACAGCTCCACCGGCTGCGACCGGTCGAAGCCGGCCTGGTCGAGCAGCGTGTTGGCCTGAGCGGCGTTCAGCTCGCACTTGGTGCCGCAGGCATCGTCCCGGTAGCCGTCGACGACGGGAGAACCGAAGGAGGTGGCCGGCGTGCGGGTGTTGGTGAAGATGGCCTCGGTGATGGCCTGACGGTCGATCGCCATCGAGAACGCCTCACGCACACGGGGATCCGAGAAACGCGGGTCGTAGGTCGGGAACGCGAGCGAGGTGATGTCGGGGCGAGCGCGCTCGCCGTACCGGTCACCGAACTGGTCACGTGCGGTCGCCCAGGCGTCCGGCGGCAGATCCAGCATGACGTCGAGGCCGCCGGCCTGAACGTCGGTGTAGCCGGTGCTCAGCTCCGTGTAGACCTTGAACTGCACGCCCTGCGACTGTGCCGGGTTCTCACCCTTGTAGTCGTCGTACTTGGTCAGGGTGATGCCCTGGCCCTCGACGAAGTCCTCGTCGGCCTTGAACGGGCCATTACCGATCGGGCGACGTCCGAAGGCGTCGGGATCGGTGAAGAACGCCTCGGGCAGCGGCGAGAACGCGCTGTAGCCCAGGGTCACCGGGTAGATCGCGAAGGGCTCCTTCAGAGCCACGCGAATCGTGGTGTCGTCCACGGCCTCGAGGCCGGTCATCGTGGTCGCGGTGGGCTCAGCGCCCTCGGCGGCCTGCAGATCGTCGTAGCCCTGGACGTTCTCGAAGAAGTACGAGGCACCGAAGGCGTTGGTGCTCAGCGCGGTGTAGTTCCACGCATCGACGTAGGACTTCGCGTCGACGGGCGTGCCGTCGTGGAACGTCCAGTCCGGCTTGAGCTTGATCGTCCAGTTCTGCTGGTCGTCGGACTCGACCGACTCGGCGACGCCGGTGTACTCGACCTCGCTGCTCTCGTCGTTGTAGTTCACCAACGGCGTGAACAGGGCCTTGAGGACCTGGTTGCCCTCACTCTCGGTGGTGTTACCGGGAACGAGCGGGTTCTCGGGCTGGCCGATGTACAGGCTGTAGGTGCCCTCGGCGCTCGAGGACCCACCCCCGCCACCACACGCCGCGAGCATGCCCACGGCGGCGATGGCCACCGAGACCACCGCGATCGTCTTCTTGACTCTCAACATGTCCTCCATCGAATCCGGCACGAACAGGGTCGACTGCACGCACCGTCCGCGGGTGGTCCGCGGGTGTCGGGTGGGCCACGGGCGATGACCGGCGTGACCCGGATATTTGCTTGACTTTAGACACACTCACAAAGGTCTGTCGTGCACTCCCCCGAAATCGGAACGACCCGGGTCCGCCCCGAAATACGGACGTAACCTGACAGGACTGGACCTCACCGGTCAGACAGCCTGATGAGAGGCGATTTTGGTGTCTCGTCACCATCCATCGCTGCTGCACACCGCCCGTCGCGCAGAACGCACCTCTCGCCGCACGTCCCGGGTCGCAGCCCTCTGCAACGGTGCGGCGCCGGTCACACGTGACTACCCTCACAGTCGCGACACACCGAACCGACACACCAGCTTTTCCGAGAGGGGCCAGGTACCACGATGACCGAGACCGTGACCGACGACGGCGCGACCAGGGACACGGAATCGGAGCACCCGGTGTCCTATCCCCCGAGTGACGACTTCGTCGCGCAGGCCAACGCCGGATCCGAGCTCTACCAGGCGGCGAAGGACGATCGCCTCGCGTTCTGGTCCGAGCAGGCGAACCGGTTGCACTGGCACACGCCGTTCGAGCAGGTGCTCGACTGGTCGGACGCCCCCGTCGCGAAGTGGTTCGTCGGCGGTGAACTGAACGTCGCCTACAACTGCGTCGACCGGCACGTGGTCGAGGGCCGCGGCGACCAGGTGGCGATCCACTGGGAGGGCGAGCCCGGGGACAGCCGCGAGATCACCTACTCCGACCTCCTCGCCGAGGTCAGCCGCGCCGCGAACGCCTTCACCGATCTCGGGCTCGTCTCGGGTGACCGCGTCGCCATCTACATGCCCATGGTCCCCGAGGCCATCGTCTCGATGCTCGCGTGCGCCCGCCTCGGACTGACCCACAGCGTCGTCTTCGCAGGCTTCTCGTCCTCCGCACTGCGCTCGCGCATCGACGACGCCGAGGCCAAGCTCGTCGTCACCACCGACGGCCAGTGGCGCCGCGGCAAGGCCGCGCCGCTCAAGGACTCGGTCGACGAGGCCGTGGACGGCGCCGCGTCGATCGAGCACGTCCTGGTGGTCAAGCGCACCGACATCGACGTGCAGTGGACCGAGGGCCGCGACCTCTGGTGGCACGACACCGTCGGATCCGCCTCCCCCGAGCACGAGGCGCAGGCGTTCGACTCCGAGCACCCACTCTTCATCCTCTACACCTCGGGAACCACCGGTAAGCCGAAGGGCATCATCCACACCTCCGGCGGCTACCTGACGCAGACCGCCTACACGCACCACTACGTCTTCGACCACAAGCAGGGCAAGGACGTCTACTGGTGCACGGCCGACATCGGCTGGGTCACCGGGCACAGCTACATCGTCTACGGCCCGCTGGCCAACGGCGCCACGCAGGTGGTCTACGAGGGCACGCCCAACTCTCCCGACGAGCACCGGCACTGGAACATCGTCGAGAAGTACGGCGTCACCATCTACTACACGGCGCCCACGCTCGTGCGCACGTTCATGAAGTGGGGACGACAGATCCCCGACGCACACGACCTCTCCTCGATCCGCCTGCTCGGCAGCGTCGGCGAACCCATCAATCCCGAGGCGTGGCGCTGGTTCCGCGACGTCATCGGCGCCGGCAGCGCCCCGATCGTCGACACCTGGTGGCAGACCGAGACCGGCGCGATCATGGTCTCGCCGCTGCCCGGCGTCACCGCCACCAAGCCGGGATCGGCCCAGACACCGCTCCCCGGCATCTCGGCCGCCATCGTGGACGACGACGCGAAGATGCTCGGGCCCGGTGGCAACGGGTACCTCGTACTCGACGAGCCGTGGCCGTCGATGCTGCGTGGCATCTGGGGCGACATGGAGCGCTACAAGGACACCTACTGGTCCCGCTACGCCACCGAGGGTTGGTACTTCGCCGGTGACGGTGCGCGCTTCGACGACGACGGCGACCTCTGGGTCCTCGGACGCGTCGACGACGTCATGAACGTCTCCGGTCACCGCATCTCCACCTCCGAGGTGGAGTCGGCTCTGGTGACCCACCCCGGTGTCGCCGAGGCAGCCGTCGTGGGCGCGGCGGACGAGACCACCGGCCAGGGCATCGTCGCCTTCGTCATCCTGCGCGAGGGCATCGAGAACACCGGCGACGCGCTGATCACCGAGCTGAAGGCTCAGGTGTCGAAGGAGATCTCGCCGATCGCCAAGCCGCGACAGATCACGGTGGTTCCGGAGCTCCCCAAGACGCGCAGCGGAAAGATCATGCGCCGCCTGCTCCGCGACGTCGCCGAGGGCCGGGATCTGGGCGACACCTCGACCCTCGTCGATCCGGCGGTCTTCGACGCGATCGCCAAGGCCGGCCAGAAGTAACCACGCGTCACGCAGAGAGAGGGGCTCGTGCACCGAGTGCACGAGCCCCTCTCTGCTGTCGGCAGTCCGTCAGGACACGGTGTCGAGATCGCGTCCGCGCGTCTCCTTCATGACGACGAGTGCGAACAGCGTCAGTGCCGCGGCGACGGCCAGGTACACGCCCACCCACGCGACACCGTAGGAGTTCACCAGCCAGGTCGCGATGAACGGCGCCACGGCCGCTCCCAGGATGCTGGCCGTGTTGTAGGAAATACCCGAACCGGTGTAGCGCACGTTGGTCGGGAACAGCTCCGGCAGAACAGCACTCATCGGTCCGAAGGTCAGACCCATCAGCGCCAGGCCGACGCACATGAACAGCAGCATGCGACTCTCGGTGGCGGACTCGGGAGCAGCGAACCACTTGAACGACAGGCCGAACAGGATGATCGCGGTCGTGATGACGATCAGTGTGATGCGGCGGCCGAACCGATCCGCGAGCCAGCCGGAGACCGGGACGAACGCGGCGAAGAACAACACCGAGATGAGCTGCAGGCCCAGGAAGTCCGTGTAGGCGATGGTCACGGCGACACCGCTGTGATCGACCACCTTGCCGGTGCCGTAGCTGACCACCCACGTCGTCATGACGTAGAACAGCGTGTACGTCGCGAGCATGACGAACGTGCCGAGGATCAGCGGACGCCAGCTGGTCTTGAAGACCTCCGCCACCGGCGTCTTGACGCGCTGGCCGTTGGCCACGGCGCGCTTGAACACCGGTGTCTCCTCGAGCTTGAGTCGCACGTAGAGGCCGATGATCACCATGATCGCGCTCAGCAGGAAGGGCACACGCCATCCCCACGTGAGGAAGGCGTGGTCCGATCCGGACGTCTTGGAGTCGTAGTCCATCGACAACGTCAGGATGAGGAAGATCCCGTTGGCCATCAGGAAGCCGATGGGGGCACCGAGCTGCGGCCACATCGCGGCCCAGGCCCGCTTGCCCTCCTTCGCGGTCTCGGTGGCGAGCAGTGCAGCGCCCGACCACTCGCCGCCCAGGCCGACACCCTGCGTGAAACGCATGAGCGCCAACAACATCGGGGCGATGATGCCCACGCTGTCGTACGTCGGCAGCAGTCCGATGAGGAAGGTCGCGACGCCCATGGTGAGCAGGGACCCCACCAGGGTCGCCTTCCGGCCGATGCGGTCACCGAAGTGTCCGAACAGCACCGAACCGATGGGCCGCGCGACAAAGGCGAGGCCGAACGTCGCGAACGACGCGAGCAGGGCCGTCGTGTCGTTGCCCGCGGGGAAGAACAGCCGGGGGAAGACGAGGACGGCGGCGGTGGCATAGATGTAGAAGTCGAAGAACTCGATGGAGGTTCCGACCATCGAGGCGATCACGATGCGACTGCGAGGTACGCCGTCCACTGCATCGAGATCGGAGTCCGGACCGGCGATGTTCGAACCGTCGGGGTTCGGAACGCGGTCCGCGGAAGTGCTTGTCACGGGTTTCTCCTGTTGGGAGGCGGGTTCGTCAGCAGGAAGTTACCCGACGCATCGTGACGTGAGGGCCGATACCGGCCACTCGGTTCGTGAGTGCTCACCACGCGGGGACCGACGTCCGGCGGGACCGGCCCCGTCCGGCGGCGATAGTGTGAGCCCCGAACGGGTAAGGACATAGGGTTGGCCGGTATCGCCGGACGATCACTGTCGAGCGCGACGAACATCTTCGAAGGGACTTGCACGTGAGCAGCAGCCGAGGCACCGACACGAGCGGTCGGACGACCGCTCCGGCCAGTATCTCCTCGATCCCGCTGACGGACGTCGACAGTCGCAGCAACCCCGCCACGGCCAGCATCGGCACCCTGGTCAAGGACGCGACGACACAGGTCTCCACGTTGGTCCGCGCCGAGGTCGAACTGGCCAAGGCCGAGGTGACCGGCGAGATCAAGAAGGGACTGCAGGGCAGCGTCCTCTTCATCCTCGCGCTCGCGGTCCTGATCTTCAGCTCGTTCTTCTTCTTCTTCTTCCTCGCCGAGCTGCTCAACGTGTGGGTCACGCGGTGGCTCGCGTTCCTCATCGTCTTCCTGATCATGGTGGTCATCACGGCGCTGCTCGCGTTCCTCGGCTACCTCCGGGTGAAGAAGCTGCGCAAGCCCGAGAAGACCATCGACTCGCTGAAGGCGGCCTCCTCGGTGCTGCCGGGCCAGGGTGACGGCGCATCGCCGAAGAAGCAGCTGGACGCGCTCGACGTGCGCGCCCCGCTCTCGCGCTGACACCGCGCCCGCGTACCGACGACAGTGGCCGCGCCCGACCCGTCGACCGTCCGATATCCCGGCCCGTGGCAGCACCGCGACATCCGCGCCAACGGCATCCGGTTCCACATCGCCGAGGCGGACACCTCGGCGTCCGCCGACCCGGGACGCCCCGATCCGAGTCGGCCGGCGCCGCTGATCGTCCTCGTCCACGGCTTCGCCGACCTCTGGTGGTCGTGGCGCCACCAGCTGACCGCTCTCGGCGCCGCCGGCTATCACGCCGTGGCAGTGGATCTGCGGGGCTACGGCGACAGCGACAAGCCGCCTCGCGGCTACGACGGCTGGACCCTCGCCGGTGACATCTCCGGCCTCGTTCGCGCGCTCGGACACTCCGAGGCGGATCTCGTCGGGCACGCCGACGGCGGACTCGTGTGCTGGGCGACCGCAGCGCTGCACCCTCGCGCTGTTCGCTCGATCTCGCTGCTCGCCTCACCGCATCCGATCTCGTTGCGACGGGCCGCGATCCGGGACTCGGCGCAACGCGCGGCGCTGCTGCCGTCGTTCCTGCGCTACCAGGTTCCGCTCGCACCCGAAAAGACGCTCGTCGCCGACGACGGTGCCGAGGTGGAGCGACTCGTCCGTGCCCGGTCGTCCGCGCAGTGGCAGTCGTCCACGGAGTTCGGCGACGTCGTGTCGAGGATGCGGTCGGCCGTCCGCATCCCCGGTGTCGCACACAGCACGTTGGAGTATCAGCGCTGGGCGTTCCGCAGCCAGTTCCGTTCCGACGGTCGCCGCTTCCGCGCCGCGATCGACCGGACCGTCGATCTACCGGCGCTGCAGATCCTGGGATCTGCCGACCCGTACGTCCTGCCGACAACGGCGCGCCGCGACTCCCACTGGGCACCGCAGCTCGTGGAGCATCGCGTGACGGGATCGGGGCACTACGTGCACCAGGAACGCCCGGACGAGGTCACCGACGTTCTCCTGCGCCATCTTCGAGCGAGCGGTCAGCCCCTGTAGGGGTCGACAAGTGTGCTCTCGATGATCGCCTCGAGACCGACACGGACGCGTCCCGACGGAGGCGGTGTCCCGCGCCCGAACAACCGCACCACAGCGGCCACCGACGCGCCGCCCAGCGCCACGTCACTCCCCAACTGCGGCCACGTCGACAACGTCGTACCGATGTCCGGCAACGATGCCGCCATGCGCGGCGTGATGCGCTCCATCTCGAGGATGCGCCCCGCCAGTGGCGCCTTCTCCCGCGGCGTCATCCCCGCGACCGCCGCGGCGTCGACGTCGCCGAGCAAACCGTGGAAGTACGGTCGGTCGGGCTCGAGGTCGTAGCGCTCGATGTCGAGCACGCCCCCGTCGCTCGTCTCCATGATCACGGGAATCCCGCGGCGACGGCACTCCTGCCGCACCAACACCTTCGCGTCGATCGAGTCGCACTCCTCGACGACGATGTCGAGGTCGGCGAGAAAGGCGTCCGTGGTCGCCTCGTCGATCCCGGTCGGGAACGTCGTCACCTCGAGGTACGGATCCAGTTCGGCGATGCGGCGAGCCGCCAGCACCGCCTTGTTGACGCCGAGGTCGAACACCGACGCGGGCACACGGTTGAGGTTCGACAGGTCCAGATCGTCGAAGTCGGCCAACCGGAGCTCGCCGCACAGCCCTTCGAGAGCGAGGGTGTGCGCCACCGCGTGGCCGACGCTCAGACCCACGACGCCGACGCGCAGGCGCCGCGCTGCATTCTGCTCGTCCACGGTGATCTTGTTGCGGTTCCGGTCCAGGCGCAGCAACCGGAACCCGCGCGGACCGAGCACCCGCACGAGCGAGCGACGCCAGGGGTAGTGCACCCACCGGGTCGGCTCGTCCAGCAGCTCGGACGACGGAGTGGGCAGCAGTGCGTCGAGCGACTGGAGCTGCTCGGCGGTGGTGTCCAGGATCGCGTCGTCCCCGATCTCGGACATCAGTCGATCGAGAACCTCGTGATCGCCGAGGTCGGTCGGGTCCAGGACGCGATGCTCGCGCATGCTCACTCCTCTGCCCTCACGGGAGGGGTTCCGTCTTGTCGCGGCGCTGCACCGGCGTCAGGGTCGGTGACCACCGGACGACGTCCTCCATCGCGAACGCCACTCGATCGCGGCCCGCCGTCTTCGCCGCGTACAGCGCGCGGTCGGCCGCGTAGGTCAGTCGGTCGAGGGTGGCCTCGACGTCGTTACCGCCCCTCTCGTCGAACACCACGTTCGCCTGCGCCACTCCGATGCTGACGGTGACGTCGCACGCGGAGCGGACGCTCTCGAGCACCTTCTCCTCGAGCCCCGCGACGGACTTGCTGAGGCCGAGCACCAGGAACTCCTCCCCGCCCAGCCGGGCGACCACCGCGTCCTCGGGAACGTAGGCTGCTATCGCCTCGGCGACCGTGGTGAGCACGACGTCACCGGCCGCGTGACCGCGAGTGTCGTTGACGGACTTGAAGTGATCGACGTCGACGAGCGAGACGACGATGGCGTCGGACTTCTCCGATGCCTCCGCGAGCATGGCGCTCACCCGCGGCAACATGCCGCGGCGGTTGAGCAGGCCGGTGAGCGGATCGGTGTTCGCCAGGGTCTCGAGGCGGGCTGTCACCGATTCGAGCGAGCTGCGCATGGTGGCGATCAACACCGCCGGCACCACCACGGTGGTGACCGCGGCGCCGGCCGCGACGAACCGCACCGCGCCCTCGGAGCCGTTGATGCTCAGTGCCGTCGCCATGATCACCGCGGCGCCGGTGAGCGAGATCGTGACCTTGGGCGGCGATCCGGACGCCGCGATGGCGGGCACGACCGCCAGCATCGCCGTGACCGCGCGGGACCCCGACGGATCGGCGATCAGATAGGCGGAGATGGCGACGCCGACCATGCCACCCGACCCCAGCACCGTGAACTGCCGGTCGGACAGACGACCGGCACGCAGGGTGATGCCCACGGTGACCACGGTGAACGCCACGATGACGGCCAGGAGCGGCAGCGTGCCCGGCCGCAGGAACGTGGGCTGGAGAATCGCGATGACGAGCAGGGGCAGCGCCCCCGAGGCACTTGCCATGACCGCCTTCGACCGCGTGTCGAAGTAGTTGCCGGCCGCCGTCAGCTGCCGACCGCCGCGGCGGCCCATCCTCGCCTCGTCTCCCGTCGTCACCGTCACCCGTCACATCCCGTGTCCGCGCGCCGCAGACCGTCGGATGATTCCCCGGGAACCGTCGGACCAATCGGACACACGTCGCGCGCCCCTCGAACAACCCGTGTCGTGATCGCCACGTCACGGCGTCGACGTACCCCCATCGATGCTCCCCCCGTCGAGCCGGGGACGCGGAGTACGTCGTCTCCTCGCCACCTTCGTGATCACGGTACGCGGTGCGGGCGCTCCTCGGCGTGACAGCCGATGCATCCTCACCCGACGCAGGATCCCGTACCGGCAGGTTGCCCGTTCTGCAGCCCCGTTGCCACCTCGTCGGCGACTTCTGCTGCGGTCAACACGAATCCGGTATCGGAGTTGTCGACGGCGGCGCCGAAGACGACGCCGAGAACCGTGCCGTCGGTGGCCACCAGCGGTCCGCCGGAATTGCCCTGACGGATCGATCCGCGCACGGTGTAGACCTCCCGGTCCACCGTCCCGGTGCGGTAGATGTTCGGCCCGGTGAGGTTCAGTGTCTCGCGCACCCGCGCGGACGATGCCGTGTACGGGCCACCGCCGGGATACCCGAGCACCACCGCGTCGGTTCCCGATTCCGCGCGCCCCGTCGCGAACGGCAGGACGTCGGCGGTCAGATCCGGCACGTTCAGCACCGCGATGTCGACGGCGGGATCGAACAGGACGACCTCCGCGTCGAGCGGGCCGTCCACGGTGTCGACGGCCACCGACGAGGTGCCGGCGACGACGTGCGCGTTGGTGATGACACGGCCCGGCCCGATGACGAAACCGGAGCCCTCGAGCGCCTTCTGGCAGCTCTCGGCGATACCGCGGATCCGCAGCACGCTGTCCTGGAGGTCCGCCGCGATCGGCGACGCCAGCACGCTGGGATCCGGCGGACCGACCTCGGCCACGGGAGTGCGGCCGAAGGGGCCGATGACGTCGGGGAGACCCGACGTGTCGAGCAGAGCCGAGAACTCGTTGGGGATCTCGCGGACCCACTCGGGCGCCACGTCGTCCACGGCGCCGAGGATCGACGATCCGCGCACGGCCGCGGCGATCTGCGGTTGCGACGCCGCGGTGAGCGGGACGGCCAGCAACCAGGCCGCGACGAGCACGGCCACCGCCTGCAGACCGGCACCGATGACGCTGTCCACCGAGCGCGCCGCCGGGCTGTGGATCCCGCTGCGCAACGCTCGTCCCAACACCATGCCCGCGATCTCGCCGACGATCACCATGACGACGATGAGGGCGACGCCGACGAGCACGCGCATCCGCCCCTCCTCGACGTGGTCGAGGACGCGCGGTGCGAGCAGGATGCCGGCGACGGCACCGAGGACGACACCGAAGAAGGCGAAGGCGGACGCGACCGCGCCCTGCCGCCACCCCGACGACGCGGCGAGCAACGCCACCAGTGCCACACCGATGTCGAGCCAGGTCGATCCCGTCACGGGTGCAACTCCTCACCGACGGCGGCGAGCGACGTCTCGAGGTCCCGGACGTCCTCGGTGTCCCAGGGGGCACCCCAGCCCGCCGTTTCGAGGACGCCGGACAGCACCCCGGCCGTGAAACCCCACACGAGCATTCCTCCCACTGCGAACGCCGGGCCCCGATAACCGAGGGGGTGGCGCACCACGAATCTGTTGACCGGATCGAGAAGATCGGTGAGCGGCACGGCGACGACACGCTCCGTCTCGGCGGTGTCCACGACGGACACCTCGCTCGGGACGCGCCAGTACGCGATCACCGGTGTCACCTCGAAGCCCGACGGGGGCACGAAGATGGAGTCGAGCACCGTGAGCGGCTCCACGCCGTCCGGGTCCACCCCGGTCTCCTCCTGCGCCTCCCGCAGAGCGGTGCCGACGGGTCCGTCGTCGCCGGGATCGGCTGCGCCGCCGGGAAAGGCGACCTGACCGCGATGTTGCCGCAGCGAGGACGCGCGTTGGGTCAGGAGCACGGTGGCGTCGGTGGGCAACTCCGCCGCGTCGGGCCGCCCGCCGAAGAGCACCAGCACCGCGGCCGGTCTGCCCGTCGCCCCGTCCGGTGCGTGGCGGGCGATCACCGGGTTGCTCGCGTCGTCGCGCACGGTGTGCACGGCGGCCAGACGGGACAGCCACGGCGGCGTGCCCGCGGGATCCGTCACGCCGAGACTCCGAGGTGGGTGCGCACGGCGTCCGCGATCTCGTCGACGGAGCGGAACGGCTGCGGGAGAACCGCGGCGACGGATCCGTCGGCGGCGAGCAGCACGCTGACGGGCAACACCGCCGGAGCTCCGACGGCAGCGGCGACGGCAGCGGACGGATCCTGCACGCCGGGTAGTCGGACACCGTAGTCGGCCAGTCGGGTCAGGGCGTTGCCCTGGCGGGGATCCTCGTGCACCGTCACCACGGTAACGGCACCGCCCGCACGCTCGGCGTACTGCTGCAGATACGGCAGTTCCTCCGCGCACGGGCCGCACCAGTAGGCCCACAGGTTGAGCAGAGTCGGCGTGCCGGCGACGGCCGCACCGAGATCGACCGGCGCTCCGTCGGCCAGGCAGGTGGTGCGCAGACCCGCCAGTGGGCCGGCGGGCGCCGGGGCGCCGGCCGCCGGCACGGGGCACGCGGCGAGCGCGGCCTCGGTGCGCAAGGGGGCCAGCTCCGTGTCCGTCGCGTCGTCGGTGGGCGCCGCGCCGAAAGTGTCGCGGTAGTCGGCGAAGCTCGCCGGTCCCGTCGGATCGTCCCCGCGCGGCCAGATGGCGACGATGAGGGCGACGACCACCACGAGCGCGGCCAGGCTCCACCTCGCCGCGGACGACCTGCTCACGTCTCGATGCCGGCCAGGGCGAGGATGTGGTCCGTCTCCGGCCCCTTCACCAATGCCGCGGCCTTGACGGGGTCGGTCGGCCCCAGCCCGTACGACGGGCAGTCCTTCGCCAGCAGGCAGACACCGCACGCCGGCGTCCGCGAATGGCACACGCGGCGGCCGTGGAAGATCACGCGGTGGGACAGGATCGTCCACTCCTTGCGCGGGATCAGCGCACCGATGGCGTGCTCGACCTTGACCGGATCCTCCTCCTCGGTCCAGGCCCAGCGGCGGACGAGTCGGCCGAAGTGGGTGTCGACGGTGATGCCGGGAACGTCGAACGCATTGCCGAGGACCACGTTGGCCGTCTTGCGCCCGATACCGGGCAGCGTCACCAGCTCCTTCAGCGAGGCGGGAACCTCACCGTCGTACCGCTCGAGGAGCTCGCGGCCCAGCCCGATGAGGGAGTTGGCCTTGTTGCGGTAGAAGCCGGTGGACCGGATGTACTCCTCGAGCTCCGTCCGGTCGGCCTCCGCGTAGTCGCGCGCCGACCGGTACTTCGCGAAGAGTGCCGGCGTGGTCTCGTTGACCCTCTTGTCGGTGCACTGCGCGGAGAGGATGGTGGCCACCGCGAGCTCGAGCGGGGTGGTGAAGTCCAACTCGCAGTAGACGTGCGGAAAGACCACGCCGAGGTTGCGATTCATCCGGCGTGCCCGGCGCGTGAGCGCGAGGGCGGACTCGTCTCGTTTGCCCACGTGAGAGGGACCGGCGGCTGATTTCTGCACGCCACGACTCTACGGAACGCCCCCGACAGCACGCTCCGGTCGTGTCCGCACCGGTGACCCCGCCGTGTTCTTTTCGAGACGTCGACAGTGTTTACTCCTCGGTATGCAAGCACTCGCTGTGGTTCTGTTCCCGGTCTTGCTGATGCTGTTCGCCCTCGCCATGGAGCGCTTCGAGGCGCGGCTGAACCGCGCAGGAGTCCGCGAGCAGGAGGTTCAGGAATTCCTGGACGCCGCCAGTTCCGCCGAGGTCGCCACCCTGGCCGCGGAAGGCTTCCCGAACGCCCTCGCACGGTTCCGCACCCGACGTCGCCGCGGTGGCGACGTCATGGAGGAGGACGTCGCTCTTCTCGACGACAGGGCACGCCGCGCCAGCTGAGCACCCGCCGACACGGCCCCCGGTCCGACGCCGACGCGTCGAGGGTGGCTGTGATCACTCCTGTGGCCGCCCGGCGACGTAGACTCCGACCGGACACATGAAGACGACACATTCGTAGATCTGCCGATCTTTCAGGGCAAGGGAGTACACGTGGACGAGGTACTGGCACGAGCCGGCATCTTCCAGGGGGTCGAGCCGTCTGCGGTGTCGGCGCTGACCAAGCAGCTGCAACCGGTCGATTTCCCGCGTGGCCACGTGGTCTTCAACGAGGGTGAGCCCGGCGATCGGCTGTACATCATCGTCAGCGGCAAGGTGAAGCTCGGCCGCCGCTCCCCCGACGGTCGCGAGAACCTCCTGACCATCATGGGTCCGTCCGACATGTTCGGTGAGCTCTCGATCTTCGATCCCGGCCCCCGCACCTCCACCGCCACCACGGTCACCGAGGTGCGCGCGGTGAGCATGGATCGCGACGCCCTGAAGGCCTGGATCGATCAGCGCCCCGAGATCGCCGAGCAGCTGCTCCGGGTGCTCGCCCGCCGGTTGCGTCGTACCAACAACAGCCTGGCCGACCTCATCTTCACCGATGTTCCCGGCCGCGTCGCCAAGGCACTGCTGCAGCTCGCACAGCGTTTCGGCACCCAGGAGGCCGGCTCGCTGCGCGTCGTCCACGACCTCACGCAGGAGGAGATCGCTCAGCTCGTCGGCGCCTCTCGCGAGACCGTGAACAAGGCGCTCGCCGACTTCGCGCACCGCGGCTGGCTCCGCCTCGAGGGCAAGAGCGTGCTCATCTCCGACTCCGAGCGACTCGCCCGGCGCGCACGCTAACCGCGCAGATACGTCAGCTGGGCCTTGACCGACATCCGCGCCGCGGGCCACAGCTTCTTGTCGACGTCCGCGTAGACGTGACGCACCACCTTCAGAGGGGTGGCGTCGGGTCCGAGGACGTCGAGCGCTGCCCGCACCTGGTCGAGTCTCTGTTCGCGATGGGCCCGGTAGGCGCGGGCGAGCACCGCGGTGTCGGGCTGGTCCGGCCCGTGGCCGGGCAGCGCGACGCGTCCCTCACCGAGTTGCTCCAGTCGGTCGAGTGAGGCCAGGTAGTCACCGAGATCCCCGTCCTTCCCGTCCAGGACGGTCGATCCGGCACCGAGGATGGTGTCCCCGGTCAGCACCGCGTCGTCGAGGACCAGGCTGACGGAATCGGCGGTGTGGCCCGGTGTCGCCGCGACGGTGAGTTCCACCCCGGCGGCCGCGATCACCTCGCCGTCCACCAGCGGCGCGGCGTCACCTCGGAGGTACGTGGACGTGACCGCGCGCACCGGCGCGGACGTCGACCGGTGCAGTCGGGCGATACCGCCGGTGTGATCGTGATGGCGGTGGGTGATCAGGATCAGCGCGACGCGTCCCTGCGCCGCGATGCGGTCGACGTGCGACCGGGAGCGCGGGCCCGGATCGACCACGATGCACTGCTCGTGCCCCGGGGCTCGCAGAATCCACGTGTTCGTGCCGTCCAGCGTCATCTTCCCGGGGTTCTCGGCCAGGAGGACGGACGCGGTCGACGTCACGCGCCGCAGCCGTCCGTACGCGGGGTGCTTCTCCGATGCCGTGGGATCCTTCTCCGCCATGCGACCACTGTGCCAGCCGACGCAGGTTCGGTGCAGACCGGGACAGAACCTAGGCTCGCACCATGAGAATCGGTCTGATCGGTGCCGGACCCTGGGCTCGTCAGGCCGCGGCACCCGCACTCACCGCGCATCCCGACATCGAGTTCGCCGGCATCTGGGCCCGCCGTCCCGACGCCGCGGCACAGACGGCTCCCGAGGTGCCGTACGTCGACGACGTCGATGCACTGATCGACTCCGTCGACGCCGTCGCGTTCGCGGTACCCCCCGAGGTGCAGTTCGATCTCGCCCGTCGGGCGGCTGCCGCGGGTCGACATGTGTTGTTGGACAAGCCGATCGCCGGTTCTGCGGCGGATGCGGCCACTCTCGTGGCCGCGATCGACGAGGCCGGGGTCTCGTCGATGGTCACGCTGACGCGTCGCTTCGCACCCGAGACCCGAGCATTCCTCGACGCCGTGCGCGACACGGAGGTCGCGACCGTGACGGCGACCTGGCTGTCCGGCGCCCTGCTCGGCGGCGAGTACGCCGGCTCGACGTGGCGGCAGGAGGGCGGCGCCCTCCTGGACGTCGGCCCGCACGTTCTCGATCTCGCGATGGAGGTGCTCGGACCGGTCGAGTCCGTGGCGTGGGCGAGGCGTGACGACGCGTCCGACACGTGGTCGCTGGCTCTGCAGCACGGGAGCACCGCCGGAGTCCGGACGAGCCTGGTGACGCTGTCCATGCGGACGCCTGTGCGCCCGTCGGTGCTGCGGGTCGGCGCGAGCGGACCGGGCGGCCTGGTCGAGTTGTCGGACCGCACCACGCCACCCGACCGGTGTTACGCGGTACTGCTCGACGAGTTCCTGGAGTCCGTCCGGACCGGCACCCGCCACGAGTGCTCGGCACATCGCGGACTCGCTCTGCAGAGCGTCATCGAGCAGTGCCGGACCCTCGTGGCGAGCGGTCGGTGACGCGCACCCGTCAGGCGGGTGCGACCTCGACGATCATCTCCACCTCGACGGCTGCGCCCAGGGGCAGCTCGGCGACTCCGACAGCCGACCGAGCGTGGATGCCGGCGTCGCCGAACAGCTCACCGAGCAGGTTCGACGCACCGTTGATCACGCCGGGCTGACCGGTGAATCCCGGTGCCGACGCGACGAATCCGACGACCTTGACGATGCGGACCACGGAGTCGATGCCGACCAGCGCGTCGATCGCGGCCAGTGCGTTCAACGCACAGACGCGGGCGGCGGCGGTCGCGTCCTCGGCCGACACCTCGGCCCCGACCTTGCCGGTGGCGGTCAGCGCGCCGTCCACCATGGGCAGCTGACCCGAGGTGAAGACGTGGTCTCCCGACCGCACCGCGGGAACGTAGGACGCGACCGGCGGCACGACGGGCGGAAGGGTCAGCCCGAGCTCGGCGAGCTTCTCCGTCACACCCATGTCAGCTCTTCGGGCGCTTGAAGTAGGCGACCAGGTTCTCGCCGGTGGGGCCGGGCATGACCGTGACCAGCTCCCAGCCGTCGGCACCGAAGTTGTCGAGGATGGCCTTGGTGTTGTGGATCAGCAGGGGTGCGGTGAAGTATTCCCACGTCGTCGATGCGCTCATGGCAGGAGCCTATAGCGCACCGGGTCAGTAAGGTCGAGGACGTGTCGGAGACAGCAGGTGCGACGTCGCACCCCACCGGATCGTCCCCCCAGGCGGAGCGAGGATGGCCGCCCGAAGCGGACCGCGCTCGACTGCACTTCGTCTCGGGCAAGGGTGGGACGGGCAAGAGCACCGTCGCCGCCGCGCTCGCCCTGGCCCTCGCCGCGGGTGGGCGCAAGGTTCTGCTGGTCGAGGTCGAGGGACGCCAGGGCATCGCCCAGCTCTTCGACGTCCCCCCGCTGAGCCCGGTGGACACCAAGGTGGCCTCTGCCGACGGCGGTGGTGAGGTGTACGCGCTGGCAATCGACATCGAGACCGCGTTCCTCGAGTACCTCGACATGTTCTACAACCTCGGCTTCGCCGGCCGGGCGATGCGGCGGGTGGGAGCCATCGAGTTCGCCACCACCATCGCCCCCGGTCTGCGCGACGTGCTCCTCACCGGCAAGGTGAAGGAGCGTGCGGTCCGCACCGAGAAGAACGGTCGCCTGCTCTACGACGAGATCGTCGTCGACTCGCCGCCGACGGGGCGGATCGGGAGCTTCCTGGACGTGACGACGGCGATGCGCGACCTCGCCAAGACCGGCCCGGTGCGATCGCAGAGCGAGGGTGTGGTGAAGCTGCTCCACTCCGAGCAGACACTGGTGCACCTGGTGACGCTGCTCGAGGCGCTGCCGGTGCAGGAGACCGCCGATGCTGCTGCGGAACTCGCAGCGGCCGATCTCCGACTGGGCACCGTGGTCGTCAACCGCACCGAGGAGTCGTTCCTTCCGGCGGAGGCGCTCGCCGAGGCGGCCTCCGGGAAACTCGACGCCGCCGCGATCGAGAAGAAACTCGCCGATGCCGGAATCACGCTGTCGGAGGACGACTTCGCCGGTCTGCTGACCGAGTCCATCGAGCACGCGTCGAGGCTCGCGGCCCAGCGCGAGAGCGAACAGCGTCTCGGTGACCTCGCGGTGCCGCGCCTGACGCTCCCGGCTCTGGCCGACGGCATGGACCTCGGCGGACTGTACGAGCTCGCCCACCACCTCACGGAACAGGGAGTGCGATGAGCACCGTTCCCACTCTCGACATCGGGTCCATCCTGACCGATCCGTCGTCGCGGATCGTCGTGTGCTGCGGCTCCGGCGGTGTCGGCAAGACCACCACCGCGGCGTCGATGGCGTTGCGGGCAGCCGAGAACGGGCGCCGGGTAGTCGTGCTGACGATCGATCCCGCACGGCGCCTGGCCCAGGCTCTCGGCGTCGGCGAGCTGGACAACACTCCGCAGCCGGTCGCCCTCGGGCCCGGCGCCACCGGCGAACTGCACGCGATGATGCTCAACATGCGTCGGACGTTCGACGAGATGGTGATGGAGCACTCGACGCCGGAGAAGGCCCGGCAGATCCTGAACAATTCCTTCTATCAGACTGTGGCGTCGTCCTTCTCGGGGACGCAGGAGTACATGGCGATGGAGAAGCTGGGGCAGCTCGCGGCCAGCGGTGACTGGGATCTCGTGGTCGTGGACACGCCGCCGTCGCGCAACGCGCTGGACTTCCTCGACGCCCCACAGCGTCTGGGGTCGTTCCTCGACGGTCGCATGATCAAGCTGCTGATGGCCCCGGGTCGCGGGCTGGGCCGAGTGGTCACCGGCGCCGTGGGTCTCGCGATGCGCGGCGTCTCGTCCATCGTCGGCAGCCAGATGCTCTCCGACGCTTCCGCTTTCGTGCAGTCGCTGGACTCGATGTTCGGTGGCTTCCGCGAACGTGCGCGCCACACGTACGACCTGCTGCGTCAGGACGGAACCCATTTCGTCGTCGTCGCGGCCGCGGAGCCCGACGCGCTGCGGGAGGCATCCTTCTTCGTCACCCGCCTGTCCGAGGACGGCATGCCGTTGGCCGGACTGGTGCTCAACCGCACGCACCCGACGCTGAGTTCGCTGCCGTCCGACCACGCCGTCACGGCCGCCGACCAGTTGGACGCCGAAGGCACCCCCGAGGCCGCTCTGGCCGCGGGAGTGCTTCGCGTGCACGCGCACCGGGCCGTCACCGCGAAGCGCGAGATCGGACTGCTGCGTCGTTTCACCGCCGCTCACCCCCGTGTTCCCGTCGTGGGGGTGCCCTCGCTGCCGTTCGAGGTGTCCGATCTCGACGCACTGCGTGCCGTCGCCGATCAGCTGACCGGCACCGCCTGAACCTCTGCGCTCAGGCGGTGAGCCGCAGGCCCGCGCCGGGGCCGCCGCTCTCGTCGATCGCACGCAGGATCGACACCAGGTCGGTGACGACGGCGGGGCCGATGCAGGGTGCCACGAGGTAGGCGTTCACCATGCCGACCACGGACGTTCCCCGCACCACCGGCGCACCGGAGTCCCCGGCGTTCACGCACACCTGGGCGAACACCTGCTGGGAGTTCAGGATGTCACCGTAGGAGACTCCACACGTCGCACCGGTCGTACGACCCTGCTTGCACACGGTCTCGGCCAGCCGTGCGGGATCCCCGACAGCCGTGATGTCGGTGCTGCCGACGGAGGCCACCGGGGCCACCCGCTCCGCGTCGAACTCGATGATCGCCGTGTCGTACGCGGGCAGAACCGCGACGACGGAGCCCACATCTCCTGCGGCGGAATCGCTCTCGCTCGCCACGGTGTCGCCGACCCGCCCGCAGTGACCTGCGGTGAGCCCGATGGTGCGCCCGGCGGTGTCCGCACCGATCACGGTGAGACTGCACAGGGTCTCTCGTCCGTCCTGCGTCAGGACCAGCCCGGAACCCCCGCCCAGCTCCACGCGCTCGGCGGCGGAGGCCTGAGCCCCGCCGCCGAGAACGAGCGAGCAGAGGACGGCGAGACCGACCAGAAGTACTCGCATCGGTGTGACTACTTCTTCACTGCGGGCGGCGCCTCGAGCAGCGTGACGAACTGCTGCGCATTGGCCACGGCGGAACCGAGACCACCGATGGCGGTACCGGCGAGCGATCCACCGGCGCCGAGCAGCAGGGCGCCACCGATGCATCCGGCGATCGGGCCCGCACCGAAGAGGAGCGCGACGGGAGCGGAGACGACGCCGGCCGCGGCCGCACCGAGGAGGCAGCCGCCGACGAGACCGGTTGCGGCACCGAGGAATCCACCGACCGTGGCGGTGAGCGACAGGTTGTCCTTGACGCCGGCGACCGCGGCGGGCAGGTCCACCTGGTTCAGGCCCGGAATGTCGTAGACCGGCGCGGCGGGCGCAGCGGTGTCGACCGCGAGGGTCGCGGTGTTGCCCTCGACCTGAGCGGACACGGGATGCGCCAGTCCGTCGACGGCGAGAGCCAGCGGCACCGAATCGACGACGACACCCGAGTCGTCGCGGATGACCAGGTGGTTGTTCTCGTTGCTCAGGGTTCCCGAGTCGGTGGTCACGAGCAGCCCGGTGCCCGCGGCCACGGCGTTCCAGTGCACCTCGGGAGCAGCGGCGGGTGCCGGATCGGCGTACGCGGTCGCGGAGGCGGTGCCCAGCGACACGATCGTCATCGCGGCGACAACCGCGATCTTGTTCATCTTCATGCCCGTCGAGTCCTTTTCGCAGTGGGAGCGAATCCGCGCTGATCGTCGGATCCGTCAAGCGGCGAGTGCCGAGCAGGATTCAACGGTCACGGTGGGACGGTGTCAATCGACGTGCGAGACAACGGAAAGCGAACCGCGAGGGACGGGCCGACACACGGACCGGGCGCGGCCGGGGCACCGAACGCCGGGTCCGATTCGGTGCCGGGTACGACCGGCGCGGCGGCGGGCGAGCGGGCGCCCCCACGGTCCGCGTCGACGACGGCGCAGGTCAGAGCGTGGAAAGCCTTCCCGCGCGGGCGCGGCAGCCGAGCGACCGTGCGTCACGCTTCTTCCGATACGACCGATTCCGTTGTGACGCACACAGACTCGATGGAGGTCCGATTCGTCCGCGCTGTCGCGTGTGGTCGATCGACACGGGCGGGCGTGACAGACACCCCGCACCCCGGACGGGTCCCGACGCGTCGTCGGGCGTTCACGAAGAGTTCATGCGGTGCGACGAGAGATCTCCCACCGCGAATCGGACATCGCGGTGGGAGATCACAGGAACCGTGGCCGGTCGCCCGGCGGCGGCGTGGGTCAGACGGCCGACTGGTGGTGACGCTGGGTCTCGAAGAACTCGGCCCAGGAGTCCACCTCGGGGTGCTGCTTGATCAGGGCCCGGCGCTGACGCTCGGTCATGCCGCCCCAGACGCCGAACTCGACACGGTTGTCGAGGGCGTCCGCTCCGCACTGCATGAGCACGGGGCAGTGACGGCAGATCGTTGCGGCCTTGCGCTGCGCGGCGCCGCGGACGAACAGTTGATCGGGATCCACTCCCCGGCATCGCGCCTGCGATACCCATGCGATGCGCGCTTCGGCTTCCCCGATGTCGAGCGCTGCATTCGGCGTTCCTGTGTGCATTCGTTGACCCCTTACCGTCGGCGAACACCGTTTCCCTGGCGTTCCGGGCGTCCCACCCGCCGACGCAGCTCACGCTGCACAGCGAACTGAGGAGCACCCCACTAACTGATGTGATTGTTATCTGAATCACATCGTGTCCATCAATGTAGGGGAAAGGCCGCGCGGGAAGCAAGGTGGGGGATCACTTTTCTGGTACGCCCGTGCGATCGGTCACATCGGAGCAGGTCAGCCGTCCACATGTCCGGTACGGGCTGTGTCCCGGAGGAGCCACGTACTCTGTTGTTCGTGCCGATCGCCAAGACTGTCGCCAAACTCGCCGGGTGCTCCGCCCTGGCCGGCGCGCTGCTCGCCGGAGTCATGTTCCCGCTCGCCGGCGGGTTCGGATTCGCGTCCAACCGCGCCGCCGACACCGTGGACAACGTCTCCGCGGAACTCGTCGAGGGAACGGTGCCCGCCGTGTCCACGATGGTGGACTCCGCGGGCAACCCCATCGCGTGGCTCTACGAGCAACGACGCTTCGAGGTGCCGAGCGACCGCATCTCCAACGAGATGAAGCTCGCCATCGTCTCCATCGAGGACCGCCGGTTCGCCGAGCACGAGGGCGTCGACTGGCAGGGCACGGTGCGCGCCTTCCTGACCAACACCACCAGCGGACAGGTGGAGCAGGGCGCGTCCACCCTCGATCAGCAGTACGTGAAGAACTACCAACTGCTCGTCGTCGCCAAGACGGACGCCGAACGCCGCGCCGCCATCGAGACCACTCCCGCGCGCAAGATCCGCGAGATCCGCATGGCGCTGACGCTGGACAAGCAGCTGACCAAGGACGAGATCCTCACGCGCTACCTCAACCTGGTGCCGTTCGGTAACTCGTCCTACGGCATCCAGGACGCGGCACAGACGTACTTCGGCATCGACGCGAGCCAGCTGAGCCTGACGCAGGCGGCGATGCTCGCGGGCATGGTGCAGTCCAGCTCCGCCCTCAACCCGTACACCAACTACGACGGCGTGATGGCGCGACGGAACACCGTTCTCGACACGATGATCCAGAACATCCCGGACCGCGCGGCGGAGATCGAGGCCGCCAAGGCCGAGCCACTGGGCGTGCTGCCGGAGCCCAACCAGTTGCCGCGCGGCTGCATCGCCGCCGGTGATCGTGGCTTCTTCTGTGACTACGCGCTGCAGTACCTGGCCGACGCCGGCATCAGCAAGGACCAGGTGGACAAGGGCGGTTATCTGATCAAGACCACTCTCGACCCGGCCGTGCAGTCCTCCACGAGCGCCGCCCTGTCCGGGAACAGCAGCCCGGATCTCGACGGTGTCGCGACGGTCATGAACGTCATCGCGCCGGGGCAGGACTCGCACCGCATCCTCGCAATGGGGTCGTCACGGCGCTACGGCCTGAACGGCGACGCCAACGAGACCGTCCAGCCGCAGCCGTACTCCCTGGTGGGCAGCGGTGCCGGGTCGATCTTCAAGATCTTCACCACCGCCGCCGCGATGGAGAAGGGCCTCGGCACGTCCGCGGTCCTGCAGGTGCCCAACCGCGTCGAGGTCAAGGGACTCGGCGACGGCGGTGCGCGCGGGTGCCCTCCCTCGACGTACTGCGTGACCAACGCCGGCAACTACCCGCAGTCGCTCTCGGTGACCGACGCGCTGGCACAGTCCCCCAACACCGCCTTCGTGAAGCTGATCGAGTCGGTCGGCGTCACCCCGACGGTCGACATGGCCGTCCGCCTGGGCCTGCGCTCGTACACGCTGCCCGGAACAGCCGGCCAGGGCACCGACCAGAGCCTCGCCGACTACCAGAAGGAGGCGAACCTCGGCTCCTTCACGCTCGGACCGACCTACGTCAATCCGCTGGAACTGTCCAACGTGGCCGCGACCCTCGCGTCCGGCGGCAAGTGGTGCCCGCCCAACCCGATCGACAGCGTCTTCGATCGCAGCGGCAAGCAGATCCCCGTCACGCAGCAGGCGTGCGAGCAGGTCGTGGAGCCGGGACTGGCGAACACACTGGCCAACGCGATGAGCAAGGACGATCAGCCCGGCGGCACGTCGGCGTCCGCCGCGAGCTCGGTGGGCTGGTCGCTGCCGATGTCCGGCAAGACCGGCACCACGGAATCGCACCGGTCCTCGGGATTCCTCGGATTCACGAACCGGTACGCGGCCGCCGCCTACACCTACGGCGATTCCCCGACTCCCAGCGAGATCTGCTCGTTCCCGCTGCGCCCGTGTGGTTCGGGCAACCTGTTCGGCGGTAACGAGCCTGCACGGACCTGGTACGACGCGATGGATCCGGTGGCCACGAACTTCGGCGACGTCGGACTCCCGGCCGTCGACCAGAAGTACGTGCGCGGATCGGCCAACGGCCAGGTTCCCGACGTCACGGGCCTGACGCAGAACTCCGCGACCTCGCAGTTGCAGGCCGCAGGGTTCCGCGTGCAGGTGGCGACCACCGCGTCGTCGGAGGGTCGGGGCACCGTGGTCAGCACGTCACCCTCGGGTTCCGCCATTCCGGGATCGACGGTCACGATCTACATCAGCGACGGGTCCGTCCGGGCGGCACCGGCAGCCCCGGCGCCGGGGATCCAGCTTCCGGCGTTGCCGCCCGGGGTCACCCTGCCGGCGATCCCCGGGCTGACGGCACCGCCGCGCTAGCTGCGGCAGTGCCGTGCGGCGGCGAGTGCCCTACAGCCGAGCCTTGACCGCGGCCGAGATGCGGGAGCCGTCGGCCTTGCCGGCGGCGATCGCCGTGGCGGCCTTCATGACCTGTCCCATCTGTCGCATCGCCGGGCGCTCACCGAGTTCCTCGGCCACCTGCGCGATGGCCGTGTCGGCGACGTCGGCCAGTTCCGCGTCGGTCAGCGGCGTCGGCAGGTACTCGTCGATGATCTGCGCCTCGGCACGCTCGGTGGCGGCGAGTTCACCGCGCCCGTTCTGGGTGTAGATCTCGGCGGACTCGCCGCGCTTCTTCGATTCCTTGGCCAGCACGCGCAGCACGTCCTCGTCGGTGAGCTCGTGTGCTTCCTTGCCCGACACCTTCTCGGTCTGTACCGCCGACAGCAGCATTCGCAGCGTCGCCGTCCGGAGCTTGTCCTTCGCCTTCATCGATGTCGTCAGATCCGCCCGCAGGCGCTTTTCCATGTCACAGTTCTCGGCCATGTCGGAAACGGTACTGTCGATGAGGTGTCCGGTACATCAGCGTTCCCCCGTCGCTCGGCGCACTCGCTCCCGAGTCTGCAGTCGGCCGCGCGTTCTCTCGCCACTCCCGGAGGGATCGCGGCTCTCGCCGCGGGATCGGCGGCGGTGGGGTTGACCTACGCCACGGCCATCGAGCGGAACGCCTTCGCGCTGCGGGAGACCACCATGCCGGTTCTCGCCCCGGGGTCGTCGACGCTGCGTGTCCTGCACATCAGCGACCTGCACATGATGCCGGACCAGAAACTCAAGCAGAACTGGGTGCGTGAGCTCGATCGGCTCGAACCCGATCTCGTCGTGAACACCGGCGACAACCTGTCCCACCAGCGGTCGGTGCCGGCCGTGGTGCAGTCGCTCGGGTCGCTCCTCGGTCGGCCAGGGCTGTTCGTGTTCGGCTCGAACGACTACTTCGCGCCCGTGCCCAAGAACCCCCTCAAGTACTTCTCGAAGAATCACAAGAAGGTGTTCGGGAACCCGCTGCCGTGGCAGGACCTGCGGGCGGCCTTCACCGAGCGCGGGTGGATGGACGTCACCCACGTCCGCCGCGAGCTCGAGGTGTCCGGCGTCCGGATCGCGACGGCCGGGGTGGACGATCCGCACCTGAAGCGTGATCGCTACGACACCATCGCCGGCGCGCCGAACCCCATCGCCGACGTGAGCATCGGCATCACCCACTCACCCGAACCGCGCGTGCTCGATCGCTTCGCGGCGGACGGATACGACCTGGTGCTCGCGGGACACACCCACGGCGGCCAACTGTGCCTCCCGTTCTACGGCGCACTGGTGACCAACTGCGAGCTCGACCGCTCTCGCGTCAAGGGACCCTCGCGCTGGGGTGCCCACACCCGACTGCACGTCTCGGCCGGACTCGGGACGTCGCCGTATGCGCCGTACCGCTTCTGCTGCCGTCCCGAGGCCACCCTGATCACTCTCGTTCCGGCGAAGCGTCCGCCCAGGACCTCACCCGAACAGGGCGTTTCGCGTTCCGAAGCCATGGTGCGATAGAGTTGCAGAGCTGCCCTGACGGGGAGTGAACGGCCACGGGGTGTGGCGCAGCTTGGTAGCGCGCTTCGTTCGGGACGAAGAGGTCGTGGGTTCGAATCCCGCCACCCCGACTCGTGGTTGAGACACGAAGGAAGGCCCTGCACCGGGATGCCGGTACAGGGCCTTCCGTCATGTCGAGGTCAGGGCCAGGGGACCGTGGCCTGCAGAACGGCTTCCTGCAGCGCAGTCGTGCGGAGCTCCGTCACCTTCTGATACTCCGGATCGGCCACCATCTCGCTGAATGCCGTTCGCGACGGATAGCGGACGAGAAGCACCGCGTCCCAGCTCTGTCCGGTCTCCGCGACGAGCGGTGTCGAGCCGTCGCCCGCGAACAGGACCTCGCCCCCGTGGCGGGGGAGAAAGGTCTCGTCGAGCTCCCGCGCATAGTCCGCGTACGAGTCCCGACCACCCTCCGCGAAGCGGAGGAGGTTGAGCATCACCACCGGTCCCCCGGGATCGTCTTCCAGGAAACGCTTCAGGTCTCTTCCACGAGGATCGATGGCCATGTCTCCAGTATGAGAGACACTCGCCGTCGGAACAGCCGAATCCCGGCGTCAGACCGGTGATGCCACGAGCAGCCGGACCGTCCCGATCGGGCCGTCGTCCTGCAGCCGACGCTTCGCGCGCTGGTACGCCACGCGCAGTCGCACGCTCGTCGTCAGGTCCCCGAAGACGTCGGGTTGGGCCAGGAACGCACCGGGGCTGTCGTGGTCGGCCCGCGCCAGTGCGCAGAGCTGATCCGCCGCCCGGTCGGGCAGCGTCACTCCCCCTTCGATGCATGCGCACCACGCCGCGAGCATCAGGGCTGCGTGATCGATCGACCGGTCGTCGCGCAGTTTGTCCCGCACGACGGGCAGGACGAACTTCGGGATGCGCGACGTCGCGTCGACCACCTGACGCGCCACCGTGTCCTGCACGGCCGGGCTGCCGAAGCGTGCGAGCAGATCGTCGATGTACGTGTCGAGGTCCACGCCGGGAACGAGTCCCACGGTGGGCGCCGCCTCGTGGCGCATGTATGAGGCCACGAAGGCCCCGAGGTCGGGGTCGGCCATCACCTCGTGCACGAACGTCTTCCCGGCCAGCACACCGAGGTACCCGAGCATCTGATGGGAGGCGTTGAGGAGTCGGAGCTTCATCCGCTCGAACGGCACGACGTCCGTGACCACCTGGACGCCCACGTCCTCGAACGGTGGCCGCCCGTCGGAGAAGTCGTCCTCGAGAGCCCACTGCGCGAACGATTCGGACCGCACCGGCCAGGCGTCGTCGATGCCCGTCCGGCGGCGCACCGAGTCGATCACGGCCGGCGACGTCGCAGGGGTGATCCGGTCCACCATGGAGTTCGGGAACGCGACGGAGTCGTCGATCCAGTCGGCGAGCGCGCCGTCGTGGTGACGGGCGAACGACACCAGCGCGGCACGGGCCACGGTACCGTTTCCGACGATGTTGTCGCACGACATGACGGTGAACGGCGCGGTGCCCTCGTCGCGGCGACGGCGGAGTGCCACCGTGAGGAACCCGAGGACGCTGACCGGCGCGTCGAGAGACATCAGGTCGTGGCGCGTGGCGTCGTCCCGGGGATCGAAGGCACCGGTCGCGTCGTCGATGCCGTAGCCCGACTCGGTGATGGTGAGCGAGACGATGTGCGTGGTGGGTGCCGCGAGCGTCGCGACGACGAGATCCGGGTCGTCCGGCGCGTAGAGGTAGCGGGCGATGGACCCCACGATGCGGGTGTCCTCCGCGCCGTCCGGATGCACCGTGCTGAGGGTGTAGAGCTGGTCCTGGGCAGCGGCGGTGTCACGCGCCGCCGCGTCGGCGGGCATGACACCGACACCGCAGATCGCCCAGCCGAGGTGCCCCGCGGCGAGCAACCGGTCGACGTACATCGCCTCGTGCGCTCGATGGAAGGCGCCGACACCGATGTGGACGATGCCGCACACCAGGGTCGAGCCGTCCACTCGATGACGCGGAACCGTCACGCCCGCAGGCGGTGCGGTGAGGGCGTCCTGGATCGAGATGGTCACGGCAGCGGTGCCTTTCGAGTGGTACGACGTGGAACGCGGTGGCGCTCCCGTTCACCGGGATCGAGCCGGTGAGACAGAAGAGCGCCACCGCAGTTGGGGACGGCCGGTCAGCAGGCCGACTTGTACACGTACTGCGCGCCGTCGCCGTCGATCGTGTCCGCGGTGATGACGTGGAATCCGGTGGAGATGTCCTTCTCGGTGGGCTTGTCCTCGAGCGAGGCGACGGCCTGCTCGACGCCGTCGGTGCCGATGGTGGCCGGCTGCTGGGCGATGAGCGCCTGGACCGTTCCCTCGCGGAGCTGCTTCACCTGGGCGGGGCCGGCGTCGAAGCCGACGATCTTGACCTGCTCCTGCTTCCCGGTCTGGCGGACGCCGGTCGCGGTGCCCTCCGCGGCGAAGGTGTTGGTGGCGAAGACACCGACGATGTCGGGATCCTTGGCGATGGCGGCGGAGATCAGACGAGCGGCCTCGGCCGGATCGTTGTGGCTGTACTGCACTCCGAGGTACTGGAAGGCCGAGTTGCCCGCGGCCGCATCTTCGAATCCCTTGACGCGGGCGTCGGTGGTGGAGACGCCGGGGTCGGTGGAGATGACGATGACCTTGCCGCCGTTCGGGTTCAACCCCTCGATCGCGTTGAACGCCTCGGCGCCGCCGCCCTCGTTGTCCGACGAGATGGCCGACACGGCCTTCGACGGATCCTCGAGCGTCGTGTCGACGAGGACGACCTTGATTCCGGCCTGCGCGGCGGCGTCGAGCGGTGCCTGCATCGCGGACACGTCGGTGGGGGCGATGAGAATCGCGGCGGGACGAGAGGCGACGACCGAATCGACGATCGGCTTCTGCAGGGTCGGGTCGAACTTGGCGGGACCCTGGACGTCGACCGTGTAACCGGCGGCCTGAGCGGCGTCCTGGATGCCGCACTGCATGCTGATGTAGAACTCGTCGCCGCTGACGCCCTGGATGAACGCGAGCTTCTTCTCACCGCCGCCCGAGTCGGACGAACAGCCGGCGAGCACGAAGGTGGAGAGTGACGCGGCTGCCAGCGCAGCGGCGGCGACGGTCCGGGATGTACGCATGGGTGAGTGATCTTTCCGGTAGGCCGAGCGTGGTGAGTGGAGTGTGCGATGAGGCCGAGCGACGGTGGTACGTCAGGGGTTTCGAGCCCACAGTCGTTTCAGTGAGGACGTCGACGCCCCGCGAGTGGCGGCGGCTCGGCGGCGTTGATCGAAGTACACGGCGGCGATGAGCACGGCACCGACGGCGACCTGCTGCCAGAAGGGCTGCACACCGACGATGACGAAGCCGTTCTGGAGCACGGCGGGAATGAAGAGTCCGATGACGGTGCCGAACATGGTGCCCACACCGCCGAAGAGGCTGGTGCCGCCGATGACGACCGCGGCGATGACGTTGAGGTTGGTCTGCGACTGGCCGGCGATGGCCGTGGTGCCGTACTGCGAGAGCGACAGGATGCCCGCGAGACCGGCGAGCGTGCCGGACAGCGCGTAGACCTTGATCAGGTGCAGGTCGACCTTGATGCCGACGCGCCGGGCGGACTGCTCCTTGGACCCGACAGCGAAGGTGTGCAGGCCGAACCTTGTGCGGTGCAGCACGATACCGAACACGATGACGAACACCAGGGCGATGAAGGAGATGAGCGGGATGGTTGTCGCGGGCACGTTGCCGTAGCCGATCGTGTCGACCAGCACCGGCGGCACGTCGCGGATGTCGACACCACCGGTGATGACCTGGGCGAGACCCAGTGCGCCGCCGAGCGTACCCAGCGTCGCGATCAACGGAGGCACCTTCGCGATACCGATGAGGAACCCGTTGAGCAGCCCCCACGCCAGCCCGCAGGCGACGGCCACGAGGATGCCGATGACGGCCACACTCCAGCCCTCGCCGCCGACGGCCCGCATCACCTTCGCGGCGACGACGCCGGAGAAGACGAGGACAGAGCCGATGGAGAGATCGATACCGCTGGTGACGATGACGAACGTCATCCCGATGCCGAGGACGGCGAGGATCGAGACGTTCTGGATGATCTGCCGGATGTTGCCCCACTCGGGGAAACTGTTCGGCGCGAGAATCGAGAACAGGATGCTGATCGCGAGCAGCACGATGACGATCTGGAACACCTGGACACGGGCGAGGCCGGCGAGGCTGCTCCGCAGATCGAACGAGCTGCCGTTCGACGACGGTTCGGGGGCCGAGGATCCCGCTGATTTCGGCAAGGTCTGATTGCTCATCTCGCGGCTCCCACCGTCGCGCCGGTCATCGCGCCGACGAGTGCTTCCATGGTCGTGTTCTTGGCATCGAGCGTCGCGACGCGCTTGCCCAGGCGCAATACCTGGACGCGGTCGGCGACCTCCATGACGTGCGGCATCGAGTGGCTGATGAACACCACGGCGACGCCCTTGTCGGCCACTCGACGAATGGTGTCGAGCACGTTGCGGGTCTGGACCACGCCGAGTGCGGCGGTGGGTTCGTCGAGGAACACCACACCCTTGGCCCAGGCCACGGCGCGGGCGATGGCGATGGCCTGCTGCTGGCCACCGGACATGGCTCCGACCGGATCGGTGAGGCTGCGGACGGTGGCCCCCAGTTCGTCGAGCGCCGCACGCGACTGCGTGCGCATCTCGGCCGTGTTCAGGAAGCCGAGCTTGCCCAGCAGGCCCGCCGCGGGAATCTCGCGCCCCAGGAACATGTTCTGGGCCGCGTTGAGGTGCGGAGCGAGCGCCAGGTCCTGGAACACCGTCTCGATGCCCAGATCTGCTGCTGCGGTGGGGTTGTCCAGGTCGACGGTCACGCCGTCGTAGAGGATCTCGCCGGAGTCCAGCGCCAGGCTGCCGGACAGCGCCTTGACCATCGTCGACTTGCCGGCGCCGTTGTCGCCGATGAGTGCGACCACCTCGCCCGCGTAGATGTCGAAATCGGCGTCGTCGAGCGCGCGCACGTTCCCGAAGCTGCGGGAGAGCCCGCGTGCCTCGAGGACGGGCGTGGCGCCGTCGGGGTGGTTGCTCATGAGAGCTCCTCGGATGAGTCGGTGTCGCGTGATGAGTCGGTGTCGTGAGCGGGTGCGAGAAGCGGGTCGTTCGGCACCTCGATGATCAGGTCGGCGCGGCGGGCCGCCGCGGCCACGATCTCCGCGTTGCGGAGGTCGACGTCGCGGGTCCACTGCTCGGCGTCCGCACGCGACTTGCCGTGGTGTCGGTGTCGGGCCACGAGTCGTTCCGCGCGCACCGTCGTCGGAACGTCGAGGTACCAGACCTCGTCGAGCTCCGAGCGCACCGCGTCCCACCCGCCGTCGTCGAGCAGGAGGTAATTGCCCTCGGTGATCACCATCGCGGTGTCGCGCTGCACGGGGACGGCGCCGGCGATCGCGGCCTCGATCGACCGCTCGAACCGCGGTGCGTAGATCGTCTCCGCCGTCTGGTTCCGCAGGCGGCGCAGGAGCGCGACGTATCCGTCGACGTCGAAGGTGTCGGGCGCACCCTTGCGTCCACGGCGCCCGAGCCGGATCAGCTCCTCGTCGGCGAGGTGGAACGCGTCCATCCCCACCAGCGTGGAGTCGGTACCGAGTTCCGCCTGAAGCAGTGCGCAGAAGGTCGACTTGCCCGCGCCCGGTGCACCGGTGACACCCAGCAGCCGGCGACCGCCGGATCCGTCGCGCAGCACGGACGCCAGGTGGCTCACCATCTCGGTGAGATCGGCCGGCGCGTAGCGCCGACGGTCCTCGCGGCCGTCCGGCGTGCCGGCGTCGTTCGAAGCTGCGTACATGTCCGTCCCTCGTCGAATCGCGGAACTCGATCGACCCGACCATCGTGGGGGCGGGTCGTCGTGCGGCCCGAGCCGCATCGCGATGCGGATCAGTGTGACCCACGCAACTCGCCGTGTCACGCGTTTCGCGAAAATTCATGTCACCGGTGACATGGGCACCGATCGGTCGAGCCTCCCCGATTCGTGGAGAACACTCCCGAGAGAAGGATCAGCGCAGTTCAGCGATGTTTCTCGGCAATCGGGCGCAGAATTGCACACGGTGACGTACGGTCCGTGTCATCGATGTCATGGACCACCGCAACGGAGGTCATGACATCGATGACATCGCATCACCGCCACACCCACGACTCCCCAGAAGGCAGAACCGACATGTCGCAGAGTTCCCCGTCGAAGTTCAGCGGCCGCACGATCCTCGTCACCGGGGCCAGCGGCGGTATCGGCGCCGCCACAGTGCGGCGCCTCGTCGCCGACGGCGCCGACGTCATCGCGTCCGGACGGAACGAGGCCGCGCTCGCTGCTCTACAGGAGGAGACCGGCGCACGTCCGCTGCCGTTCGACCTCACGTCGGAGGACAGCATCCGTGAGGCCCTGTCGGGCCTCGAGCTCTACGGCGTGGTCAACTGCGGCGGCTTCGGCGGCGAGATCGCCACCCCCCAGGACACCGACATCGACATCTTCGACAAGGTCATCTCCATCAACGCGCGCGGCAGCCTCCTCGTCATCAAGTACGCGGCTCCCGCGATGATCGCCGCCGGAGCCGGGGCCATCGTCAACGTCTCGAGCCAGGCATCGCTCGCAGCGCTCCCCGGACACATCTCGTACGGATCCTCGAAAGCCGCCCTGGACAACATCACTCGCGTCGCGGCACTGGAACTCGGGAAGCACGGCATCCGGGTCAACAGCGTCAATCCCACCGTCGTCATGACGGAGATGTCCGCCTTCTACTGGGGGCGCCCGGAGATCGAGGGCCCGTTCCTGTCGCAGATGCCGCTCGGTCGGTGGGCCACCGAGGCCGAGATCGCGGCCCCCATCGCGTTCCTGCTCAGCGACGACGCCTCGATGATCACCGGGGTGTCTCTTCCGGTCGACGGCGGGTACACCAGCCGCTGACCCGTCATACTGTCCCGGCACGTACGAAGAAGGTGGCCCGATGACCACGATGCAGGATGTCGCGACACTGGCCAACGTCAGCGCGAAGACGGTGTCCCGTGTCTACAACGACGATCCGCACGTCGATCCCGAGACTCGCGCTCGGGTCAACGCGGCGCTCGAATCGTTGAACTACGTTCCCAACACCATCGCGACGTCGTTCCGCGCCGGCCACACCGGTGCCATCGGGGTCGCCGTTCCGGACATCGACGATCCCTTCTTCGCGTCGATCGCGCGTGCGGTGGAGAACCGAGCCCGGCTGCACGACATGGCCGTCATCATGACCAGCCTCGGTCACGACGCGTCCCTCGAGAGCCCACTGGTGGAATCGCTCCTGCGCAGACAACTCAGCGGCCTGGTGATCGCGCCCATCGGTACCGACCACGCCTATCTCAAGCGGTGGGCCGAGCGCACCCCCACCGTGTTCGTGGACCGCGCGCCCTCCGGGCTCACCGCCGACACGTTCGTCGACGACGATCACGGCGGTGCCTGGACGGCCACCACCCATCTTCTCGATCGGGGCCACCGGCGCATCGCTCTGGTCGGCGACGACATCTCCATCAGCACCGCGTTCAACCGCCTCTCCGGGTATCGAGATGCGCTGGAGAGCAACGGGATCGAGTACGACGACACGTTGGTCGTCACCGGAGTCCTCGGCCGCGATCAGGCACGGGAGGCGATGCGCACACTGCTCGACTCCTCCGCGCCGCCCACGGCGCTGTTCCTGTCCAACGCCCGCACCGCGATGGCGTGCGTGCCCGAACTGCAGAAGCGCGGAGCGACGCGCCCCGCGTACGTCGGCTTCGGCGACTTCCCGCTGGCCGACGCTCTGTGCCCGCCCGTCACCGTGATCGACCAGAACCCAGCCGAACTCGGGCTCCAAGCGATCGATCGCATTCTCGGACGCATCGAGAACCCGCGCCGGCGTTACCGCCGCCGCAACGTGCTCGGAGTCGAGCTGATCGAGAGGGAATCGTGCACGCTCCCCGACGGCGCCGCGTCACCGCAGTGACACGGTGACGCCTCCCTCGGCGAGGGTGACCGTCAGCTGATCCAGGGTGTCGACCTGCAGGTCCGCGTCCAGGTCGGCTCGGTCGTGCGTGCCTCCCACACCGATCACCGTGCAGCCCGCGGCCCGTGCCGATAGCACTCCGGCGGGCGCGTCCTCGACGACCAGGCAGCGGCTCGGATCGATCCCGAGCGTGCGCGCCGCGAGGAGATAGGGCTCCGGGTCCGGCTTGCCGTGTGCCACGTCCGCAGAGGTCACCATCGCGGTGGGTGCGGCCAGACCCGCCGCTGCGAGACGGGCGTGCGCCACGGGGGGTGCACCCGACGTCACGATCGCCACCCGCGAGGCGGGCAGTGCCGAGAACATCTCCAGCGCACCGGGGGTGGGGACCACGTCGGCCACGTCGCGGGTCTCCAGATCACCGAGCCGCAGCGCCGCTGCCGGCCCCTCCACGTCGCCGAGAAGCAGCGCCATCGACTCCGCCGCCGTCATTCCGTGCGCGATGTCCGCGACCGCGAATCCGTACTCGTCGCCGACCTGGGCCCAGCACCGCGCGACGGCCGCCGTGGAGTCGACGAGAGTGCCGTCGAGGTCGAACAGCATCGCGTCGAACGTCCGCCCGACGACACCACCCCGTTCCGCGGGCGGGGACACCAGTCCCAGCGCCCGGCGGACACGGAACAGTTGCTGCGCGGTGGTCAGAGACGCGTCGAGGCGCAGATGCGGGACCGTGGGGCTCGAGTGCGGCGTGTCGGCGCGGTGGCGATCCCGGTCCAGACCGCGGTCCGCGCGGCGCCGGGCGAGCAACGCCTCGCTGCCGTCGACATGGACGACGACCACCGGCGCAGGGGCCACGGACTCGAGAAGAGCCGCCCACTCGTCACCACCCTGCAGTTCGCGGGTGAACGGCGCGACCATCACGGACCTCGCGCCCACCGACGTCAGTTCTCCTGCGACGGAACGCATCACGGCATATCGACCGGCACGGATCAGGGGCGCCGCGTCGCCGGAGTCGTTCCAGTGTCCACTGCCCAGCAGCGGACTCAGCACGTCGAGCAGCGGCGCCGTCAGGGTGTCGAGGTCGAGCAACGGCGCTGCGAGATCACGGGCGACCGCTGCTCCGAGGGTCGACTTGCCACTGCCGGCGACCCCGGCGATCACCACGTGCGGGCCGCTGTTCCACGCGATCTCTTGACAGGAGGTGTGCACGATGACGATCATAGAAGACAACGTTGTCTCGCAGCAATGCCGGACCGTCACCCACCCTCGATCGAGAGTTCTCCCGTGACCCACCGCGCCAGCATCAAGGACGTCGCCGCACTGGCAGGCGTCAGCTTCAAGACTGTCTCGCGCGTGGTCAACGGTGTCGACACGGTGCTCCCCGAGCTGCGCGAGCGCGTCGAAGCGGCGGTGGCGGAACTGAACTACGTTCCCAACTCCGCCGCACGATCACTGAAGTCCGGATCCGGCACCACCATCGGCATCGTGGTCGACTCCATCGACGACATCTTCTTCGCCTCCCTGGTACGCGCGATCGAGGAGCGTGCGCTCGATCGCGGCATGGGAGTCATGGTCGGCAGCACCGGGTTCGATCCCGAGCGCGAACTGTCGCAACTCACCCGCCTCGCCGGTCAACACGTGCGCGGCATCGTGCTCGCCCCCGTCGGCGATCACTCGTCGTTCCTCACCCCGCGCCGCCACACCCTGCCGGTGGTGACCGTCGACCGCTCGATCCCGGGTTTCGACTCCGTCACCGTCGACGACTACTCGGCGGCTCGACGCGCCGTCCGGGTGCTGGTCGACGCGGGGCACCGGCGGATCGCCCTCGTCGGTCACGATGCGCGACTGCAGACGGCGCAACGTCGACGCGACGCGTACGTCGACGTCCTCACCGAGCACGGTCTCAGCGCCCCGGGCGACGGCATTCCCGAAGTGGCGCCGTCACCGGACGCGGTGCGCCCGGTGGTGCTCGACCTGCTCGCCCTCCCTGAACCCCCCACGGCGCTGTTCGTCTCCAACGCCCGCCACGCCAGTGCCGTCGTGTCGGTCCTGCACGAGATCCACCGCACGGACGTGGCCATGGTGTCGTTCGGCAGCTTCGCTCTCGCCGACGCCGTCGATCCGCCCGTCACCTGCATCGACCAGAACCCGTACGAGATCGGAGCCGCGGCGTTCGACCGTCTGCTGCTGCGCTTCGACGATCCCACCCTCGACGCCGTGGCCGGCCTCGCCGACACGACTCTCGTCGAGCGCAGCTCGCATCTCGCTCCCCCGAATCGACAATCCCCCAGCGCTGGAAAGCGGTACCGCCCGTGAGCATGTCCCTCGTCGCCGGTCTCGACCTCGGCAGCACCGGAATCAAGATCCTCGTCAGCGACTCCTCGGGTTCCGAGGTCCTGATCGAGCAACTCGCCACTCCCTGGACGCACGGGGCCGGCGGTACCACCGACATGGCGGCGGACGATCTCCTCGACACCGTGCGTCACCTGGTGGAGATCGTCGCGCGCCGACTGCCGGACGTCACCGGTGATCCGAACGCCCGGCTCGATGCCGTCGCCGTCTCGGGCATGGGCGAGACGGGCTTCCTCGTCGACGCAGGGCTGGAGGTCGTGGCGCCGTCGTTCGCGTGGTTCGACCCGCGCGGCGGGGAGCAGGTCGCCGCCCTGCCCGAGCCGCTGCGGGTCGCGTTCGCAGCGACCACGGGAATCCCTCTCGGGGTGCAGGTCTCGGTGGCGAAGATCCTGCATCTGCAGTCCGGCGGACTGGACCTCACCGGACTCCGATGGCTGGATCTGCCCGCGTTCGTCGTCGCCGCTCTCGGCGGACGGGCTGTCAGCGAGTACTCGCTGGCGTCGCGAACGGGGCTGCTCGACCAGGACACCGGCGCCCCCTGGCGGGACATGCTGGCGCACCTCGGTGTCGACGACACCTTCCTCCCGCCCCTCGTCGCTGCCGGCACCGAACTCGGATTCGCCTCGGCGCCATGGCTTCCCGAGCTCGTACGCGGGGCCGCCCTCACGGTCGCGGGCCACGACCACCTCGTGTCCGCGGTGTCCGGCGGCGACATCGCCGACGACACCTACCTCGTCTCGATGGGTACCGCGGAGGTGTTGTTGCGCGTCCTGGACACGCCACCGTCCGCGGCCAGTCGCGCGCGACTGGCCGAGCACCTGATCAACTCGGTCCGCCACGTCGTGCCCGGCAAGTACGTGCTGGTGGCCGGTGTGAAGTCGGGACTGCTCATGCGCCGCGCACTGCAGTTGTGCGACATCACCGATCGCGCCGGGCGGGACGGGCTGGACCAGCGCGTGCAGGCGCTGCCGTCCGCGGGATCCGTCGCCGAGGGTGGTGTCACCGTCTCCGGTGCACGCAACGACGACGGTGTGCTCGCACTGACCATCCGGACCGACGGGGTGGACGCCGCCGAACTCTTCCGCGCCGTGCTGCTCCACGGGAACGACGAGGTGGCCCTGCTGGTCGCCGCGCTCGACCGTGAGGTCCCGCCCGCACGGCGCAGCATCCTCACCGGTGGCTGGGCGAGCATGGCCTGCGTCCGCGACGCCCGCGCCGCCGTCCTGCCCGACATCACCACCTCCGGCCGAACACAGGACACCGCCTACGGCGCAGCCCTGTTCGCCTCCAGACTGCTCGACTCGAGCGACCGAACCCCACCTCGCACCACCGACAGGAGCTCCGACATGAACGACCTCACCACACTGGAACGACGCGGCATGGCCGCCATCTCCACTGCGAACGGCAACATGCTGATCGTGGCCGGCGACCAGCGCAACGGCATGAAGGCCGTCATGAACGACGCCCCGGACGGTCCGGACTCCATCTCGAAGGATCAACTCGCCGATGCCAAGGGCGATCTCGTGAAGTACCTCGGCAACCACGCTCCCGCCATCCTGCTCGACCCGGAGGTGGCGCTCCCCCGCGTCGTCGACGAGGGCACGTTGTCGCGGGACACCGCGCTCGTGGTCGGGATGGACGCCTCGGGATTCGAGACCGTGGACGGCCTGAAGTTCACCCGCTTCGTCGACGGCGTCACCCCGCGCGTGGTGCGCGATCTGGGCGGCGATGTCGCGAAGATGTTGTGGTACATGCGCCCCGACCGTCAGACGGCGGACTCGCGGGTCGGCCAGGAGATCGCCGAACTGGTGAAGGCGTGCTCGGCCGAGGGTCTGCTGCTGATCGTCGAGATCCTCACGTACCGGCTCGAGGGCGAATCGGCCGTCGACTACGCGGAGCGCTTCCCGTCCCTCGTGGCCGAGTCCGCCCGCATCTCCGTCGAGTGCGGTGCCAAGGTGCTCAAGCTGCAGTACCCCGGATCGGCCGAAGCCTGTGCCGCCGTGACCGCCGCCGCGAACGGCGTGCCGTGGGCCGTCCTGTCCGCCGGTGTGGATCACGAGACGTTCATCGAGCAGGTGCGCACCGCCGTGGCGAACGGCGCCAGCGGCGCGATGGCGGGTCGCTCCCTCTGGAAGGACAGCATGGCCGTCTCGGCCGACACCCGCGAGCAGCTGCTGACGGACCGCGCGCTGCCGCGCCTGCGCGAGCTGGCCGAGGCCGTCGACAACCGCTGACCCACACGCGACACGCGATACCGGACCGTCGAGTCTGCCTATCATGACGGCATGACACGGTTCCGGTTCGCGGTCGCGTTCATCGCGGCGACAGCGGTGCTCGGTCTCGCCGGTTGCTCCGACAGCTCCGGTGACACACAGTTCGACGGGCTCACGGTCGGTCAACGCGTGTACGACCGCACCGGGGACTCGCTGGGTCCGGCCGACGTCGAGGCGCTGGAGCAACGACTCGACGCGCTGCGCGCCGAGACCGGGGCCGACGTCGTCGCGTACGTCCGCGAGCTGGACGCCGACTCGGACGACACCCTCGATCAGGTGGAGGCACTCCAGCAGGCGTGGGTGTCGACGGCGGACGTCGATCAGGACGTCGCCGGCGCCATCCTGATCAACCGCGAGCCCGGTACCGACGACGAAGCTCGGGCCGGGATCTTCCTCGGTTCCACCTTCGACGACGGCAATGTTCCCCGCGACGAGCAGGAAGCGATCATCGAGGACGCCCTGGTGCCGCCGCTGCGCGACGGTGACGTCGCGGGCAGTCTGACGAACGGCATCGACCGGCTCGAGTCCTCCATCCTGGTCGGGCCACCGGTGACGGCGCTCGACGAGTTCGCCGCCGGGCCGGGGTCGACGTGGCTCCCGTGGACCGGTCTCGCCGTCGTGCTGGTCGGCTCCGCGGGCGCGGCGCAGATCTACCGTCGCCGTTCGCGGCCCACGGTGTCGGCGCAGCCTCCGACGACCTACCGACCCGATCACACCACCGATCCCGCGATCGTCACGGCTCTGGTCCATCGGAGCGCGCAGGCGAGTGCGGTGCCGGCCACGCTGCTGGCACTCGCGGCGGCCGACGCAGTGGCTCTCGAGTCCGAGCCGGGTTCCGGGTCGAAGAAACGTGGCAAGGACACGCTCCGAGTCCGACTGCTCGACCGCGGCAAGGTACGCGGCGACGTGCAGGACGCCGTCTGGACCATGCTGTCCGAGAAGGCCGAGGGCGACGTGGTGGACAGCGCCGCGCTCACGAAGCTCGCGCAGGGTCACGGCGCGACGAAGGCCGTCGTCGACGCGCACCTCGAGGCGAACGGGTGGGTGCGCCACGGTACGGCCGGACCACGCTGGGGTCTGGTCGGACTGGCACTTCTCGGCGGTGCAGTCATGGTGGGCGCAGGCGTGGTCGCTGCTTCCGGGGCCCCGATCATGCTGGTCGCCGCGATTCCCGGCGGGATCCTGCTGATCGCCGGCCTCGTCATGACGGTCGCCTACTCGCGATTCTCGGCTGCCGGTCTCGACGCCGCTCGTCCCTGGGAGGCCTACCGTGACGGGTTGAAGCAGTCGGGAAAGGACGACGACTCCTCGCTCGATCTGGACGACGCACTGCCCGACATCGTCGCGCTGGGGCTCGGCTCCACGTTCACGAAGCGCCTCGAGGCGGCCACGGACGCGGACGGCGGAACGACGCTGCGTGCCTTCGCCTCACCGTCCGGATCACTGCACGCCTCGGACCCGGCACTGCTGAACTGGGTCGTCTTCTCCTCGGTGTTCACCTCGACCAACAGCAGCGCCGGCACGGTGTCCGGGGCCGGCGCGGGTGGCGGTGGCGGCGCCGCGGGGAGCACCTGAGACCATTCCGGGTGTGACCGACACTCCGTCATCACGTCCCGCGTATCGCAACGGCGCGGGCAGCAGCGCGCTGGTCGCGGGCATCGTCGCGCTGGTCTGCGCGTTCGTGCCCTTCGTGGGAGACATCGTCGCGGTGCCCACCGGCATCCTCGCGGTGGTGTGCGGGTGGGTCGGTATCGGCCGGGACGAGGACGGCACGGCCACCAACGGCCGCGAGGCGATGATCGGAGCCGCGCTGGGCGGCGCCGCACTGTTCGTCGTCTTCGTGTCCTTCGCCGCCACCACGCTCTGAGCCGACGGAGTGCCGCCGTAACGGCGCGGAAACCGAGAAGACCGACGAACGACACGGGCAGGGCCGACACTGTGTCCCATGGTGTCGTTGTCGAGGTTCACTCGCGGTCGGGCGGGCACGCATCCGGTCGACCACATTCCCCCGCTGTCGGTGCTGGCTCCACTCGGCCTGCAGCACGTGCTCGCGATGTATGCGGGCGCGGTCGCCGTCCCTCTCATCGTCGGCAGCGCGCTGGTCGCTGCGGGGGAACTGCAGTCGAGCGACCTGCCGTACCTCATCACGGCCGACCTGTTCGTCGCCGGGATCGCGACACTGATCCAGGCGGTCGGGTTCTGGCGCTTCGGGGTACGACTACCGCTGATGCAGGGCTGCACCTTCGCCGCGGTGACACCGATGATCGCCATAGGCTCGCAGTACGGCGTCACCGCCATCTACGGTTCCGTGATCGCGTCCGGCGTGTTCATGATGGCGCTGGCGCCGGTGTTCGCGAAGCTGCTCCACCTGTTCCCGCCTCTGGTCACGGGCACGGTCATCCTGATCATCGGCCTGTCGCTGATGCCGGTGGCGGCCGGATGGTTCGGCGGCGGAACGGGATCCGAGGACTTCGGTGATCCGAAGTACATCGGGATGGGCGCACTCACGTTGCTGATCATCCTGCTGATCGAACGGTTCGCTCCCCCGGCCGCCAAGCGACTGAGCATCCTGCTCGGACTCGTCGCCGGCACCGTCATCGCGATCCCGCTGGGCATGACCGACTTCAGTGGTGTGCGGGAACAGGACTGGGTCGGCGTGACCACGCCGTTCCACTTCGGATTCCCGACGTTCGAGGTCAGCGCGATCATCACCATGTGCATCGTCGCGCTGGTCATCATGACCGAGACCACGGGCGACATCATCGCTGTCGGCGAGATCGTCGACAAGAAGGTTCCGCCTCGCCGTCTGGCCGACGGTCTGCGCGCCGACGGCCTGTCGACGATGCTCGGTGGCATCTTCAACACGTTCCCGTACACGGCGTTCGCGCAGAACGTGGGGCTGGTGGCGATCACGGGCGTCAAGACCCGCCATGTGGCCACGTTCGCCGGCGGCATCCTCATCCTGCTGGGGTTGCTGCCGAAACTCGGTGCCGTGGTGGAGGGTGTGCCGCTTCCCGTGCTCGGTGGCGCGGGCATCGCACTGTTCGGCATGGTGGCCGCGAGTGGCGTCCGCACGCTCGCGCAGGTGTCGTTCAACAACACGAACATCCTGGTGGTCGCCGTCGCGGTGGGCGTCGGACTGTTGCCCACGGTGTCGCCGGACCTCTACGACCGGTTCCCCGACTGGTTTCAGACCATCTTCCATTCCGGCATCAGCGCGGGTGCGCTGTGCGCGGTGGTCCTGAACATGCTGCTGAACTCGGAGTCGTTGCGCGACAAGTTGTCCACCGACACGGATCCGCCGGCCCACGATGCTGTGCGTGGACCGGCGCTCTGATCGATCCGTCGGTCAGGACGACGCTGCGCGGAGCTTCTCGAGCAGTGGCCCGGCGGCCTCGGCAAGGAAGCGCTCCTGGGTCTCGTCGCCGACCTGCACGAGTGCGATGTCGGTGAAACCGGCCTCCCAGTAGGGCGCCACCTTCTCGACGATCGCATCGAGATCCGGTCCGCAGGGGATGGTTCCGGCCACGTCCTCCGGCCGGACGAACTGTGTCGCACCCGCGAAACCGGCCGTCGTCGGCAGGTCCGCGTTCACGGCCCACCCCCCCGCGAACCAGCGGAACTGGTCGTGCGCGAGCTCGGTGGCCGCCTTCTCGTCCGGACCCCAGCAGATGGGGATCTGACCGATCTTCTTCGACTCCCGGTTCAGGCCCGTGCCGATGTGCCTGGCCTTGTCCCAGCCCTCGACCAGCTCGGACTTCGGCTCCGTCGAGATCATGTGGTCGCCGAGCGGCGCGAACCGCTCGATCGACTTCGACCCCGAGACCGCGATGCCGATCTCGAGCGGGTGTTCGGGGGTGTCCCACAGGCGCGCCGAGTCGACGCGGTAGTGCTCGCCCTGCCACGTGATCAATTCACCCGACTGAAGTTGCCGGATGATCTTGACCGCTTCCTCGAACATGTCCTGACGCTTGTCCACCGAGGGCCAACCCTCGCCGACGACGTGCTCGTTCAGGTTCTCGCCGCTTCCCAGGCCCAGCGTGAAACGGCCGTCGGCGAGGATCTGCAGCGTTGCCGCCTTCTGCGCGACGATCGCCGGGTGGTACCTGATGATGGGGCAGGTCACGTACGTGTAGAGGCCGACTCGGGACGTCGCCTGCGCCACCGCGCCGAGCATCGTCCAGGCGTAGGACGCGTGTCCCTGCGACGACAACCAGGGTGAGTAGTGATCGCTGGACACCTCGAAGTCGAACCCGACGTCCTCCGCCTTCACGGCGTAGTCGACGAGCTGCTTCGGTCCGCTCTGCTCGGTCATGAGGGTGTAGCCGAAACGTGTCATGGGCGTGGGTCCTCTCTAGATGGTCGCGACGGAACCGGAGTCGACGCGGTAGTTCGAGCCGTTGACGAAGCTGGCGCGCTCCGAGCACAGGAACGTGATCACCGACGCCACTTCCTCCGGGGTACCCCGTCGGCCGAGTTCCATGAACGGCCGGTCCTCCTTCAGGAAGCTCTCGATGGCCTCGTCGCGGTCGGTGCCACGCTCGTCGGCTCGCTTGTCCATCATCGCGTCCGTCATCGGGGTGTGAATGAAGGCCGGAGACACCGCGTTCACCAGGACACCCTCGGACGCATACGTCTTCGACAGTCCCTTGACCAGCGAGAGGATGCCGGCCTTGGCCGCGCAGTAGGGCAGCTCGTCGATGTAGGGCTGCTCCGCGTCCTCGGACGCGAGCAACACGATGCGCCCCCATCCGCCCGCGCGGAGTTCGGGAAGGAAGGCGCGCACGACGCGCACCGGCCCGAGAAGGTCGACCTCGATCGTCGTCGACCACCCGTCGTCGTCGATCTCGTGGAACATGCCCTGTGCGCCGGTGATGCCGGCGCTCTGCACCAGGATGTCCACGGTGCCGAGCGCCTCGACCGCCTTCGCGTGCATCGCCTCGACGTCGGCGGGCTTCGTCACGTCCGCGGCGAACGCCGTGACGGCACCCTCCGGTCCGGTGAGCTCGGCAGCGCCGGCGGCCAGTTTGTCCTGGTCCTTGTCCGTGACGAAGACCCGGACACCCTCGTCGAGCAGCATCTGCGCCGTGCACCACCCGATTCCCGAGTCCGCGCCGGTGACGACAGCAGTTCTGCCCGTGATTCCGAGGTCCATGTGGTCCTACTTTCCTGTGTCGGAGGTCGTGTGGTCGTGGCCGCTGGCGAGCGTGAGCGCAGCGTTGATGAGAGCGAGATGGGAGAGCCCCTGCGGGAAGTTGCCCAGAAAGGTCGACGGCTCGTCCTCGGCCGACCGGTCGGGATCGATCATCTCGGCGAAGAGGCCGACGTCGTTGCCGCTGGTGACCAGTCGATCCATGAGTGCGCTGGCCTCGTCGTCGCGGCCGAGCTTGGCGAGGGCGCCGACGACCCAGAACGAGCAGGCGACGAACGTACCCTCGACCATCTGCATGCCGGAGTAGCGATAGAGGTGGTCGCCGGAACCGAGTTCGTCGCGCAGAGCGTCGACGGTTCTCGACATCCGCTCGTCGTCGACGCACCGACTGCCCGCGTGCAGCAACACGGAGGCGTCGAGCTCATCCGTGCCCGGGTACCAGACGTAGGCGCCGCGCGACTCGGACCAGCAGTTGTCGTCGATCCACTGAGCGATGTGATCGCGCTCGGTCACCCACCTGTCCGCGATGCCGGGAATCATGCCCTGCTCGGAGAGGTGCACTGCACGGTCGAGCGCGTGCCAGCAGCCCATCTTGGAGGACGTGTAGTGCCGGATCGTGGGCAGCTCCCACATCCCGGCGTCCTTGCGGCGCCAGATGTCACACGTCGTGTCGGCGATCTCCGCGAGAAGTCGACCGGTGGGCGCATCGAGTACGTTGCCCGCGTCGACGTAGAGGGACACGATGTCGAACAGGTCACCGAAGATCCCCTGCTGCAACTGAGTTGCCGCCTCGTTTCCGTTGATCACCGGACCGACCCCGCGCCACCCCGGCACGTCGGGATATGTCGAGCCGCCCGGGATCTCACCGTTCAGGGTGTAGAACACCTGCGTGATCTGCTCGTTGCTGCGGATGATGCGCAGCAGCCACGCCACCGCGGCGTGGACCTCCTCGCGCAGACCGAAGCGGATCAGCGCCTTGATCGTGTACGCGGTGTCACGCACCCACGCGTAGCGGTAGTCCCAGTTCTTGGCACCGGCCCACCGCTCCGGCAGCGAGGTCGTCGCCGCTGCCGCGATGGCACCGGACGGGCTGTACAGCAGTAGCTTCAATGCGAGGGCGCTACGGTGCACCTCGTCGTGCCAGGGGCCCTCGTACCGGAACTCCTCGGACCACATCTGCCAGTTGGCTATCGTTCGGTCGATGCCCGAATCGACGTCCTCCGGCACCGGGAGATACAACGGTTCCACCTCGGTACCGACCACGGCCACGAGGGAGCGCGAACCGACCTCGGTGGTGAATCGACCACTGATGGAACGGGATCCGAGCTCGATGTCGTCGGCGTTCAGAGTACGCACGCCCAGGGTGACACCGTCGACTCGCAGCACCGTACCGTGCACCGTCTCGTACGACCACGGCGACGCCGTTCCCAGACACGTCCCCGGAGCGACGGACCACTCCATGTCGACACTGCCCTCGACGCCCTCGACGCGCCGTGCGAGCTCGGTCCACGGAAGGCGTCCTGCCACACCGGTGTTCAGCGAGTCCGTGACGTTCACGACGCCCGACTCGGTGGTGAACGTCGTGACCAGGACATTGGTGCCGTCGGCGTACCGACGCGTGGTCGTGAACTCCTCCGCCGGGCGCATCGAGATGTAGCCGCCGGACTCGGCGTCGAGCAGTGCCGCGAACACCGGCGCGGTGTCGAGATTCGGAACGGGGAACCAGTCGATGCACCCGTCGTCCGCGATGAGCGCGACGGTGCGGCCGTCGCCGATCGCCGCGTAGTTCTCGATCGGTGCGTAGCCGTTCTCTCTCATTCGAGGCGCGCGATCATCGAACTGTCGATGTGCGCCAACAGGTCTGCAGGATCGTCGTACACCGCGGTGGCGCCGGCCTCGGTCAACTCGGCACTCGAGACGCCGCCACTGCGCACTCCGATACACGGGACGCCCGCTGTGACGGATGCCTTCACGTCCCACACGGAATCCCCGACGAAGACGGCGCGCTCGGCACCGACGCCGGCACGGTCCAGCGCGATGTCGACGATGCGCGGCTCCGGCTTCGCCGTCTCGACGTCCTCCGACGACGTCAACTCCGAGACGATCTCCTCGACCCCGAGAAGTCCGCGAAGGATCGCGAGTTCGTTCTCCGGTGCCGAGGTGGCCAGCACCACCTGCAGCCCGCGGTCCGCTACCGCGCCGAGCAGGTCGAGCGCACCGGGCAGCGGCGACAGCAGGGAGGACATCTCCTCGTAGTACTGCGTGTGTAGTTCCTTCGCGCGTTCCGCCGCGTCCTCGGGTGCGTCACCCGCCAACGACGAGAGCAGCTTCGCGCCGTCCATGCCGATCGAGCGGTGAATCCGCCACGAGTCCACAGCGATACCGGCGTCGGAGAAGGCACGAGCCCAGGCGTGGACATGGGCGTAGTTCGAATCGACGAGCGTGCCGTCGATGTCGAACAGAACGGCGGGAGAAGTCACCCTCCTCGACTACCCGGGGGTGGGGGACGACAAACGGCGGGAGGGCAGCGTCACGACCGGGTGGCCGCCTCCACCGGCACCGTCTCCCCCGTGAGCGTCCTCGGCGACCAGAGCCCGTCGGTCGTGGCAGCGGCGATGCCAGGTGGCGACAGCGCCACCGGAGTGAAGACGACCGCCGACCCGTCACCACACGCGAACGGCACCGCGTCCTCGGTGGGGGTGCCGGCCACACACGTCAGGCCGTCCGATGTCACCAGTCTCGTCACGGACCCGTCGGGTGGGCCGGAGAACTCGGTCGCCGCGGGCGTGACGGAGGTGGTGGTCGAGGCCGTGGTGGTCGAGGCCGTGATCGCGGTCGTCGTCAGGGGGTTGTCCGTCGTGTCAGGTGTCGGTGCGATGGTGATCGTCGGCGTCGGTGCCGTCGTGACGGTCGTCGTCGTGGTCGAGGCGGTGGTCGATGTGGTGGTCGCTGCGGTGGTCGCGGTCTCTGCCGAGGTCGTCGTCGTCGTACCGGCTGTCGACGTCGCTGCTTCCGGCGTCGTCGACGGGGCCGCCGGAGTCGTCGAGAAGGCCTCCGGCACCGCTACCCGAGCAGCGGGCTCCGCGCTCGCTACGACCGGCGCTGCGACATCCTTCCCACACATCGCGTCGACGACTACGAGCCGGAACGTGATCGGAACGAGTCCGATGTAGGTGAGGGTGCCGTCGACCGTCAGTGTCGACCGTGCCTGGCCGGCAGACTGGGTCACCGCACTGGTGATCGTTCCCGCGAGCCGCGGAACCAGCACTCCGGTCGGGCGGTCGAACGCCGTCGTTCCGCCCGCCGCGGGTATCGCGACGGCCTGATTTCGGATGCTGATCGTGCCCTGATCGCCGGCGGTCGCGTTGGCCGCGCGAGCCCCGGTCGCGGTGGTCGACGCCGTCGACGTGGAGAAGTTGCAGGACGCCGTGGCCGTGACCGCGGAGGGCAGGGTGACGACCTGCACGGACCCCAGACCGGCAAGCAGTTCTGCGCGCAGTGTGTAGGTCGACAATGTGCTCGTCGCGTACACCTTCTGGGCAGCACCGGTGCACTGGGGCGGTGAACCCGGACCCCATGCATAGGACGCGCACGTGTCACCGACGATCGGGGAGGTGTCGGTGACCCCTCGGGAGATCAGCTGGTTGACCAGGCCCAGTACGCCGCCGTTGCGATACGGCCCGGCGTTCGAGGCAGTCGAGGCACCGGGAACCGTCTGAGTCCTGCTCGCGGTCACCCCGGACCACGGCATGCTGGTTCCACCGGAAAGCAGATTGAACACGAGACCGGAGGCAGACACGACTCGCCCCGCCTCCGCGTACGCGCTACCGCTCGTCGGCCAGTATCCGGGCGTCACGGTGGTGGCGAGGTGCTCTCGCCCGACCCACGCGGCGTCGGTGGAGGAGGTGCGGACGACCGTCGCGACGAAGGTCGACAGCACCGCGACGAGAACGACGGCCGTGGAGAGGCGTCGACGCATCAGGTTCTCGCCCGCGGTGTTCGGGGCCAGAAGACGGCGACGACCAGCACCGTCATGGCGATGGTGATCGCCCCCAGCACCAACGGGTGCGAGAACCACACGATCACCTTCGCGAGGCCGGGGATCGACCACAGAACCTTGCGGACCTCCGTGACCTTGTATCCGGCGGGGTCCTCGTACTCGTTGGCATCGCCCTTGAGTTCCAGAACGGTCGTGCCGTCCGTGCTGGGTGACGTCCGCACCACCCGGTGCGTGACGGGGAGTTCTCCGGCCCGGTCGACGGTCACGATGTCACCGGGAGCCACTGTGTCGGCGGCGACTTCGCGTACAACGGCCAGCGATCCGGTGGGGATGGTGGGCGACATGGAGCCGGTCTTGAACATGATGAGCGTGATGTTCATCGTGAACGCCAGGATCACCAGAACGATGCACACCACACCACCGACCGCGAGCACGTTCAGCACGGCATCGCCGATGCGCGTGAGGGCCCGCCGCTCGGTGGGGGCCACGTGGCGAGTAGTCATGGAGAACACTCCGTTCCGGGCGGGGTCATGTCGTTCCGACGAAGGTCCACGTCGCGGGGAACGAAGTTTGTAGTGTCGCGTTGGTCCACACCGCCAGCGTGTCCGGCAGGCTCAGCCGAAAACACAGGGGCACAGGGGAGCCCGTCGCACTGGAGGTTCCCGCGGGCAGAATCACGGCGTTCGCTGCAGAATCTGTCGTCACCGGTACGTCCGCCGCGGCCGATCCGATGACATAGGACGCCCCGGGTGCGGTGAAGTTCGCCGCGACACAGGTCGCCGAGCGGATGACGGAGTACCGCAGCACGGATCCGAGCCCAGCAGTGGTCGAGGTCGCGTCCACGGTGACGCGGATCTGGGGCGACGCGGTGACAGCCCGGAGCGACACGGCGCCGTACGTGGACTGGCCGGGAAGAAGCGATGCGGCGCTGAGAGTCATGACGGCAGGCGCGTTCGCCGGATGCGCCGCCCACGTACCGCCGTTGTTCACGGAAGACTCCAGACCGAACGGGCTGGTGGTGAAACGAGAACTGCCGATTGCCCGGTCCACCCAGGATGCCGCGACAGTGGTCGCGCTGAGGGCCGCGACGACGGCGCCCACCACGAGCAAGAGGGCCGCGCCGACACGGGCCCGCCTACCCGGCATCGGGATCAGGCGGGTCCGTGAGGACCTGTGTCGAACCACGAGACTGTTGCGACGTGACCGAAGTCAGACCACCGCTTCGGCTGCGAACTGCCACGTGACGACGCCCGTCGTCTGTCCCGCCACGACGTTCGGGGCGACGGCCTGCGGAAGGGTCACGGCGAAGCACAGCGACACCGGACTGCCGTCAGCAGGCACACTGATCGCGTCCACGGCGCTCCCGTCCCCGAGTGCACTGCCGGCCGCGACGACGTCGGTTCCACCGCCCAGTATCGCTGCGTTGCAGTTGTCCGCCGAGACGCCCGACACCACCTGGTAGGTCAGCGCGGTGGCAAGGGGACCCGTGATCGGAGTCGCTCCGTTCAGTGTCACGTCTGCCGGGTAGGCGCCGCCCGGGGTAGTGCCGGTGCCGACTCGAAGTGCCACCGGCGCGTAGACCGTCAAGCCAGGACTCATGGCCGCGAAACCCGTGGTGTACGCGAAGGTGCCGGCTGTTCCGACCGTGTCGTACTCGTTCCAGACGCCGGTACCACCGGTGGAGAAGTCGCCCTGGACGTTCCAGTTCTCCGCCGAGAACTGTGCTTGCCCGAACACGTTGTCGGTCCAGACGGCCAATGTCACCGCCGCTCCCACGCCGAGAACCAGCCCGCCCGCGAGGAGCGCTCGAACCTTGCGGCGACGGACATCGCGCTGGTCACGCTCTGTCTCGACGGTGAGATCGGTGGTCATGGCAGGTCCCCGTTTCGCTTCGACGAGCCATTACCGCAATGGCTGCGAGCGAACTGTAGATCTATTCTCGAAACCACACATACCGAACGTTCTTCAATTTCCGCGAACCATTGATAGGTACTCGAGGTAACACAGACCGATCGGGCGATACGACGAGGCCGTTCGATGAACCGGGCCGGGACGTGAGCCTGTCGGCGTTGCCACCGCCGCTTCGGTGCCCGAAGCAGCGAGCCGGCAGAGAATTCTGACCACACGTTTCAAACGTGATCTACATCGCACACGGCAACGCCCGCCGCACCCGCTGAGGGTGCGACGGGCGGCGTCGGAAATCGGAGCGGATCAGACCTTCGCGGCCTCGTCGGCCGGGTCGTCCACCGCGCCGGCGCCGGTCGTGGGGGCGGTCTCGCCCTGTCCGGAGCGCACACCCTCCTCGACCTTCTTGCCGATCTCGGGGTCGACGTTGCTCCAGTACTGGAACACCCGCTGCAGCACAGGCTCGGTGACACCGTTGAGCGCGTGGCCGACGATGTTGCCCACGAGACGCTCGCGGGCGTCGTCGTCCATGATCTCGCGCACGAGAATGCCGGCCTGGACGAAGTCGCCGTCCTCGGGATGCTGCACGTACCCGGTGCGCACGAATCGGGGCTCGAAGTCCCAGGCACCGTCGTCGCCGTACGCGTTCGTGTCGGCGGCGGGACCACCGTACGAGTTCGGGGCGTACACGGGCGTCTCCGCGGAGTTGTAGTGGATGTTCATCGCACCCTCCTTGGAGTAGGAGTTGATCTCCGCCTTCGCCCGATTGACCGGCAGCTGCGCGTAATTGGTGCCGATGCGGTACCGGTGCGCGTCCGCGTAGCTGAAGATGCGTCCGAGCAACATCTTGTCCGGGCTCGCACCGATGCCCGGAACGAGGTTGGACGGCTCGAACGAGCTCTGCTCGATCTGGGCGTGGAAGTTCTCCGGGTTCTTGTTCAAGGTCATCGTGCCGACCTCGATCAACGGGTAGTCCTTCTGCGACCAGACCTTGGTCAGATCGAACGGGTTGTACCTGTACGTCTCGGCATCGTCGTACGGCATGATCTGCACCTTGACGGTCCAGCTCGGGAAGTCGCGGTTGCGGATCGATCCGAACAGGTCCTGACGATGATGATCGGGCGACGTGCCCGCCAGCTCGTCGGCCTTGTCCTGTGTCAGGTAGTCGATGCCCTGATCCGTCTTGAAGTGGAACTTGACCCACGACTTGGTGCCGTCGGCAGCGATGAACTGGTACGTGTGCGAACCGAAACCGTCCATGTGGCGGAACGACTTCGGGATTCCGCGGTCACCCATCAGCCAGGTCACCTGGTGCGCCGACTCGGGCGACAGGGTCCAGAAGTCCCACTGCATGTTGTTGTCTCGGAGACCGGAGTCGGGCATGCGCTTCTGGCTGCGGATGAAGTCCTGGAACTTCAACGGATCGCGCACGAAGAACACCGGCGTGTTGTTGCCGACCATGTCCCAGTTGCCTTCGGTGGTGTAGAACTTCAGCGCGAAACCGCGGGGGTCGCGCCACGTGTCGGGGCTGCCCTGCTCGCCCGCGACGGTGGAGAAGCGCGCCAGCATCTCGGTCTTCGCGCCGGGCTGGAACACCGCCGCCCGCGTGTACTGCGAGATGTCACCGGTGACCTCGAACGTGCCGAAGGCGCCTGCACCCTTGGCGTGCACCACACGCTCCGGGACCCGCTCACGGTTGAACTGCGCCATCTTCTCGATGAGGTAGTGATCGTGCAGCAGGATCGGTCCCTGCGCACCCGCAGTGAGGGAGTGCTCGTCGCTGGGAACCGGGATACCGGCGTTGTTGGTCGTGGGCCTCGGCTGTGTCATGAGTCCAGTGCCTCCTGTTCGTGGCAGACGCGAAGCGTCGCGGTGTGACGCAGAACGTCCGTCGTACCCGCATACCCGGGCAGCGACTCGCGCACACGCAGAATGTCGATCCGTTCCAGTATGACCCCTTTTCTGGAATCAGTCCAGTTACGTTCGTGGTGTCAGGGCGACGGGTACAGGAGGGGCAGTCCCCGCTCCCCCACGCCCAACTCCTGGATCGACCACTCGCGGGGATCGATCGCGTACTGGGAATGGTTGGTCGCCAACACCGACGTGCCGCGGAAGGCCAACGATGCGGGAGTGACGAGAGGCACCGCCAGCGTCGCCCTCGCTTCGGGGGACGGGAGCGCGCCGACGACGCCACGTCCGGGCTCCACGATCTCGACGTCGTTGATGATCGGGTTCGCGACCGCCACGTAGACGCGGCCCGACTCCCCGATGGCGATGCCGTCACCCTGTGACGTCGTGGCGATCTCCTCGCGAGTACCCGGACCACCGTTCCCGTCGACGCCGAGGCGGAACAGCTTCCCGCGGAAGATCGACGGGTCCCCTGTCAGGGAGATCGTGACCACGAAGACGAGGCGGCCCTGCGCGTCGAACTGCATGCCGTTGACGCTGTACAGCGACACGAAATCTGGACTCTGGTACCAGATCCGAGCCTCACCGCCGCCGGCCGGCACCTTCCAGATGGTGGCCTGGTTCAGATCGCTCACGTACAGATTGCCCGCCGCGTCGAACACCGGGTAGTTGGGCCACGCGGGTCGATCGACAGGGCTCGGCTCGCACGGGACGATCCCCCGACCACAGGACGGCAGATCGGGGAACGTCGCGTAGACCGACTGGGCTCCCGATGCAGGATCGAGTCGTACCGCACGCGCACCCGACCAGTCGAGCGCGTACACCCGGCCCGCACCGTCCAGCGCGATGCCGTTGACCCCGTGCTCGGCGTCCGGGGAATGCCCCACGAGATCGTAGGTGCCGATCAGTGCACCGGATCCGTCGTGATGCCAGACCGTTCCCGTCGATCGGGGCCGATTCGATCCCGTCCACACGCTGCCGTCGGACGGATCGACGGCGATGCCCTCCGGCTGTCCGGGCAGCGGAAGCTCGGAGAACGTTCGTGCGCCACCGGGCGCCGGCGACGGTTGTACGGCGGGATCCGCACTCCCCGTGGCACTCCCGAACACGGTCATGGCGGCCACTGCCACCACGGTGACCATGACTCTGGTCAGAGAGAACGTCGACACGTCAGGAGCCCCCCGGCACGAATTGCGCAGCACTGTGCTGCTCCGGTGGACACTACGGTCAGTCCGACCGTCCCCTCGTGTCCACTCGTCCAGGGCCGAGTAGCGGGCATTGTGCCAGGTCACACACATGTCGGAGATGGGGGATTCGTGTGGCACTCTTCGGTCGTCGAGATGGCAGCAGTTCTGGGGGGAATACAACAATGCACAGTCGTTCGAGCAGATCCGGTCTTCTGCGGCGGGCGGGACTCGTCGCCGCTGCGGCCGTCACCGCGGTCGCCTCCTTCACGGGCACCGCCTCGGCCGACCCGGGACCGGTGGCACCGTCGACCCTTCTCGGATCGATCAGCGACGGCCCCGGCCAGTTCCACGTCTTCCGCACGGTGGACAGCGGCAATCGGCCGACTGCCGAGGACACCGCGCGGTGCAACGCCCAGTACGGCGTTCCGGCCCAGTACCTCCTCGTCGAACGTCTCGACGCCCGTATGTACACGTTCCAGTCGGACCCCGCGTCCGGCGTGCTGACCGCCGAGACGGCGCGCAACGTCGGACCTATCTACGTGTGCGACGGGCTGGGGCTCGACGGAACCCAGATCCTCGACCAGTGGGGCACTCTCGACGCTCCCGGCCTCGGCCGTCTCGACATGCGCGGACCGTGCGGCTTCGAGCTCTACCCCGGATCGCCCGGACGCGGCGCCGTCGATTGCGTTCTCCGCATCCAGCCCAACGCGTCCGGTGTGAGCGCCGGTGTCGCCACCAGCAACTCGGTGGCCAACCCGTTGCGTCTGCCCGGTGGACGCACCGGATCGGTGTGGACGCTGTACTCGCTCGGCGAGGGCACCGCGCCCGTCGATTCGGCTCCGCCCGCCGGAATCCCGCAGCCGACGGGCCCGATCGCCTACAACGTGACACGCGAGGTGAACTCCCGATCGGTGGGATCGTCGCCGTCCTGTGCGGGAGGCGAGCGCACCACCGAACTGCACGCGGCGAGTGTGGATCCGGCCACGGGCGCGGCCTCGACCTCGCCCAGCGAGATCACGGCCGCGACGGCGCGTGTCTGCTACTCCCCGACGGCGCAGCCCGAATTCGGTGCTGCCCTGACCGTCACGTACGACAACCTGCCCGGTGGCCCGCTGACGGTCGAGGGACGCGGTCAGTGCCGCCAGAACTCGCTGCCCGGCATCGCCGACGTGCAGCAGAGTTGCGGCCTCACCCTCCCGCCGAACCCCGCACGCGGACTGGCCGGCGGACAGGTGACCATCAACGGACTGGTGCCGGCCGGTGACCCGGCAGGGTCCGCCAACTCGGCGATCTGGACCACCTCGCTGCTGGGACCCATCTCCGGCAAGTGACCGAACGGGACAGGCCCCGATCTCCGCGAGGAGGTCGGGGCCTGTGTCGTCTCGGGGTCGAGCCCGCGCGAGTCAGCGGTTCCGACCCACCACGGTGAGCGGGAGTCGCAGTGCGCCGGGTGCTTCGGCGGGAACCACGGGAGCGACGGGGCGGACCGGGGCGAGGGGTTCGTACCCTGTGCCGACCGGCGGACGCTGATCGTTTTCTCCCTTGTTCGGCCACAGGGCCATCGCCCGCTCAGCCTGGGCGGTGATGGTGAGCGACGGATTGACGCCGAGGTTCGCGCTCACGGCCGATCCGTCGACGACGTGCAGACCCTCGTGCCCGAACACCCGGTGGTACGCGTCGATGACGCCCCGTTCCGGCGTCGCACCGATGACACAACCACCGAGGAAGTGCGCGGTCATGGGAATGTCGAACACGTCCGCGAACGAGCCACCCGGGTCGCCGCCGATCTTGTCCGCGGCCTTCCTGATCGCGATGTGACCCTCCGGAATCCACTTCGGCGGCGGGCTGCCACCTCCCGGGCGAGAGGTCAGACGCCGACCGAATCGACCTTTCCTGGAACCGAGTTCCAGCGAGTTGTCGTCGGTCTGCATGACGAGCGCTATGACGGTGCGTTCCGACCAGTTCTTCACCGACAGGCTGCGCACGGTGGCGGCCGGGTGGCGCAGCGCGACGCCCAGCGTCTTCAGCGGTCGCGGCAGCCTGCCGCCGCCGTCACTGAGAACGGTCTGTAACAGTCCGATGGCGTTGCTGCCCTTGCCGTATCGCACCGGCTCGATGTGCGTGTGATCGTTGGGGTGGAACGACGAGGTGATCGCCACGCCCTCCGTGTAGTCGATCTGCCGGTCACGCGCCGTCGCGGCCAGCACCGCTTCGGAGTTGGTACGCACCACGGACCCGAGCTTGTCCGACAGGTGGGGCAGATCTCCGGTCTCCTTCATCGCCAGCATCAACTTCTGGGTCCCGTAGGTGCCGGCGGCGAAGACGACGTGGTCGGCCGTCATCACGGTCTCCTTGCGCCGCAGCTTCGCACCGGTGCGACGCGTCCGCACCTCGTATCCACCGCCCTCGCGGGGACGCACCGAGGTGACCGTGGTCAGCGGATGCACCATGGCACCGGCTTTCTCGGCGAGGTAGAGGTAGTTCTTCACCAGGGTGTTCTTGGCGCCGACACGGCAGCCCGTCATGCACGCACCGCACTCGGTGCAGCCTGTCCGGGTGGGTCCGACGCCACCGAAGAACGGGTCCGGGACGTCGCGACCCTTCTGCCCCGGCTGACCGAAGAACACGCCGACCGGTGTGGTGCTGAACGTGTCACCGACGCCCATCTCCTCGGCGATGTCGCGCATGACCTTGTCCGCGGGGGTGATGGTCGGGTTGTCCTCGACGCCCAGCATCCGACGCGCCTGCTTGTAGTACGGCGTCATCTCCGCTTCCCAGTCGGTGATGTCACCCCACTGCGGATCCTCGAAGAAGCGGCTCGGGGGCTGGTACAGAGTGTTCGCGTAGTTCAGCGATCCGCCGCCGACACCGGCTCCGGCCATCACCAGGACATTGGGGAGCAGGTGGATCCGCTGCAGTCCGTAGCACCCGATCATGGGCGCCCACAGATACTTCCGCAGTCGCCAGCTCGTCTTGGGCAGCTCGTCGTCCTCGAAACGACGACCGGATTCCAGGACACCGACTCGGTATCCCTTCTCGGTCAGACGCAGGGCGGAGACGCTGCCGCCGAAACCCGATCCGACGACGATGACGTCGTAGGTGTTCTTCATATTGCTGCCTTCTCCGACGGTGTACTTCCCACAGTTCGGCCGACGTCCGGCCCTCCGCGCGCCCGCATCGTGCGGTAGTTCTCGATGTCGAACGCGGCGGTCGCCTTGCGGAACTTCCACGTGAAGGTCGGCCACATGGCCGAGTTCCGTCCACTCGCGTCCAGGTACCAACTCGAACACCCACCGGTGTTCCACACCGTGCCGGCCAGGTCGGCGTCGAGAGACGCGTTCCACTCGTCGACCGCGGACGGACTCACGTCGACGGCATCGACGCTGCGACGCGTCATCTCGCGCAGAGCGGATTCGACGTACGCCGACTGGGACTCGAGCATGTAGACGATCGAGCTGTGTCCCAGGTTGGTGTTCGGCCCGTACATGAGGAAGAGATTCGGGAAGCCGGCCATCGTCGTACCTCGGTAGGCGCGCGGGCTGCCGCCCCACCGCTCGGCGAGAGTTCGACCGTCGCTGCCGCGCAACAGATGTGCGACGGGCGGCTCGGTGGGGGTGAAGCCGGTACCGAAGACGATGGCGTCGACCTCGCGCTCGCGTCCCGCGGCGTCCACCACACCTGTCGGCGTGATCGAGGCCAGACCGCTGTCCACCAGTTCGACGTCCGGTCGCTGCAACGTGTCGTACCAGTCGTTGGACAACAGCATGCGCTTGCAGCCGATGGTGTAGCCCGGCGTGAGGCGCTTCCGGAGTCCGCCGTCGCGCACCTTCAGTCGGAGGAAACCCGTGGCTATCGTGTGCGCGATCGACAGAAGCTTGGGCCGCTTGGCCATCATCTCGACGTACATCTCGCGGTACGCGTAGATCGCACCGCGCTGCGCCTCGAGTGTCCACGGCGCGCGGCGGTAGAACCATCGCTCGATCGGACCGCGCGTGCGGTCCATGCGCGGGATCACCCACGCCGGGGTGCGCTGGAAGACGTGCAGTTGCGACGTGACCGGGGCGATCTCGGGAACGAACTGGATGGCCGACGCACCGGTGCCCACGACGGCGACACGCTTGCCGCGCAGGTCGTAGTCGTGGTCCCACGTCGCGGAGTGGAAGGTGTGGCCGGCGAATGTGTCGAGGCCCGGCACAGCGGGCAGCTTCGGCGTCGAGAGCGTTCCCGTGGCCGCGACCAACACTCGGCAGGTCAGATCACCCTTCTCCGTGGTGACGTCCCAGACGCAGCGTTCCTCGTCCCACTGCGCCCCGAGCAGCGCGCAACCCGTGACGAGACGGTCTCGGATCCCGAAGTCGTCGGCCACCCCGCGCAGGTACCGATGGATCTCCGGTCCACGAGCGAAGGTGTGGCTCCAGTCGGAGTGCGGGGCGAAGGAGAACGAGTACAGCGACGTCGGAACATCGCACGCGACACCGGGATACGTGTTGTCGCGCCAGGTCCCACCGACGTCGTCGGCACGCTCGATCACGAGCACGTCGGCGGACGGGTCCTCGCGGAGCACCCGCGCCGTCACACCCATACCGGCGAATCCCGATCCGACGACGAGAACATCGACGTGCGCGGGCAGTGTGGTCGTCACAGCTCCGTCACCGCCCGCTCCCACTCCGGCAACAATCGTGCACGCATCGCGTGTTCCTCCTCGGGGGTTCGGAAGATGGCCGACACGGCCATCCCTCGTGCGAGTTCGATACTCAGGTCGAAGGCAGCGGGAGACATGCTGTCCCCGTAGAGCTCTCGGCCGCCTTCCTGCAACACCTCGGTCACTCGACGCTCGAGTGGTTCCACCGCGGCGTGCAGTGCCGCATCCGTGCGGGCGGCGACCCACAGTTCGAGCGCCGCGTGGAACAACGGGCCGGAGAAGGCGTCGAGCAGGAGCGCCGGGCCGACGGGCCCACCGCGGTGGACCCCGACCAGCTCGTCGAGGCGTCGCTCGACGAGCCGCTCGACGGCCGCCACGACGAGCGCTTCCTTCGTCGGGAAGTGGTGGAGCTGAGCACCGCGGGACACACCGGCCCGACGTGCGATCTCCTGAGTGCTGGCGCGGGAGTATCCGACGTCCACCAACGTGTCGATGGCGGCGTCGAGAAGCTTGGCCCGCGTGCCGGCGGTGCGCTCGGCCTGCGTCCGGCGGGCGGGCTGGGCAGCCGGCTCGGTCACGGCGGTGGTCTCGGTCACATCTGCGACCATATCGGCTTTCTTACAAACAGTCCAGACTGAATGTAAGTGAGTTAGCCGGAGTTCCGGGCGGGCCGACCGTCACCGCCCGGACAGGACCTCGAGCATCGATTCCACCGCCGTCGGCCAGCCGTACTGCTCCGCCCTCGCCCTGGCCGTGGGCCGTCCGCCCGAGGGGAGCGCCAGGGTCGCGGCGATGCCCTCGGCGAAGTCGCGAGAGCGATTGGCCACTGCTGCGCCGCAGTCCGGGGTGACGATCTCGGCCAGCGCGGACGTTCCCGAGACCACCGCGGGTGTGCCCGACGCCAGTGCCTCCAGCGCCGCCAGCCCGAACGTCTCGTGCGGTCCGGGAGCGACCGCCACGTCCGCCTCGGCGAGCAACCGTGCGACGCGCTCGCGGTCGGAGACGAACCCGGCGAAGTGCACGGGCAGACCCTCGGCGCGCCGCTCGAGCGCGGACCGCCGCGGACCGTCGCCCACCACCACCAGGCGTGCGTCGATGCCCTCGCGGCGCAGGTGTGCCAGGGCGTCGACGCTCCGCTCGGCGTGCTTCTCCACCGACAGCCGTCCACAGTGCACGAGCCGGATCATCCGTCCCTCGTTGCGATGGCGACGCGACGGGTGGAACAACTCGAGGTCCACCCCGAGTGCGATGCGGTGCGCGTCTGCGCCGATCCGGTCGAACTCCTCCTGCGCGAACGCGGTGGTGCACACCACCGCGTCGTGACCGAGGACGGACCGCCTGTTGGCGACGTCCGCCGCCGCGCGCGCCACCGGGACGGGCAACACCTGTCCGAGCAGTCGGTCCAGCCTCTCGTGGGAGATCATCACGCTGCGAATCCCCCTGTGGCGCGCCCACGTTCCGAGGCCACGCAGGGTCAGACGGTCCGAGATCTCGAGCACGTCCGGTCGCAGACTCGCCGCGACATCGGCCGTCACGGACGGCCTCGCCACCCGGTAGCCACCGGTCATCGGGAGCCGGGTGGACGGGACGGTGATGCGATGCACCCCGGTGGCAGACATCGTCTCGGAGTGGACGTCGCCGGGCACGATGACCGTCACCTCGTGGCCGCGAGCGACATAGCCGGCTCCGAGTTGGTCCACGGCCGTCCGCAGACCGCCCGAACGAGGTCCGTAGAAGTTGGCCACCTGCACGATGCGCATGCGGCCCAGTGTCGAGGTGAGCCGTGTACGGACGAGGACCGCGCCGAGAACGTCGCACGAACACTCACGTCGAGCATTCACCGTCGTCGCACGACGGCGGCACGGGAACCCGGCACCGGCGCCGCACGTTGCCGTGGTGTCCGACCCGCGACGACACGTCACCGACGAAGAAGAGGTCCCACGATGACCAGCCCGGCCCGCAGGCTCACCCGTTCACGTCAGAGCAAGCTCATCGCCGGAGTGTGCGGCGGTCTCGCCGAACGCTTCGGTCTGAGCGCAGGACTCGTGCGCCTGCTGTTCGTCCTCTCGTGCATCCTTCCGGGACCGCAGTTCGTGATCTACCTGGTCCTGTGGATCGCGATCCCCAAGTCGTCCTACTGATCGTTCGATCAGTTCGAGAGTGAGTGCACATCGGGCGCCGTTCCCGTGGCGGGTTCGTATTCCGATCACCGACAACATCTTTGACCAACGGTTGGACAGGGTCTACTTGCAGCACGACTGACCTGCACCTACTGTCGAAGTCGATTCGTCGCACGTGCGGTGTCGTCACCTCGTCCACCGTGCGCTCACGTCGAAGTGCGAGGCGTTCGAGCCCCGGGGCGCCCGGCACCACACGGCCACTCTCGAGCAGGCTGTTCGCCACCACCCTGGCGCGCGGCCGGCAAGGACACGATGTCTTACCACGGCGGTTTCCCGCACCACGGTGATCCTACGGGCCGCGGCGCTCGACCTCGTCCGGGCACTCTCCCCGGTCCCGATCGCGCCCGCGGTCGCTACACGTGGCGCTATCTCGACACCGACGACGCCGCCCGCCTGTGGGACGAGGTGACCGACTGGGTGTGGTGGCTGCGTGACCGCTACGAGCTGACCGAGCGCATCCCCCGCTGCTGGTACCGGCACGGACCGGTGGTCGAGGAGTTCACCGCCGTGTTCGCGTCCTGGAGCGAGGCCTACGGCGGCGAGAGCGGACTGTCCCGCTGGCATTCGCAGGACCTGTGGCCACTGATCGAGCGGCTCGAGGTGATCGCCGGATTCGAACAGTGTCAGGCCGACGGGTGCTCGCACGACTCCGGCTTCCTCCACGCTCCCGAGGGCACCGAGGCGGTCATGGAGCCGCTGGTCGACTCGTCGGGCCGCGATGCCGACGAGCCGGTGTCCACGGTCGATGCGATGGTGGTCGGTGTCGTCGACGAGAGCGTGATGCTCTCGGCCGTGGTCAGCGGCGAGGCGACAGCGCTCGACGCCGGTCTCCCCCACGGGCGCTACCGACTCGACGGACGCCTGTGGACCTGGAGTTCGATCCTGGGTGGGTACGTGCCGTCACGCGACACGCACCGCACCCTGCGCGCCCTCGAGAGCTGAGCGCGCGGGACCGAATCCGACCGGCCTCCGGCCTTCTCGCCTGATCCGACCGGCCTCCGGCCTTCCCGCCGAACCCGACCGGCCTCCGGCCTTCCCGCCTGATCCGACCGGCCTCCGGCCTTCCCGCACTACCGAACGAAGAGTTCGGCGATCTGAATCGTGTTGAGGGCAGCACCCTTGCGCAGGTTGTCGCCGGACACGAACAGCGCGAGTCCGCGACCGTCCGGCACACCGGGATCCTGCCGGATGCGTCCGACGAGCGACTCGTCGGCGCCGGCCGCCTGCAGAGGCGTCGGCACGGCCACCACGCGCACGCCGGGAGCCGACGACAACAGTTCCGTCGCCCGTTCCACGGACAGCGGGTTCGCGAACTCCGCGTTCATCGACAGCGAGTGGCCGGTGAACACGGGAACGCGGACGCACGTGCCGCTCACCAGCAGGTCCGGCAGACCCAGGATCTTGCGGGACTCGTTGCGCAGCTTCTGGTCCTCGTCCGTCTCGCCGCTTCCGTCGTCGACGAGAGAGCCCGCGAGCGGCAGGACGTTGAACGCGATCGGCGCGGTGTAGACCGTCGGATCGGGGTACGCGACGGCGCTGCCGTCGTGCACCAGCTTCTCGGCGTCGGCCACCACGGCGCGCGCCTGCGTCGCCAGTTCCTCGACACCGGCGAGACCGCTGCCGGACACTGCCTGGTAGCTCGAGACGATGAGCCGCTGCAGCCCGGCCTCGTCGTGCAGCACCTTGAGCACCGGCATCGCCGCCATGGTGGTGCAGTTGGGGTTCGCGATGATGCCCTTGACGAGATTCTTCGTCGCCTCGGGGTTCACCTCGCTGACCACGAGCGGGACGTCGGGATCCTTGCGCCACGCGGAGGAGTTGTCGATGACGGTGACGCCGGCGGCGGCGAAGCGCGGCGCCTGCTCGCGGGACATGGTGGCGCCGGCCGAGAACAGCGCGATGTCGAGCCCGGTGGGATCCGCGGTGGACGCGTCCTCCACGGTGATCTCGCCGTCGCCCCACGGCAGGGTCTTGCCGGCGGACCGGGCGGACGCGAAGAAACGGATCGAGGCGACGGGAAACTTACGCTCCGCCAACAAGGTTCGCATGACGGCGCCGACCTGGCCGGTCGCGCCGACGACTCCGATGTGGAGGCCGGTGAAATTCGTGGTCATGGTGCTCCTACCTTCCGGTTCCGCCGTGCACGACGGCGATCTCGTCGCCGCCGAGGCCGAAGGCGGCGTGCAGCACGCGCACGGCCTCGTCGAGCTCGGAGTCCTTGGTCAGCACGGAGATACGGATCTCCGAGGTGCTGATGAGGTCGATGTTGATGCCCGCGTCGGCGAGCGCTTCACAGAACGTCGCGGTGACGCCGGGGTGCGACTTCATGCCGGCGCCGATGAGCGAGACCTTGCCGATGTGGTCGTCGTAGAGCACCTTGGTGAAGCCGATCTCGCCCTGCAGCTTGGTCAGCTTCTCCACCGCGGTGGGTCCGTCGGCCTTGGGGCACGTGAACGTGATGTCGGTCTTGCCGGTGTCGATGCGCGAGACGTTCTGCAGCACCATGTCGATGTTGATCTCGGCGTCCGCGACGGCCCGGAAGACCTTGGCGGCGAAGCCCGGCTGATCGGACAGGCCGACGACCGTGACCTTCGCTTCGCTCCGGTCGTGCGCGACACCGGTCAGAATGGCTTCTTCCACTGGAATGTCCTCCATGGATCCGGACACGATGGTCCCTGGCTTGGTGGTGTACGACGAGCGGACGTGGACGGGAACGTTGTAGCGGCGGGCGTATTCCACGCACCGCAGCATCAGGACCTTGGCGCCGCACGCCGCCATCTCGAGCATCTCCTCGAAAGAAACCTTCTCGAGGTGACGGGCGTCGGGAACGATCCGTGGGTCGGCGGTGAAGATGCCGTCGACGTCGGTGTAGATCTCGCAGACGTCGGCGTTCAGCGCGGCGGCGAGCGCGACGGCGGTGGTGTCCGACCCACCGCGCCCGAGCGTCGTCACGTCCTTGCTGTCCTGGCTGACGCCCTGGAAACCGGCGACGAGGACGATCGAGCCCTCGTCGAGTGCGTCGCGGACGCGCCCGGGCGTCACGTCGATGATCTTGGCGTTGCCGTGCACGCTGGTGGTGACGACGCCGGCCTGCGATCCCGTGAAGGATCGGGCCTCGGCGCCGAGGGAGTGGATGGCCATGGCGACGAGCGCGTTGGAGATGCGTTCGCCCGACGTGAGCAGCATGTCCATCTCGCGCGCGGGCGGCGCGGGGCACACCTGCTGCGCGAGGTCGAGCAGTTCGTCGGTGGTGTCTCCCATCGCGGAGACGACCACGACCACGTCGTGGCCCTTGCGCTTGGTCTCGACGATCCGTTCAGCGACGCGCCGGATCCGCTCGGCGGTCGCCACCGAGGATCCTCCGTACTTCTGAACGACGAGTGCCACGCTGGTGCTACCTCCCGAGTCGAGAACGTCCCGCTGGACATCCACTGGTGCGACGGGTGCCGCCGGAACGGTCAGCAGCCTACCGACCTGCGGGGGTCCGGGGGGAATCGCGTGCCTACCATCAGGTGGTGACAGCCCCGGACCCGTCCGCTCTACCGCCTCGTCCTCGGCGCCGACGACTCTTCGTCGCGGTGCCGTCGGTGGGGCCGCGCTGGCCCGGCGGCCTCCGCGCCGCGCTCGCGTTCGGTGTTCCGGCACTCGCGCTGCTCGCGCTCGGTTTTCCCACCGAGGCCCTGCTGACCGCGGCAGGCGGGTTCGCCGTCGTCTACGGCGAGGGCCGGCCGTTCCGGTCCCGCTGGTCGGTCGTCCTGTGGGCCGGTCTCGCGCTCGTGCTGTCCGCCACCGTCGGCGGCCTCGTGGGCCAGTACGGCGACCCGCGGAACTCCGTGGTGGGCGCCGTCCTCGTCGTCGTGGTGCTCACCGTCCTGGGCACCGTCGCGACCTTCGTGGTGGATGCGCTCCGTCTCGGACCGCCCGGTGCCTTCTTCTTCGTCCTGACCTGCGCGATCGCCACCATCGTCCCGCAGAGCGGGGTGACGGCGTGGGTCAACTCCGCCTGCGTCGCGCTCGGAGCGCTGTGGGCCCTGGTCGTGTCGATGGCACCGGCACTGCGCGACGCGTCGAAACCGGAACGCGACGCCGTGGCAGCCGCCGAGCGGAGCGTGACCGTCTTCGGTGAGGCGCGCACCGCGGGCGATCCCGCGGTCGGTGCCCGGCACCGCGCCGCCGTCGCGGTCGATCGCGCCTGGGCCGCGCTGCACGACGCCGGGATCCCGGCTCGCCGGATCGACGATCCGCTGGTCCTGCGACTACGGAGGGTCCACCTCGACTTCGCGCGCATCATCGGCGACGCACCGCTCGATCCCGAGCACGCGTCGGACACCGTGCACGTCACTCCGGATCACACGCCCTCCGTCCCGATGTCGCGCCCGACGATCAGGTTCCGGCTGCTCCGGGCCCTGCACGTCGATTCCCACGCCACCACCACGGCGCTCCGCGTCTTCTGCGCATCCGCGGCCTCGGGCGCGATCGCCGTCGTCGCCGGACTCGGGCGGCCCGACTGGGCTGTCATCGGCGCGGTCCTCGTGCTGCAACAGGGCCTCGACCGACCACGAGGTACCGTCCGCGCCCTGCACCGCCTGGTGGGCACGGCCGTCGGAGTGGTGCTCTTCGCCGTCGTCTTCTCACTGTCACCGAGCGGGTTCGTGCTGGTCCTGCTGCTGATGGCACTGCAGTTCCTCATCGAACTGGTCATCGCTCGGAACTACGGCATCGCCGTCATGTTCATCACGCCCCTGGCGCTGCTCATCGGCGGCGCGTCCCATCCGGGTGCGCAGGCGTGGCCGCTCGCGACCGAACGTCTCGTCGAGACGTGCATCGGTGTGCTGTGCGCGCTGGCGTCGATGTGGGTGGTCGCTCGACACGCTCATCGGCGGTGCCTGCTCTGGTGCGACGGGCGCGTTCTCGACGCCTGTCGCCGGACGGCAGATCTGCTGCGCACCGTGACACCCACCCATCCGGACGCCATGACCGCGCGGCGAGACGTGCAGTTCGAGCTCGTCGGCGCCGCCTTCGCCGCCGAGCACGCCGTCAGCGACGACCGGGAGTGGACGTCGGCGAGGTGGGAGTCGCACCTGCGAGTCGACGCGGCCGGGTACGACCTCCTGTCCGCCTGCTGGCGCACCGCAGACGGCGCCATGCTGGCGGAACCGGAGCGGTGGGCGGACGTGGCACCGCGCCCGTGAGACGTGCCGGTGTCGTCCGCGCGGGCGACGGAGTAGGGTGACCCGCATGTTCGGCGCCGGGTTCGCCCTCCTCCTTCGTCGCCGCGACGGGGTCTGATTCACAGACCGGCTCCCTGTCGCGGGTCTTTTCGGCGCCGGTCGTCCCCTTCCTCACAACGGAGATCATCGATGTCACCCGCCGACGCTTTCGTATCCGGCTCACGCACGGTCACTACCCCCACCAAGCCTGCGCCCGCCGATCAGCCCTCGTGGAACACCCAGAAGAACTCGTCGATGCCGACGTTCCGGTACCGGTCGTTCGCCGAGGAGGTCGAACCGCTCACCCTCCCCGACCGCACCTGGCCGGACAAGGTCATCGATCGCGCACCCCAGTGGTGCGCCGTGGACCTGCGTGACGGCAACCAGGCACTCATCGACCCGATGAGCCCCGCGCGCAAGCGCCGCATGTTCGAACTGCTGGTTCGTATGGGCTACAAGGAGATCGAGGTCGGTTTCCCGTCCGCGAGCCAGACCGACTTCGACTTCGTCCGCGAGATCATCGAGGACGGTGCGATTCCCGACGACGTCACCATCCAGGTGCTCACCCAGTGCCGGCCGGAACTGATCGAGCGCACGTTCGTCGCGTGCGAGGGCGCCCGCAGCGTCATCGTCCACTTCTACAACTCCACGTCGATCCTGCAGCGCCGCGTGGTCTTCCGCGCGGACCGCGACGCCATCGAGAAGATCGCGACCGACGGTGCCCGCAAGGTGCTCGAGGAGGCGACGAAGTTCCCCGACACGCACTGGCGCTACGAGTACTCGCCCGAGTCCTACACCGGCACGGAGCTCGAGTACGCCAAGAAGGTCTGTGACGCGGTCACCGAGATCATCGCTCCCACACCGGAGAACCCGATGATCCTGAACCTGCCCGCGACCGTCGAGATGGCGACCCCCAATGTCTACGCCGACTCCATCGAGTGGATGCACCGCAATCTCGAACGTCGCGACTCGATCGTGCTGAGCCTGCACCCGCACAACGACCGCGGGACCGGCGTCGCCGCAGCCGAACTGGGCTACCAGGCCGGCGCCGACCGCATCGAGGGCTGCCTCTTCGGCAACGGTGAGCGCACCGGCAACGTCTGCCTGGTCACGCTGGGCCTCAATCTCTTCACTCGCGGAGTCGACCCGCAGATCGACTTCTCCAACATCGACGAGATCCGACGCACCGTCGAGTACTGCAACCAGCTGCCCGTCCACGAGCGCCACCCGTACGGCGGCGACCTGGTCTACACCGCGTTCTCCGGCAGCCACCAGGACGCCGTGAACAAGGGCCTCGACGCGATGAAAGTGTCTGCGGACGAACAGGATCAGGACGTCGACGACGTGCTGTGGCAGGTTCCGTACCTGCCCGTCGACCCCAAGGACGTCGGCCGCACGTACGAGGCCGTGATCCGCGTCAACTCGCAGTCCGGCAAGGGCGGCGTCGCTTACATCATGAAGTCGGACCACGGTCTGGTGCTGCCGCGCCGACTGCAGATCGAGTTCTCCTCGGCCGTGCAGCGCGTCACCGACGGCGAGGGCGGCGAAGTATCGCCCAAGGCCATGTGGGACGTGTTCTCCGAGGAGTACCTGGCCCCGATCGTTCCCCTCGAGCGCATCCGGCAGCGCGTCACCGCGGCCGAGGAGGACGGCGGGATCGACTCGATCTCCGCGATCGTCAAGGTCGACGGCGCCGAGCAGGAGATCACGGGCGACGGCAACGGTCCACTCGCCGCCTTCGTCGACGCGCTGGGCTCCATCGGGTACGACGTCAGCGTCCTCGACTACTCCGAGCACGCCATGTCCGCCGGCGACGACGCCCAGGCCGCGGCCTACGTCGAGGCGGCCGTGCGGCTGCCCGGCGGCGGCGAGACCATCGTGTGGGGTGTCGGTATCGCCACCTCCATCACCACGGCATCACTGCGCGCCGTGGTCTCGGCCGTGAACCGGGCGGCACGATCCGGGGCGTAGCCCTCGTGCGCCTTCTGCGCATCCAGGAATACGCAAAAGGCGCACGGGTCACGCAGTGACCTCCGCGACCCGCGCCGCGAACGCGTCCACCACGGCCCGCACGGCCGGACGCTCCGCGGCGCGGGGTCGTGTCGCCAGGTCGTAGATGCGGGCCGCGCGCACCCCGGCCAACCGGCGTTGCGTGACACCCGGGTGCGTCGAGGCGTGGCGCGGCATCAGCGCGATCCCGTGGCCGTGGGCCACCAGCTCCTCCATGAGCCGGAAGTCGTTGATCCGCAGATTGACTCGCGGCGCCACCCCGGTGACCGTCGCGATGGAGAGCAGCACGTCGTCCACCGGGAACCCTCCGCGGACACTGATCCACCGCTCGTCCGCCAGATCCTCGATGTCGACGGCATCACGCTCCGCCAGCGGGTGCCCCGGCGGCAGCACCAGGTCGATGGGCTCGCGCATCAGTGAACGCACCTCCACCCGCTCGGACGCGATGCTCGGTGCGCGCTCGTCCCGATGCGTCAGCACCACGTCGTAGTCCGCGAGCAACGCCGGCACGGCCGACGCAGGCACGTCCTCGTCCCGGGCGTCGACATCCACACCCGCCTCGGTGAGCCGGCCCAGAACCCCCGGCAGCAACAGTGCGGCGCCCGAGGGGAAGAGCGCCAGTCGAACGGTTCCGCGTGCGCTGCCGCGGTACGACGCCATCTCCTCCGACGCCCGGTCGAGGGCGGCGAGCACGTCGTCGGCGTGAGGAAGCAGCGCGCGTCCCGCCGCGGTGAGCCGCACGCGGCGCCCGTCGGGTTCGAGCAGGGCGACGCCCGCCTCCCTCGCCAACACCTTGAGCTGCTGCGACACCGCGGACGGTGTCATCGACAGCGCGTCGGCGGCCGCGGCGACAGTGCCGCGATCCGCCAGCGCCCGCAAGACGCGCAACCGGTCGACATTCATGTAGCAACGCTACAGCTACCGGTCACCACAATTCGATTGTTCTTAGCAGTCGCACCCGGAACACTCGAGGTCATGACCACTCGCGACCGCCTGCTCGGACTGATCGTCGTGGTGGTCTGGGGACTGAACTTCCTCGCCATCCGCGCCGGGCTCGACCAGTTCCCGCCGTTCTTCTTCGCTGCCCTGCGGTTCGCGGTGATCGCCGTTCCGGTCGTCCTCTTCGTCCGCCGACCGACCGTGCCGGTGCGCTGGCTCCTGCTGTACGGCACGGGTTTCGGCCTCCTGCAGTTCGCGTTCCTCTTCGCCGCGATGAACGCCGGCATGCCCACCGGCCTGGCCTCGCTGGTGCTCCAGTCGTCGGCGCCGTTCACCGTCGTTCTCGGCGCGCTGCTGCTGCGGGAGAAGGTCGGGCCGCGCCAGTGGATCGGGATCGGCATCGCCGTCGGGGGCATGATCCTCATCGGGTGGGATCGCGCCCACAACGCCACCCTCCTGCCCGTGCTGCTGACGCTGCTGGCAGGCCTCAGCTGGGCCTTCGGCAATCTCGGAAACCGATTGGCGACACGAGCATCTCGACCGGCCTCCGGCGTTCCCGTCGAGCCGATGCGACTCATGCTGTGGATGACGGTGGTTCCCCCGCTGCCGATGTTCGCGTTGTCGGCCGTCGTCGAGGGTCCGACCACGGGATGGACCGCCATCGGCGACGTGGTGTCGGCCGGGCAGTTCTCCGGGTTGATCGGGCTCGCCTACATCGTGGTCATCGGCACGATCGCCGGCTCGGGACTGTGGACCGTCCTGATCAGCCGCTACCCCGCCGGCGTCGTCGCGCCGTTCTCGTTGCTGGTCCCGGTCGTCGGCATCGGTGCGTCCTGGCTCGTGCTCGACGAGACGCCGAGCGTCCTCTCCCTCGTCGGTGCGGCCGTCGTGATCGGCGGCTGCACGTGGGGTCTGAGCCGCTCGCCGCGATCCGCGACGACCACACCGACCGAGCCCCGGATCGTGACTCCCCCGTCCGGAGCCACCGTCGGTTAGGGTCCCCTCACCATCACTGTGACGGAGGCTCGGCAAGCGTGTTCGGAAGAAGAAGTACTGTCCTGGCGACCCTGCTCGCCGCGACGGCCCTCGTGGCCTCGGCGTGTTCGACCGATGCGACAGCCGAGGACGCCGCGGACAGCACCCGGACCGTGACCCATGCGCGCGGGGACACGGAGGTGCCCTCGTCGCCGTTGCGAGTCGTCACTCTCGAACCCGTCCAGCTCGACACGAGTGTCGCGCTCGGCGTCGTTCCGGTGGGCACGTCGGTGCTGAGCGAGGCGACGGGGGTGCCCCCGTATCTGGGCGACGAGGCGTCGCGCATCGAGACCGTCGGCACCGTCGCGGAGCCTCGCGTCGAGGCCATCGCGGCTCTGCAGCCGGACCTGATCCTGGGAACGGAGACGCGCCACTCGGAGCTGTACGAGCGGTTGTCCGCGATCGCTCCGACGGTGTTCATGGCGTCGCAGAGCGACCCGTGGCAGGACAACGTCCGCCTCGTCGGGCGCGCCCTCGGACGTGACGCGGAGCCGTTGCTGGGCAAGTACGACGCGCGGTGCGACGAGATCGCCGACAGGTTCGACACCGCCGGGTCGACGGCGCAGCTCATCCGGCCACGCAACGAGGAGCTCACGCTCTACGGACCGCTGTCCTTCGCGGGCAGCACCCTCGAGTGCGCCGGGTTCACCACGCCGCCCCGCCCGGAGTGGTCGAACGAGATCAGTGTCGACGTCTCCCCCGAACTGGCGACGGAGGCCCGCGCCGATCTCGTGGTCGTGACGTCGGCAACACCGGACGATCCGGCGTCGATGCCCACGCCCGTCACGTCGAACACGACGGCGTTCCCGAATCCGCACCTCGTCGACCAGTCGTACTGGATCACCGGCGTGGGACCTCGCGGCGGACAGGCCGTGCTCGACGACATCGAACGGATCCTCGGGGCGTCCTGAGTTCCTTCCCGTGTGGGAGGATCGGACACCATGATCGACAGCAGCAGACGGCACCTCGGAGCCCGCGGACGCCTGGCACTGTCGGCGGCCTCCGCGGCCGCGTGGGCCTCGCAGAAGGCCGGTCGCGGCAAGGGATCGATGATCGGCGGTCTCGTCGCGCTGAAGATCGACCCGGCCCTCATGTCGCGCCTGGGCGCGAATCGACGCACGGCCGTCATCACCGGTACCAACGGCAAGTCGACCACCACCCGGATGACTGCGGCGGCGCTCGCGACACTGGGCGAGGTGGCGACGCAGGCCGACGGCGCCAACATGGACGCGGGCATCGTCGCCGCGCTGAACTCACGGCGCACCGCGCCGCTGGCGGCCCTCGAGGTCGACGAGCTGCACGTCCCGCACGTGTGCGACGCCGTGAACCCCGAGGTCCTGGTGTTGCTGAACCTCAGCCGCGATCAGCTCGACCGCGTCGGCGAGATCAACATGATCGAGCGCAAGCTCCGCGCGGGAATCGTCGCCCATCCCGACACCGTCGTCGTCGCCAACTGCGACGACGTGCTGATGACGTCCGCGGCGTACGACGCTCCGCGGACCGTGTGGGTGGCCGCCGGCGGCGGGTGGGTCGGCGACTCGGTCAGCTGCCCCCGCACCGGGGAACCCATCGAGTGGAACGGCACGCACTGGCGCAGCACAGGTCTGCTGGAGAGCGGGCGGGAGTTCTCGCGGCCGGAGCCGCAGTGGTGGCTCGACGACGAGAACCTGTACGGCCCGGACGGTCTCGTGCTCCCCATGAGTTTGACGCTGCCCGGCCGGGCCAACCGCGGAAACGCGGCGCAGGCCGTCGCTGCCGCGGTCACGATGGGCGCCGATCCCGCGCAGGCCGTCGCCGCGGTGTCCGCGGTCGACGAGGTGGCGGGCCGCTACAGCTCGATCCAGTACGGATCCCACACCGTGCGCATGCTGCTGGCCAAGAACCCCGCCGGATGGCAGGAAGCACTGTCGATGATCGACCCGGCCGCCGACGGCCTGGTGATCGCCGTCAACGGCCAGGTGCCCGACGGCGAGGACCTGTCGTGGCTGTGGGACGTGCGGTTCGAGCACTTCGAGAACACCACGGTGGTGGCGGCCGGTGAACGTGCGACCGACCTGGGAGTTCGCCTGACGTACGCCGGAGCCGACCACACCGTGGTGCCGAACCCGTTGCGGGCCATCGCCTCCTGCCCACCCGGGCGCGTGGAGGTCCTGGCGAACTACACGGCCTTCCGTGACCTCGGCCGGGCGCTGGCGCGCGAGACCGCGAAGGAGGCACCCGGTGTCTGATTTCCGTATCGGGCTCGTCCTGCCCGACGTCATGGGCACGTACGGCGACAGCGGCAACGCGCTCGTCCTGCGCCAGCGCATGCTGATGCGCGGACTCGACGCCGAGATCGTGTCGATCACCCTCGCCGATCCGGTGCCCGAGTCCCTCGACGTCTACGTGCTCGGCGGAGCGGAGGACTCGGCGCAGCGACTCGCGACGAAGCACCTCGCGCGCTACCCCGGACTGCAGCGCGCCGCCGAGCGCGGTGCACCGGTGCTCGCCATCTGCGCGGCGATCCAGGTGCTGGGCGAGTGGTACGAGACGAGCTCCGGCGAACGCGTCGACGGTGTCTCGATGCTGAACGTCACCACGGCGCCGCAGGAGACCCGGTCGATCGGTGAGGTCATCACCCGCCCGGTGTCTGACCGCTTGACCCAGACGCTGACCGGCTTCGAGAACCACCGCGGCGGTACGACTCTCGGTCCCGATGCCGCACCGTTCGCGCGCGTCGAGCACGGCATCGGCAACGGTGTCGGCGACGGCAACGAGGGCGTCGTGCAGGGCTCGGTGATCGGCACCTACATGCACGGACCGGCGCTGGCCCGCAATCCCGAACTGGCGGACCATCTGCTCGAGACAGCTCTGGGTCACTCCCTCGAGCCGCTGCACCTGGCCGACGTCGAGCAGCTGCGCACCGAGCGTCTGCGCCGCTAGACCGAGACCGGATCCTCGGCCGGCCTCCGCGCCGCCCGGCGCATCAGGAGCTGGGCGATGAGCGGTGCCGCCACGAGCATCGAGACCAGCCGGATGAGCTGCACGCACGCCACGAACGTGACGTCGGACCCGGTGGACGCGGACACCGCGAGCACTGCCGCCAACCCGCCGGGGGTCGTCGCCAGGTAGCCGGTGAGCAGGCTGGTCCCGGTCCACGCGGACAGCGCCCATCCGAGCAGCGCACAGATCACGCCGATGCCGAGCACCAGCGCGAACGCGTAGGGGAAGAGTCGGCCGATCAGGCGCAGGCTCGACATCGTGAACGCCAGTCCCGCTTGCCATCCGATGACCAGGAACGCGAGTGGCAGCACGATCATGGGAACCTCGATGCCCACGGGCCAGCCCAGCAGCGCGCAGGCGCCGGACACCATCAGCGGACCCAGCGTGGCCGGTGCGGGAAGCCGCGCGAGCCGCCCCACCGCGATGCCGACGAGAACAGCGCCGAGCAGGAACAGCAGACCCACCCACCACGGCAGCGCATCTTCGTCGGGTGCGGCCGCCGCGACCGAGTGGGTGTCGGCGTGGAACACGAACGTGACCACCAGAGGCATGGTCACCACCACCAGTGCCACCCGCAGGTACTGCACCACCGCGACCACACGTTCGTCGCCGCCGAGCTCTCTCGCTGTCGCGACGAGACCGGTGGCCCCGCCCGCGATCAGCGCCAGCATCCCGGTGGCCGCGGTGACATCCTTGTTCAGTGCGAGCAGTGCACCGCAGCCGGCGCTGACGACGAGCGTCGCGATCCCGATGGCGACCGCGGGAAACCAGTTGTCCCCCAGCGCACTCAGCGTCTCGACATCCACCATGAGACCGATGGTGACGGCCAACGTTCCCTGCGCCGCCATGGATCCCGCGCGCGGGACGGCGCGCGGCCCCAGTCCGGTGAGGGCGAAGACCACCGCCACCACCAGTGCCGCGAACAACGACGGCGCCGTCAGGCCGACGGCGTCGAGCGCGAACCATCCGGCCACGGACACGGCTGTGAGCGCCACCCAGCGGGTGGCGCTCACAGCGACGGTACGACCTCCGCTCACGACTTGACGAGCAGCACCGGTACCGGTGTTTCGAGAAGCAGGCGCTGGACGGCCTGTCCCATCAGGAACTTGCCGACGGCCGACCGATGCCGCGACCCGACGACCAGCAGCTCGGCGTCCGCCTTGTCGATGAGCGCGAGCAGTGTGGTGGTCGCGTCCGGATCGGGCTGGGCCGCAGCGAGAGTCCACTGCGCCTCGGACTCTCCGAGCGCGGCGAGCGACGTACGGATCGAGTCCTCGACGGCGGTGGTCTCCTTCGCCTCCGAGGAGGGATCCGCGGATCCGGAGAAGGCGTGGAGGACGACCAGTTCGGTTCCTGCGGACCGGGCCTGCTGGACTGCCGATCCGAGTGCCTTGCGGCCTTCCTCGGAACTGTTGTGCACGACGGCGACACTCATGTCGGTGACTCCTCTCTCTGGTGGATGCTGATCAGCCGAAGGGGATCTGGCCGAGGAGGACGCCGACGGCGAGCATCGTCAGGGAGACGACGGTGGCACGCCACAGGACCTTGCGGTGGTGGTCGGCGAGCGAGACGCCGGCCAGGGTGACCAGCAGCAGGATGGCGGGGACCAGCGGGCTCTGCAGGTGGACGGGCTGTCCGGTGATGGAGGCGCGGGCCATCTCGACCGGCTCGATGCCGTACTGGGCGGCGGTCTCGGTGAGGACCGGGAGGATGCCGAAGTAGAAGGCGTCGTTGGTCATGAAGAACGTCAACGGGATCGACAGGATTCCGGTGATGACGGCCAGGAACGGTCCCATCGCGTCGGGGATGACGCCGAGGAGCCACTCGGCCATGGCCTCGACCATTCCGGTACCGGAGAACACGCCGGTGAGGACGGCAGCTGCGAGCACCATGGCGACGACGGAGACGATCGAGGCGGAGTGGCGTGCGATGGCCTCGCCCTGCTCCTTGACCTTCGGGAAGTTGAACGTGAGCGCGATGGAGGCGGCGATCATGAACAGCACCGGGATGGGGAGGATGTCCATGACCAGGATCACGAGCAGCGTGACGGTCAGGATCGCGTTGAACCACAGCAGCTTCGGACGCAGAGTGTCGCGGTTGGGGTCCAGGCCGTCGATGAACTGGCCGGCCTTGCCGTCGTTCTCGTCGTCGCCGGTGGTGATGTCGGCGCTTCCGGTACTGCGACGGGTCTTGCCGTTTCCGGTTCCGGTGCCGTCGGTGCCGACGCCGGCGCCCACCAGCTCCGTGTCGTAGATCAGCGAGCCGAGGCGGCGACGCTCCATGAGGCCGAGGTGGATCGAGAAGAGCAGCACGATGATCAGGCCGGCGATCATCGACGGGACCATCGGGATGAAGACGTCGGAGGGCGAGATGCCCAGTGCGGACGCGGCGCGAACGGTCGGGCCACCCCACGGAATGATGTTCATGGTGCCGTTGGCGAGGCCGGCGACGACCGTCAGGATGACCGGTGAGACACCGAGTTTCAGGTAGAGCGGCAGCAGCGCGGACGTCACGATGATGAACGTGGTTGAGCCGTCACCGTCGAGGGACACGACCATGGCGAGCACCGCGGTGCCGACGACCAGCTTCATCGGATCGTTGCGCACCAGGCGGAGGATGCCGCGCACCAGCGGGTCGAACAGACCCACGTCGATCATGATGCCGAAGAAGATGATCGCGAAGAACAGCAGCGCTGCCGTGGGGGCGAGCGACTTGATGCCGTCCGTGATCATGTCGCCGATGCCGAGCCCAGCGCCGGCGAACAGGCCGAAGATGACCGGGACCAGGATGAGGGCGACCACCGGGGTCGCTCGTTTGGTCAGGATCAGGAACATGAAAGCGGCAACCATGAGGAAGCCGAGTATCACCAACATGGTTACTACTCCTCGTTGTTCGAATAGTGCAGGGTTCGATCAGTGCAGGGTGTGTCGAGGCAGGCTGCGGGCACAGGTGTGGCGCAGTACGGAGGTGTGCGGCGTCAGCCGTCGGTGGGTGGATCGATGGTCGAGCGGACCAGGTCGGCCTGCTCGCGGAGGAACGACGCGAAGTCGTCTCCGGTGAGCAGCGCGTCCCGCCACCCGTTCTGCGCCAGGATCTCCTGCCAGAGCGGCGACCCGACCAGTGCTGTGACGTCGGCGATCAGGCGGTCGACGCGCTCCGGTGGCAGTCCCGGCGGGGCGAGGATGCCGCGCCAGTTGTCGAAGTCGAGGTCGACTCCCTGCTCCCGCAGAGTGGGCGCGTCGATGCCGTCGACGCGCTCGGAGCTCGAGACGGCGAGCGCCCGGACCGTACCGGACGCGATCTGGTCCAGATATTCGCTGACGCCGGTGGTGGCGACGTCGACCTCGCCCGTCAACAGGGCCGGCAGCAACTCGCCGCCGCCGTCGAAGACGCGGTACTCGGATGCTCGCGGGTCGACACCGACGGTGCGGGCGAGCTGCGTCCGGAACAACCCGTCCGGCCCACCCTCCGCGGAGCCGCCGGCGAACTGCAGAGCCGCGGGATCCTGTCGCCAGGCGTTCGTGAGATCGTCCAGAGTCCGCAGCGGGGATGCTGCCGGCACCAGGACGACCTCGGGTTCGGTGACGAGTCGGGCGATCGGGGTGACGTCCGCGATCTCGTGATCGGACGGGGTGGTGGACAGTGCGCCCACCAGACCCAGCCCCATCACCAGCAGGAGTCGATCGTTGCCCTGTTCGAGAGCGAGACGATTGAGTCCCACGACACCACCCGATCCGGGTAGTACGAGGACGTCGTCCACCACGACGCCCTCCGCGGCCCAACCTCGGGCCAGACTGCGAGCGGTCAGGTCGTAACCGCCACCGGCGACCGACGGAGCGATGACACGAAGTCCCGGCTCCTCCGCCCCGGTCACCATGGCCGACACCCCCGCACTGCACGCGGTCGCCGTGCAGAGCACCGCGAGCAACGCTGCGAGAGCGCTGATGCGGAGGCGTCGGTTCATGGGCACGGTCTCACTGTGTCGGATCCTGTGACTGTGGTCACCCTTTGGTGCACAAACGGGATTGTGTTCATTGTGAGCGTCCGCAGCGCACGCAGATGCACGAATTCCGCGCTCGCCCGGCGGTACGGTTCACCTCGTGATCGGGCGGCGACTGCGCATCTTCGGAACACGCCGCACCCTCTCGTCGCAACTGCTCGCACTGCAGCTTCTCATCATCGTCGCGGTGCTCGTCGTCATCAGCGGGTTGTCGCTGGCCCAGGCGTCGGCGACCTTCCAGCGCGAACAGGGTCTGCGCGTCCAGTCGGCTGCCGAGAACCTCGCCGCGAGTCCCACCGTGCGACAACTGCTCGCCTCCGCCCAGCCCCGGATCCGCACGGCGCTGCAGGGTGCGGTCGAGTCGGTGCGGGCCGTCTCAGGTCTGGACTACGCGCAACTGACGGACCCCGACGGCATCATCGTCGTCGCGACCGACCCGTCGCGGGTGGGACAGGAATCGGCGGCCGAGGGAGCGGGCGCGCGGACGGGCCGATCCTGGACCGGTCTCGCCGAGACGAGCGCCAACACCGCGGTGTCCCCCGACGCGTCCGTGCAGTCACAGGTCCCGGTGCTCGATGCCGACGGCCGCATCGTCGGTGTGGCGATCGTCGGCCGCGAGTACCCGTCGGTGTGGGAGCGCCTCGCGCAGGCGACCCCGGACCTCGTCATCTACCTTGCCGTGGCCTCCGTTCTGGGCGCTGTCGGGTCGATCCTGCTGGCCCGACGCGTCAAGCGGCAGACCATGGGAATGGAGGCCGGGGAGATCGTCGACCTGGTGCGCCAGCGGCAGGCGATGCTCGAGGGCCTCAAGGAGGCCGTGGTGGCGCTGGATCCGTCGGGTCGGGTGGTCCTGCTGAGTCGCAGCGCACACGACATGCTCGGCCTCGACGAGGACGGTGTGGGCCGGCGGGTGGAGGAGCTCGGACTCGACGACCGGGTCCTCGACGTCCTGCGTCACCCGAGCGACGACGGCGACCAGCTCGTCCTCACCGGAGATCGCATCCTCGTCTTCAACACGGTGCCGATCGAGGCGTCGGGACGGAAGGTGGCCACGGTGACCACGTTCCGTGACCGCACCGAACTGAGCGAGGTCCAGAGCAAACTCGACATCAGCCGCACCAGCTCGACGGCACTGCGGGAGCACATCCACGAGTTCGACAACCAGCTGCACACCATCTCGGGACTGGTCCAGCTCGGTGAGTACGACGAGGTGGAGCGGTACGTCGACGGCATCACCGAGCATCGTGAGCGCCTCACGTCCACCGTGACCGACCGCATCGACGATCTCGGGGTCGCCGCGCTGCTCATCGCCAAGATCGGCGCCGCCGCGGCCCGCTCGGTGACCGTGGCACTCGACGACGCCTCACACCTCCCGCGACTCGACGACGATGCCTCCCGAGACCTCTGCACCGTCGTCGGCAACCTCGTCGACAACGCTGTGGACGCAGTCCTCGAGGGGCAGTCGGTGGACGCGGTGGTGCGCGTCCGGATCGTCGCGGACGCGGACGGGATCGAGGTCGAGGTGGCCGACAACGGCCCCGGCATCGGCACGGAGGATGCGGATCGCGTGTTCGAGCAGGGGTGGAGCACGAAGGGGACGTCGCTCGACGGGCACGGTTTCGGCCTCGCCCTCGTGCGTGTCGTGTGCCGCCGACGCGGCGGTGAGGTCGGCGTGAGTGACAGAGTCGAGGACGGTAGGCGGTGGACGGTCTTCCGGGCCGTCACCGGATCCGGGGGGAGGACGCGATGACACTCAGGGTGCTGGTGGTGGACGACGACTTCATGGTCGCGCGGGTGCACACCGGTTTCGTCACCAAGGTGGCCGGATTCGAGGTGTGCGGGGTGGCGCACACGGCGCAGGAAGCGCTGGAGAAGGTGGAGTCCACCCGTCCCGATCTGGTGCTGCTGGACGTCCATCTGCCCGGCGTCACCGGGCTCGATCTCATCGGCCCGTTCCGGGAGATCATCCCCGACCTCGACGTCCTGGTGATCACCAGCGAGCGCGAGGCCGAATCGGTGCGCAAGGCACTGCGCGCGGGCGCCGTGCACTACTTGATCAAGCCGTTCAAGTTCCAGGCACTGCAGGAGCGCCTCGAGCACTACCGCCGCACACGGGAGTCGCTGGCCGCGATCGACGAGGCGGAGCAGGACGCCGTCGACAAGGCGTTCGGAGTGCGCGGGACCGCGACACGGCTCCCCAAGGGCCTGAGCGCCGAGACGCTGGCCATGGTCGAGCACCAACTGCGGGAGAATCCAGGCGAGACCTCGGCGAGCACGATGGCCGAGAGGACCGGGATGTCGCGGTCGAGCGCTCGCCGCTACCTGGAGTACCTCAGCGACGTCGACCGGGTGACCGTCTCGCTCGACTACGGCAACGTGGGGCGACCCGAGCGCCTCTATCGGCTCGAGCGCTAGTTCATCACGTTGCGGCCGGACAGCGCACGGCCCAACGTGAGCTCGTCCGCGAACTCGAGGTCGCCGCCCATGGGCAGTCCGGAGGCCAGCCGGGTGACGGACAGGCCGGGGAAATCACGCATCATGCGCAGCAGGTAGGTGGCCGTCGCCTCCCCCTCGGTGTTGGGGTCGGTCGCGATGATCACCTCGGAGACGTCGACGCCGTCCTCCTGATTGCCGATACGGGTGAGCAACTCCCGGATGCGCAGCTGATCGGGACCGACCCCGCTCAGCGGATCCAGCGCGCCGCCCAGCACGTGGTATCTCCCCTTGAACTCGCGGGTGCGTTCGACGGCCTGCACGTCCTTGGGTTCCTCGACGACGCAGATCTTCGTCCGATCGCGGCGCGGGTCCGCACAGATGCGGCACAGTTCCTTGTCGGAGACGGTGCCGCAGACGATGCAGAACTGCACCCCGTCGCGGACGCGCTGCAGTGCCTTCTGCAGGCGGTCGATCTCGGGCGCCTCGACCCCCAACAGATGAAAGGCGATGCGCTGCGCGCTCTTCGGTCCGACACCGGGAAGTTTGCCCAGCTCGTCGATCAGATCCTGGACCGGACCTTCGTACACGCTTCTCGACCCGGTTCTAGAAGCCGGGCAGGCCGGGGAGTCCGCCGCCGCCCAGGCCGGCGAGGGGACCGAGCTTCTGCGACGCGACCTCACCCGCGGCGCGGGACGCGTCGGCGATCGCACCGATGATCAGGTCCTGCAGGGTCTCGACGTCGTCGGGATCCACGACCTTGGGGTCGATGGTCAGACCGACCACCTCGCCGCTGCCCTTCACCGTCGCCACGACGAGACCGTTGCCGGCGCGACCGGTGACCTCCGTCGCGGCGATCTCCGCCTGGGCTGCCATCAACTGCTGCTGCATCTGCTGGGCCTGCTGCAGCAGCTGGGACATGTCGGGCTGTTCACCGGGTTGCACGGCGGGTGTCCTTCCGAAGTGGTGACGAGATCGTGTCGGTCGAGCGTAGCCGCGTGCCTCACTCCACCTGGCGCGAGAGGTTCTGCAGGAGCTGCGCCTGAATCTTCTTCAGTCCGAGGGGCGCGAACGTCTTCTCGAAGAAGCCGCCGACACCGCCGGCGCCCGTCCACTCCGTGGTGGTGGTGACCGACGACCCGCTACCGCTCGGGGCGACGAGGTACGTGGTCACCATCGACGAGTTGGCGTCCTTCTCCGTGACGGTCGCGCCGGACACCGACACGGTCGCGAGCACGTTCCGCGAGCGCTTCTCGGTCGCCTGAAGGACCCAGCGAGCGACGGTGCCGTCGCCCTGCCCACCCTCGACGACCGCGAAGTCGCGGTACTGCTCGGGCAGGATGCGCGGACGCACCGTCTCGTAGTCGGACAGTGCCGCGAGGACCTTGTCGGGAGCCGCACTGATGGTGAGGGAACTGCTCGCGCTGACCTTGGCCATGACGGGGAGAACTCCTGATGTCGGGGTGGGACGGACGGTGACATTCATTGTTTCACGTCCACGCCCGGGCGAATCGAGCGCAACGATCGTGTGAAGTTTCCTCGTCGGGAGGCACCTTCCATAGCGTTGCGAACAACCTCCGTATAGCGTTCTCGCGTGGCTCAGACAGTCGATGCGGCGCTCGGGGGAGCGCGGGAACCCGGCGGGGGCGGCAACCGTCCGCACGAGATCGGACAAGCGGGACATCGGGCGGGTGTGGAACGGCTTCTGGCCAGTTACCGTGCCATTCCCCGGGACGCGACCGTCCGCCTGGCGAAGAAGACCTCCAACCTCTTCCGGGCCAGGCCGAAGAACTCCGCCCCCGGACTCGACGTCTCCGGGTTGGGAGGCGTCATCTCGGTCGACCCCGACGCCATGACCGCCGACGTGCAGGGAATGTGCACCTACGAGGACCTCGTCGACGCCACCCTGGCGTATGGGCTCGCTCCCCTGGTGGTGCCGCAGCTCAAGACGATCACGCTCGGCGGCGCGGTCACCGGCCTCGGCATCGAGTCGACGTCGTTCCGCAGCGGCCTTCCGCACGAGTCCGTCCTCGAGATCGACATTCTCGCCGGATCGGGTGACGTCGTCACGGCCACTCCCGACAACGAGTACAGCGACCTCTTCCGAGGGTTCCCCAACTCCTACGGCACCCTCGGCTACTCGTCACGGTTGCGCATCGAACTCGAGCCCGTCCTTCCCTACGTCGCCCTGCGCCACGTCCGGTTCCACGACCTCGAGTCGGTGCAGACGGTCATGGCGCGCATCGTCGCGGACCGGGAGTACGAGGGTGACCGCGTCGACTACCTCGACGGGGTGGTGTTCTCCGGGACCGAGGCCTATCTGACCCTGGGCCGGCAGACCGACGAGCCGGGACCGGTGAGCGACTACACCGACTCGGCGATCTTCTACCGGTCCATCCAGCACGACGGCACCGCGCCGCGAACGGACCGCCTGACGGTGCGCGACTACCTGTGGCGGTGGGACACCGACTGGTTCTGGTGCTCGCGCGCCTTCGGTGCGCAGAACCCGCGCATCCGACGTCTCTGGCCGAAGAAGTACCTGCGCAGCAGCTTCTACTGGAAGCTGATCGCGCTCGACCAGAAGTACGACATCGCCGACCGTCTCGAGAAGCGCAAGGGCAACCCGATCCGCGAGCGCGTCGTGCAGGACATCGAGGTGCCGATCGAGAACACGGCCGCGTTCGTCTCGTGGTTCCTCGACGAGATCCCGATCGAGCCGTTGTGGCTGTGTCCCTTGCGACTTCGCGAACCCGACGGGTACGCCGACGCGCAGGACTCCGACGCCGGAGTACGCGGGTGGCCCCTCTACCCGCTCGAACCTCACCGCACCTACGTCAACGTCGGCTTCTGGTCGTCGGTGCCCGTGGTCCCCGGTGAACCCGACGGGGCAGCCAACCGTCGGATCGAGAAGAAGGTGACCGAGTTCGACGGTCACAAGTCCCTCTACTCGGACTCGTTCTACGACAGGGCCGAGTTCGATGCCCTCTACGGCGGTGACGGTTACCGCCGACTCAAAGAGAAGTACGACCCCGATTCGCGGTTGTTGGATCTGTATTCGAAGGCGGTGCATCGTCGATGACGACATTCAAGGATCAACGGAACCCCGGCCTGTCCGGCGGTTCCCCCAAACTCTCCATCGCCGAGATTCTCGAGCAGTTCACCGAAGGTGATCTGCCCGTTCGATTCTCGGCGTACGACGGCAGTACGGCCGGTGCCGAGGATTCCGAGTACGGGCTCAGGCTCACCTCACCCCGCGGCACCACCTACCTCGCGACCGCCCCCGGCGACCTGGGCATGGCTCGCGCCTACGTCTCGGGCGATCTGGAGATCGAGGGCGCCCACCCGGGTGACCCGTACGACGTGCTCCGGATGCTGGGCGACGACCTGCACTTCAAACGTCCGTCCGCGCGCGCACTGGCGACCGTCACCCGGTCTCTCGGATGGGAGTTGCTGCGTCCCATCGCTCCCCCGCCCCAGGAATCTCTCCCACGTTGGCGTCGTATCGCCGAGGGGTTGCGGCACAGCAAGACTCGGGACGCCGAGAGCATCCACCACCACTACGACGTGTCGAACACGTTCTACGAGTACGTGCTCGGCCCGTCGATGACCTACACCTGCGCCGCCTACCCGACTCTCGAGGCGTCGCTCGAGGAGGCGCAGGAGAACAAGTACCGCCTGGTGTTCGAGAAGCTGAACCTGAAGGCGGGCGACCGACTGCTCGACATCGGTTGTGGCTGGGGCTCGATGGTGCGCTACGCGGCCCGTCGCGGCGTCCACGTCATCGGCGCCACGCTCTCGCGCGAGCAGGCAGAGTGGGCGCAGAACGCCATCGCCGCCGACGGTCTGAGCGATCTCGCGGAGGTGCGTCACAGCGACTACCGCGACATCGTCGAGGGCGACTTCGACGCCGTGTCGTCGATCGGCCTCACCGAGCACATCGGCGTCTCGAACTACCCGGCGTACTTCGAGTTCATCAAGGGCAAGCTGCGCCCGGGTGGCCGCGTCCTGAACCACTGCATCACCCGCCCGGACAACCGCTCGTCGGCGCGGGCCGGCGGCTTCATCGACCGCTACGTCTTCCCCGACGGCGAGCTGACGGGATCCGGCCGCATCATCTCCGAGATGCAGGACGTGGGCCTCGAGGTGCGTCACGAGGAGAACCTGCGCGAGCACTACGCGATGACGCTCCGGGACTGGTGCCGCAACCTCGTCGACAACTGGGACGCCTGCGTCGCGGAGGTCGGTGAGGGCACCGCGCGCGTGTGGGGCCTCTACATGGCGGGCTCACGCCTGGGCTTCGAGCGCAACGTGGTCCAGCTGCACCAGGTACTCGCCGTCAAGCTCGACGAGAACAACGACGCGCGTCTTCCGTTGCGGCCCTGGTGGATCGGCTGATCCACTGACACGGACGCCGTCTCGGGTGTCGAATCACGGGGACTGTCGACACCCGAGTGGGTGCGACTCCACGAGAGGACACCCGAGATGGCGGATCAGTCGCAGCCCGGACGTGCACGGCGGGACAACTGGAACAACCAGGTACGACGACACGCACTGATGAATCCCGCGGGCGTGGCGCTGCGCTTCGGCGGGACGACGCACACCTGGCGCGGCCTCTGCGATCGTGTCGACGCACTCGCCGGCGGGTTGTCCCACCGTGGCGTGACGGCCGGGGACCGGGTGCTGATCCTCATGCTCAACCGGCCCGAGTACATCGAATCGGTGCTCGCCATCAATGCCGTCGGTGCGATCGCCGTGCCCGTCAACTTTCGGATGAGCGCCCCGGAGATCACCTACCTCGCGCAGAACAGCGGCGCCGGCCTCATCGTCGTGGAGGACGCTCTGGCGCCGCTCGCCGCGGCGGTGGGCGTCGCGGACTCGATCGTGGTGGGCGGAGACGGGGACACCTACGAGGCTCTGATCCGCGAGGGCGCGCCCGCGCCGGACACCGACGTCCCGGACGACGCACCGGCTCTGATCATGTACACCTCGGGAACGACCGGCCGTCCCAAAGGCGCTGTGCTGTCTCATTCCAACATGCAGGCTCAGGCGCTGACCTGCATTCGCGCCCTGCAGATGTACGGAGTCGACGAGATCAACTTCTGTGCGTCACCGATGTTCCACATCGCCGCCCTGGGCAGCATCGCCCCCAGCCTCAAGCTCGGCATCCCGACCGTCGTCCACCCCGTCGGCGCGTTCGATCCGGCCGCGTTGCTCGACGTCCTCGAGGCCGAGGCGGTGACCACCCTGTTCCTCGTGCCGGTGCAGTGGCAGGCGGTCTGCGCGGAACAGGCGCGCCGCCCCAGGACGTTGTCGCTGCGAGTGATCTCGTGGGGTGCGGCGCCGGCGTCGGACACCGTCCTGCGGGCGATGTCGCAGACCTTCCCCGACGCCCTCACCGTGGCCGTCTTCGGTCAGACCGAGATGTCGCCGATCACCTGCGTCCTCGACGGCGGCGACGCACTCCGCAAACTCGGGTCCGTGGGACGCGTCGTCGCCACGGTGGAGGCTCGGGTCGTCGACGACGACATGGTCGACGTCCCGCGAGGTGACATCGGCGAGATCGTCTATCGCGGGCCGACGCTGATGCACGGGTACTGGGAGAACCCTGCCGCCACGTCGGACGCGTTCCACGGCGGCTGGTTCCATTCCGGCGACCTGGTGCGTCAGGACGAGGAGGGCTTCGTCTTCGTCGTCGACCGCAAGAAGGACATGATCATCTCCGGCGGCGAGAACATCTACTGCGCCGAGGTCGAGAACGTGCTGTTCTCCCACCCCCGAATCCTCGAGGCAGCAGTGATAGGCCGCCCGGACGACCGCTGGGGTGAGGTGCCCGTCGCCGTCGTCGCGCAGCGCGGCACCGACGAGCCGGACCTCACGCTTCCCGACCTCGTCGGCTGGCTGGACGGACGCCTCGCGCACTACAAGCACCCGCGCCACCTGGTGCTGGTGGAGGCGCTCCCCCGCAACGCCGGCGGCAAGGTCGTGAAGGTCGACCTGCGCAGGCGTTTCTCCGACTAGACCCCTCGGCGCCTGCTCACCACCACGATCGCCACTCCGACGATCAGGATGACGGGGCCGAGGATCGACCAGGTGGTCGTGTTGCTCATCGCACTGCCACCGATCACCCCGAATCCCTGGAGGCTGAACAGCAGGCCCATGACGGCGATCACGGCACCGATGACGGTGACAACGGGAGTCTTCACGTGTCGAACCTAGTCCCCTGATGCCGCGTCGGGCCCGTTCTCGTGACGAGACACATCGTCGCGACGGGACACACCACGGACGCCGCTCGACATGATGGACTGCTGTCCGTGACTTCTCTTCCCCGACGATTCTGTCCACCGGTCCTCGTCGCGTGCGTCGCACTCGCGTCGTCCGTCCTTCTCGTCCCTGCTCCCGCGTCCGCCGAGACGGCCGCGGGCACGGTGCTCTCCAGCACCGCGCTCGATCCCGCGCTGGCACCCGCCGGCGCCGCGGAGAGCTATGTGGTGCGCTACTCCACGCTGCGGACGGCCGAGCAGGCCGGGGAGTCGACGGGCACAGTGTTCGTGCCGACAGGCGATGCTCCCGCCGACGGATGGCCGGTCGTGTCCTACGCCCACGGCACCACCGGTGTCGCCGACTCGTGTGCGCCGTCGGCGACGGGCACCGCGCAGTACGAGCGTCCGGCGATCGAGGCGTGGCTGGCCGCCGGCCACGCCGTGGTGGCCACCGACTATGCGGGCATGGGGACTCCGGGTGTGCACGCCTATCTGGACGGACCCGCCGCCGGTGCCAACGCGATCGACATCGTCCGCGCAGCACACACGATGCTCGGCGATCGGCTCTCGCCGGAATGGATCACCACCGGCCTGTCCCAGGGCGGCAACACGTCCTTCTTCACCGCCGCAGCGGCATCCACCCGCGCACCGGACCTCGACTTCCGCGGCGCCGTGTCCGTGGCCGGCCCGACGGGGCTCGACACCGTGCTCCCGCTGGTCGGTCCGGTTCTCCCGCCGGTCGTCCCCAGCGGCTTTCTCGGCTACGTCTTCTACACTCTCGCCGGACTGGCGGACCAGCGTCCGGAACTCGACGTCCGGCAGTACCTGACGCCGAAGGGCGTCGAGTATCTCGACGCTGCGACCACGCTGTGCGGCACCGAGTTCCGCGATTATCGGTCGGCGCACCCGGCCCAGTTCGGGGAGCTTCTCACGCGCCCGTTGACGCCGCTGGCCCCCGTGCTCGAGCAGATGCAGGCCGTCCCCGTCAGTGGCTACGACCGGCCGCTCCTCGTGACTCAGAGCCTCTCCGATCAGACAGTTCCGGCTCCGCTCACGTTCGTCCACACGGCCCGGATGACCGCTGCCGGTACGGACTTCCAGCTGGTCACCTTTCCGACGCCCGATCACATCGGCACCCTGATGGCCTCCATGCCCGCATCACTCGACTTCGCCGCGCGCGTCCTGAGCTGAGACGACGACAGCCCCACACCAGGAGGTGCGGGGCTGTCGTGTACTCGTGACTAGCGCAGAGACGCAGGCGGAGTGAACCGCTCGCCGTACTGCTTGGCCAGCTCCTCGGCACGGGCGACGAACGCCTCCTTGCCGATCGAGCCGTCCGCGGCCTCGTAGCCGACGACGTACTGGTGCACGCCACCGGTCCACGCCGGGAAGCCGATACCGAAGATCGAGCCGATGTTGGCGTCGGCCGTCGTGTTCAGCACGCCCTCGTCGAAGCACTTCTGCGTCTCGATCGCCTCGATGAAGAGCATGCGCTCCTTGAGGTCCTCGAACGACGACTCCGAGGTACCCGACTTGAAGGCGTCACGCAGACCCGACCAGAGGCCGGTGCGCTTGCCGTCGACGTACTCGTAGAAGCCGGCGCCCTTGGCCTTCGACGGACGCTCGAACTCGTCGACCATCTTGTCGATGACCGCGCCCGCGGCATCCTCGGGAGGAGTTCCGCCGGCTGCGTCGATCGCGTCGTAGGTCTCCTTGCGGATCTTCTGCATCAGCGTCAGCGTCAGCTCGTCGGAGAGCTGCAACGGCGGCGCCGGGTAGCCCGCCTGCAGACCGGCCTGCTCGATGGTCGCGGGCTCGACGCCCTCGCCCAGCATGGCGATGGCCTCGTTGATGAAGGTGCCGATCACGCGCGAGGTGAAGAAGCCACGGCTGTCGTTGACGACGATCGGGGTCTTCTTGATGGCCTGCACGAGGTCGAATGCCTTGGCCAGAGCGGCATCCGAGGTCTTGTCACCGCGGATGATCTCGACCAGCGGCATCTTGTCGACGGGCGAGAAGAAGTGGATTCCGATGAAGTCTTCCTGGCGCTTGACACCCGTCGCGAGACCGGTGATGGGCAGCGTCGAGGTGTTCGAGCCGAGCAGCGAATCGGGTGCGACGAGGTCCTCGATCTCCTGGAAGACCTTGTGCTTGAGGTCCTGCGACTCGAAGACTGCCTCGATGACCAGATCGGCGCCCTCGACGTCCTTCGGGTCCGCCGTGGGGTGGATCCGCGCGAGGAGCGCGTCCGACTTCTCCTGCGTGGTCTTGCCGCGTGAGAGCGCCTTGGCCTCGATGGCCTCGGAGTACGCCTTGCCCTTGTCTGCGGACGCCTGCTCGACGTCCTTGAGGACGACGTCGATTCCGGCCTTGGCACAGACGTAGGCGATGCCCGCGCCCATCATGCCGGCGCCGAGCACGGCGACCTTGGTGAACTGCGTCTTCTCGTAGCCGTCCGGGCGGGACTTGCCGGCATTGATCGCCTGCAGGTCGAAGAAGAACGCCTGGATCATGTTCTTCGACACCTGGCCGGTGACGAGCGACGTGAAGTAACGCGACTCGATGGTGGACGCGTTGTCGAAGTCGACCTGCGCACCCTCCACCGCGGCGGACAGGATCGCGAGCGGTGCCGGCATCGGCGCGCCCTTGATCTGCTTGCGCAGGTTCGACGGGAACGCCGGAAGGATCTGAGCGAGCTTGGGATTGGAGGGTGTGCCGCCGGGGATCTTGTAGCCCTTGACGTCCCACGGGGCGACGCCGCCCTCGGGGTTGGCCTTGATCCATGCCTTCGCAGCGGGAACGAGTTCCTCGACGCTGCCGACGACCTCGTGCACCAGACCGAGCTCGAGCGCCTTGGCCGGGCGGAATCGCGTGCCCTGGGACAGCACCGACATGAAGCCGTTCTGGATACCCATCATGCGGGTGATGCGGGTGACGCCGCCGCCGCCGGGCAGCAGACCCAGCGACACCTCGGGCAGGCCGAGCTGGACACCGGGAACGTCCGCGACGATGCGGTGGTGCGTCGCCAGCGTGATCTCCAGGCCGCCACCGAGTGCGGCGCCGTTGATCGCGGACACGACAGGCTTGCCGAGCGTCTCGAGCCGACGCAGCTGCGACTTGACCGTCTGCACCTCGTCGAAGATCTGCTGGGCGTCGGCGGGGCCGGCCTTGATCATGTTCTTGAGATCGCCACCGGCGAAGAAGGTCTTCTTCGCCGAGGTGACGACGACACCGGTGATGGAGTCCTTCTCGGCCTCGAGGCGGTCGACCGTGGCGCCCATCGAGGTCTTGTAGAGCTCGTTCATCGTGTTGGCGCCCTGGTTCGGGTCGTCCATCGTCAGGGTGACGATGCCGTCGGCATCCTGGTCCCACTGAATCATGTTGTCACTCATGCTGTTCCTCAGACTCGCTCGATGATGGTGGCCACGCCCATGCCGCCGCCGATGCACAGGGTGATCAGTGCGTAGCGGCCGTTCCGACGCTCGAGCTCGTCGAGCACGGTGCCGGTGATCATGGCGCCCGTGGCACCGAGGGGGTGGCCCATCGCGATGGCGCCACCGTTGACGTTGAGCTTCTCGCCCGGGATCTTCAGGTCGCGCTGGAAGCGCAGGACCACGGAGGCGAATGCCTCGTTCAGCTCGAACAGGTCGATGTCGTCGACCGTCAGGCCGGCCGCGGCCAGCACCTTCTTCGACGCGGGCGTCGGCCCGGTCAGCATGATGGTGGTGTCGGCGCCGCTGGTGGCGGTCGCGACGACGCGAGCGCGTGGCGTCATGCCCATCGACTTGCCGGCGTCCTCGCTGCCGACGACGACCAGGGCCGCACCGTCGACGATGCCCGACGAGTTACCGCCGGTGTGGACGTGATCGATCTTCTCGATCCAGTGGTACTTCTGCAGCGCGACGTCGTCGAACCCGCCCATCGCGGCGATGCCCTCGAAGGCCGGCTTGAGCTTGCCGAGCGACTCGACGGTGGTGCCGGGGCGCATGTGCTCGTCACTGTCGAGGATCAGCAGACCGTTCTGGTCCGTGACCGGCACGACGGACTTGGTGAAGTAGCCACCCGACCATGCGGCTGCAGCGCGCTCCTGGGACTGCGCGGCGTACGCGTCGACGTCCTCACGGGTGAAGCCCTCGATCGTCGCGATGAGGTCGGCGCCGATGCCCTGGGGGGCGAAGTAGGTGTCGTAGTTGGTCTGCGGGTCCATGGCCCACGCGCCGCCGTCCGATCCCATAGGAACGCGGGACATCGACTCCACGCCACCGGCGATGACGAGCTCGTCCCAGCCCGACCGCACCTTCTGCGCGGCGAGGTTGACGGCTTCGAGGCCGGACGCGCAGAAACGGTTGAGCTGGAAGCCGCCGACCGTGTCGGGCATCTTCGCGGCGAGCACCGCGGTACGGGCGATGTCGGCACCCTGATCTCCCACGGGCGAGACGACGCCCAGGATCAGATCGGAGATGCGATCCTCGTCCATGTCGGGGAAACGACGGCGGAGCTCGTCGATCAACCCGGTGACCAGCGAGATCGGCTTGACCGAGTGCAGCGACCCGTTCTTGCCCTTACCTCGCGGTGTTCTGATGGCTTCGTAGATGTATGCCTCTGTGGTCACTGAACACAGTTCCTTCCGACGTGAGACTCGGGCAGCACGGTGCACTGGAGACACCGGCGCCCACGAGGACAGACCTCGACGCCATTCACCCTAGGCATGGAGCCGCGCTGCCGAAAGGACCGAAACGAGCGCGCACTGTGACACTCCTGCCGGTGTTTCACACCGTCAGCAGCAGGTCAGACGTCTTTCAGCGGGGTGGCACCCAGCTCGGACTGCAGCAGCTCGAGCGCGACCTCGTCCGGATCGCGACGCGTCGACGGATCGACCGGCTCCTTCGCCTGCTTCATGAGCTCTTCCTGCTCCTCCGGGCTCTCCGGGGGAGGTGGACCGTCGTACGGCGAGGGACCCGGGTCGTCCGGATAGTCGGGCTCCTCGGGCGGCGGGGGGATGTCGTCGTCGGACGGGCGCGAGGGCGTCGACCGCGCCGGGGCGCTGCCGGACTGCGCCGGCCGTGCCGGCTCCGGGGTGGGCGCCGACCTGCTCGGGCGCGAGAACCGAGGGCCGGTGGACGCCGGGCGCTCGGCCGGGGTGGATGCCGGCGCCGGTGCCGCCGACCGGGCGGTGCCGTCGCCCGCCTCGCAGACCACGGTCCACTCGACGCCGAAGACGTCACGCAGCGCGTCCTTGATGACCTCGGCGTTGCGGGGCTCGACCAGCCTCTTGGCCAGCGGTACCGAGTCGTGAGCCAACACGATCGCCCCGTCCCCGACAGACTTCACGGTGGCGCCCGAGAGCATCACCTCGACGGTGCGGCTGCGCTCCCGCACCTTCGTCCGCACCTCGGACCAGACGGCGCGCACGTCCGCGGCATCCGGACCCTCCGCCGCGGCGGGACTCGGCGCGGCGGGCTCGGGTGCTGTCTCGGGGGCGGTCTCTGCCGGCTCGGGTGCACTCTCGGCGGGCTCGGGTGTCGTCGATTCGGCGGCCGGGGTTTCCACGGCTACGGGGGTGGGCTCCGGGGTCGGCTCGGGCTCAGGGGTGGCCGGCTGCGCTGCGGGCGGCTGCGCTGCGGCCGGTTCGGGGCGCGCAGGTTCGGGGCGCGCAGGTTCGGGGCGCGCAGGTTCGGGTGTGACCGGTTCCGGTGCAGCGACTCTGGCTGCGGGGGCGTCGACGACGGGCGCGGGAGCGGCGGCCGGCTCGGCCGCCCGCTCGGACGGACGGCGGTACGTCTGCTGCTGCGCCGCCGCCTCGAGGCGGTCGTGCTGATGTTCGGCCTCGACCGCAGCGGCCTCGCCTGCGGGCAGGGTCACGTCGAGGCGCCGTTCGAGTCGCTCCAACCGTTGCAGCACAGCACTTTCCGCATCGGACGCCGCCGGCAGCAGCATCCGCGCACACATGACCTCCAGCAACAGCCGGGGAGCCGTGGCGCCGCGCATCTCACCGAGTCCGGCGTGCACCGTCTCCGCGAATCGGGCCAGCGTGGCCGGGCCGATGCGCTCCGCCTCGTCGCGCATCCGCTCGAGCATGTCGGCGGGGGCGTCGACGAGTCCGCGCTCCCCCGCATCGGGGACTGCACGCATGAGGATGAGGTCGCGGAGTCGATCGAGCAGGTCCACCGCGAACCGGCGGGGATCGTGGCCCGCGTCCATGACCTTCTCGACGGTGCCGAACAGAGCGGCACCGTCCCGGGCGGCCAGTGCGTCGACGGCCTCGTCGATCAGCGCGACGTCGGTGACGCCGAGCAGAGTGAGTGCGCGGGTGTACTGCACACCCTCGTCACCTGCACCGGCGAGCAGCTGGTCCAGCACGCTGAGGGTGTCGCGCGGGGAGCCACCACCGGCACGAATGACCAAGGGATACACCGCATCCTGCACGGTGACCTTCTCCTCCGCACAGATGCGCTCCATCAGACCGCGCATGGCGAGCGGAGGCAGCAACCGGAAGGGGTAGTGATGGGTGCGGCTGCGGATGGTCGGCAGCACCTTCTCCGGCTCCGTGGTCGCGAACACGAAGATCAGGTGCTCGGGCGGCTCCTCCACGATCTTGAGCAGCGCATTGAAGCCCGCCGTCGTGACCATGTGGGCCTCGTCCACGATGAAGACGCGGTAGCGCGATTCCGCAGGCGCGTAGAACGCGCGGTCACGCAGCTCACGGGTGTCGTCCACGCCGCCGTGGCTGGCCGCGTCGAGCTCGATGACGTCGAGGTTGCCCGGGCCGCCGGGAGCGAGCGCGACACACGAGCCGCACACTCCGCACGGCGTCGACGTCGGACCCTGGACGCAGTTGAGCGACCGCGCCAGGATGCGTGCGGACGACGTCTTGCCACACCCGCGAGGGCCGGAGAAGAGGTAGGCGTGATTGATGCGCTTCGAGTCCAGTGCGACGGACAGAGGCTCGGTGACATGCTCCTGCCCGACCACTTCCGCGAACGTCGCTGGACGGTACTTCCGGTACAGGGCCACGCGAGAGAGAGTACCGACGTCGACCGACAGAACGGTCGGCGGGAACCTACGATCCTGCGCTCTCCTTGGCGGCCCGCTTGGCCGCCTTCTTGAACTCGCGCACCTCGCCCAGACTGGTCGCGTCGACCACGTCGGCGATGGATCGTCGGGAGCCGTCGTCGCCGTACGATCCGGCGGCGTCGCGCCACCCGGCCGGCTCCACACCCATCTGCTTGCCCAGCAGAGCCAGGAAGATGCGCGCCTTCTGATCGCCGTACCCGGGCAGCGCCTTCAGTCGCTTCAGCACTTCTCTGCCGTCCGGGTCGCCGTCCGTCCAGATGGCGTCGGCGCGGCCGTCCCACTCGTCGACGATGTACGAGCACATCGACTGGATCCGCTTGCCCATCGACCCCGGGAACCGGTGCACCGCGGGTGGGGTGGAGCAGATCGCGAGGAAGTCGTCCTCCGGCATCTCGGCGATCGCGCGGACGTCGAGCGACCCGATGCGATCCGCCAGCTTCTTCGGACCGGCGAACGCCGACTCCATCGGTACCTGCTGATCGAGCAACATCCCGATCAGCAGCGCGAGCGGGTCGGAGGCGAGCAGGGCGTCGGCGTCGGGATCCCCCACCAAGTGCAGCGTCGTGGCCATGGCGTCATTCTTTCACGCGGACAGCGCAGCACGAATGCGCTGCGCCAGCCGACCGTCGACGAGGTCCGCCCACGTCCACCGCACGACGATCCACCCGGCGGCACGCAGAGCGTCCTCCCGGAGCTTCTCGGCGATCATCACGCTCTCGGTCGCCTCGCCTCCACCGGTGTACTTCACCATCCCGTCGAACTCCCCGATCACGCGCTGGTCCTCCCACAGGAAGTCCGGCCGATACGTGCGCCCGTCGATCACGATCTCGATCTGCAGCTCGGGCGCGGGGAGCCCGTGCCGATCGAGGTACACCCGACTGCGCGATTCGCCGACGCTCTCGCTACGACCGTCCAAGAATGCGGCGGCACGTCGAGCGCCCGCGACGCCGCGCCGACGGCCACACCCGCGGATCGCCTCGGTGATGTCGTCGATCGATGTCGGAGTGCATGCCAGCGCCGAATCACCAACGCACACAGCGGCTTCGAAGCTCAAGGCGCACCCAAGATCCGCCACGGTCCGCGCCGCGGAGGTCACTCTCGCACCGTCACGCATCACCACGTCCACATCGGCGAGTGGATGCGTGTGGAGGTGCCGTACCGCGTCGACACGTCCGCCGGTCGGCCTGTCGACCGTCAGGTGCACCAGCGGTGGCGGCCCCTGCCACAACGACATGCCCCACGCCAGCGCGGCCGACTCGTGGCTGAGCGTGAGACCCGGTCCGCCTGCGGCCAGGGCTGCCCGGGCTGCGAGAAGGTGTCGAGCCTCCGGCGTGGAGTCGGTGAAACGCCGCTTGTCGACGAAACACCCCCGCCGCACGGCCACGATGGACCCGGACCTGCGTGCACTGCGGATCTCGGTGTCGGACACACCTCGGCCGAGAAGATCCGCGCGCCGGATCAGTTCTGCGGCTTCGCCCTCGTCGCTCATGTGACGATCGTGGCCGAGATCCAGGAATGCTGCTCATGGCCATCCACAGGCGTCGAACCGTCACCGGTTTCCGCAACTCACAGGGGTTGCAGCCGGTGAACCCTGCCGGAATCGGTGTGAGAACCCGACCAAACTACGACCCGAGCAGCTTCTCCGTCGCGGCCAGCAGCACGCAGGTGGCCACGCCGTCCATCGCCGCGGACAACTCGTCGGTGGACGGGAAGCTGGGGGCGAGGCGGATGTTCCGGTCGTCGGGATCGCGCTTGTACGGGAAGGCGGAGCCGGCGCCGGTGAGGGCGATGCCGGCGTCCTTCGCCAGGGAGATGGTGCGCGCAGCGGTGCCGTCGAGCACGTCCAGGCTGACGAAGTAGCCACCGTCGGGCTCGGTCCACGATGCGACCTTCGAGGCACCGAGCCTGTCGTCGAGGATTTCCTGGACCATCGCGAACTTGGGCGCGAGGATCTCGCGGTGCTTCGCCATGTGTGTGCGCACACCGTCGGCATCACCGAAGAAACGCAGGTGGCGGAGCTGATTGAGCTTGTCGGGGCCGATGCTCTTTTTGCCGTAGTGGCCCAGGTACCAGTCGAGGTTCGCCGACGACGAACCGAGGAAGCTGACGCCGGCACCGGCGTAGGTGATCTTCGACGTGGACGCGAAGACGTACGGACGGTTCGCGTGACCGGTCTCCGCTGCCAGGCTCAGCACGTCGTACGCGGGCGGGAACTCGTCTGACAGCGGATGCACCGCGTAGGCGTTGTCCCAGAACAGGCGATAGTCGGCGGCCGCAGTGGGCATCGTCGCGAGAGCGCGGGTGACCTCCTCCGAGTACACCGCACCCGTGGGGTTGGCGTAGTTCGGCACACACCACATGCCCTTGATCTGCGGATCGCCCGAGACCAGCCGCTCGACCTCGGCGACGTCGGGGCCGTCCTCGTTCATCGTCACCGGGATCATCTCGATGCCGTAGCTCTCGGTGATGGCGAAGTGCCGGTCGTAACCGGGGCTCGGGCACAGGAAGCGGACGACGGGTTCGGCCGACCACGGACGCACCGAGTCGACGGTGCCGTGCAGCAGCCCCCACACCACGAGGTCGTGCATGATCTCGAGGCTCGCGTTGTTTCCCGCGATCAGGTTCGCGGCCGGGATGTTCAGTAGCTCACCGAAGATGGCGCGCAGCTCGGGCAGGCCCTGCAGTCCGCCGTAGTTGCGGCAGTCGGTGCCCTTGCCGTCCCGGTAGTCCTCACCGGGCAAGGTGAGCAGGCCGGCCGCGAGATCGAGCTGCTCGGGGGACGGCTTGCCGCGGGTGAGGTCCAGCGAGAGTCCGCGTGCGACCAGTGCCTCGTACTCGGCGGTGCGCTTCTCGTGCTCCGCGGCCAGCTCGTCGGGGTTCATCAGTCCGAGTTGAGCTTGGCCGGTCATGGCGAGGAGGGCCTTTCGAGGCGACTGCGCGTGGCGGGAAGTTAAGGGGACCCCGCGCACCCGGCAGAGCCCGTTGACCCTTGCTGCCTTCCGGCCCTGGGGGAGTTCACAGGATGCGCGCCGCGCGGGATCCGTGGACGAGTCTAGCCACATCCCCCGCGCACCACCGAACCGACCCGATTCGTCTCCGAGGGGGTGTCGCCGGTAAGGTAGCCGACGGAGGATTCGCCTAGTGGCCTATGGCGCTCGCCTGGAACGCGGGTTGGGTTAACGCCCTCAGGGGTTCAAATCCCCTATCCTCCGCAGAGAAAGACCCCCGTGCGCTGCACGGGGGTCTTCTTCGTTCTCACTCTCTGTCCAGCACCCAGGTCACCGGAGCCGGGTCGAGCCCTTCCACGACCACCGCGGCCCACGCCTCGGCTGTCGACACGTCCTCGTGCTCGGCCGTGGCCAGGATGGAGTCGTCGCTGGTGTCTCTCACTCGATAGGTCGGCATGGCTCACGAATGCCACGCGGCGGCCGGGGACAAACTCAGAACAGTGCTTCCTGCATGGCGGGCAGCGCGGTGTCGAACTCGCCCCACTCGATGCGGCGCCCGCGCAGTCTCGACAGGTCGGCCACGTAGAGCGAGTCCGGGTCTTCGGACACCGTGGCGCCGACGGCGGAACCGATGCACCACTGCACGGTCAGGCCGTGCGCACCGACGGCAGTGTCC